>DAIOET010000398.1:0-4351 GCA_036746135.1 Cupriavidus sp.
GCGGCACTGGTGCGCGAGATTCGCAAGTACAATGCGCCGTTCTCCGCGCCGGTGGCGCTGATCTCGGGCGGTGAATGTACCGTCACATTACCTGGCAGCGGGGCCGACAAGGCGCGCGGTGGCCGCTGCTCGGAATTCCTGCTGTCGCTTGCGATCGAACTGAACGGCGCGGCCAATATTCACGCGATTGCGGCCGACACCGACGGCATCGACGGGTCCGAGGACAACGCCGGCGCGCTGCTGGCGCCCGATACCTTGGCCCGTGCCGAAGCGGCGGGTGTGTCCGCGCGGCAGAAGCTCGATACCCACGACGCGTGGGGCTTTTTCGATGCTGTGGGCGACCTGGTGGTGACCGGGCCTACGCGCACCAATGTGAACGATTACCGCGCCATCCTGATTCTCTAAGTTGTGCTTGTCCCCATGACCCAGAAGCTTACGATTACCCGCCCCGACGATTGGCACCTGCACGTGCGTGACGGCGCCGCGATGTCGGCGGTGCTGCCCGATACCGCTCGCCAGTTCGCGCGCGCGATCATCATGCCGAACCTGAAGCCGCCCGTGACCACGGTGGCCCTGGCCAGCGCGTACCGCGACCGCATCCTGGCCGCGTTGCCGGCCGGCGTCGCGTTCGAGCCGCTGATGACGCTGTACCTGACCGACAACCTGCCGCCCGAGGAAATCGTCGCGGCCAAGGCCAGCGGTTTCGTGCACGCGGTGAAGCTGTACCCGGCCGGCGCCACCACGAACAGCGATGCCGGCGTGACCGACATTCGCCGCTGCGCCCCCACGCTGGAGGCCATGCAGCGGGCAGGTCTGCCGCTGCTGGTGCACGGCGAAGTCACCGATGGCGATATCGATATTTTCGACCGCGAGGCCGTCTTCATCGAGCGCGTGATGAAGCCGCTGCGCCGCGACTTCCCCGAGCTGAAGGTGGTGTTCGAACACATCACCACGCGCGACGCCGCCCAGTATGTGGCCGAAGCGGAAGGCCCGATCGGCGCGACGATCACCGCGCACCACCTGCTGTACAACCGCAATGCAATCTTCACGGGCGGCATTCGTCCGCACTACTATTGCCTGCCCGTGCTCAAGCGCGAAGTTCACCGGGATGCACTGGTCAAGGCAGCGACGTCGGGCAGCGAGCGCTTCTTCCTGGGCACGGACAGCGCCCCGCACGCACGCGGTCTGAAGGAGCACGCCTGCGGTTGCGCCGGCTGCTACACGGCGCTGCACGCGATGGAGCTTTATGCCGAGGCATTCGATGCCGCCGGTGCGCTGGACAAGCTCGAAGCCTTCGCCAGCTTCAACGGACCGGCGTTTTACGGCCTGCCGCGCAACACCGGCACGCTGACGCTGACCCGCGAAGACTGGGAGCTGCCGGCCGAACTGCCGTATGGCGAGACCACGCTGGTGCCGCTGCGCGCCGGCGAAACGCTGCGCTGGAAGGCCAGCTGAGGCATTGCTGTCTGACATCGACTGGACGCGGCCGTGGCTCCGGCCATTTGCCGCGTCAGCCCCGGCCTTCACCGGTGGCGATCTGCGCCAGGCGCTCAACGCGAGCGCCGCGCATCTGCGTAACGCCAGGGGTCTGCCGCTGCGGTTCGTGCCGCAGGCCGACCTGCCCGAGGGCGTTGCCTACGAATCCCATATCGACGCCACCGGCCAGGTGCCGACGCGCGACAATCTTCACGATGCATTCAACGCGCTGATCTGGCTCCACTTTCCCGAAACCAAGCGCTTGCTGAACCGGCTTCAGGCCGCGTCCATCGCAAGTGATGGAGTGGGACAGGTGCGTGGCGGATTGCGCGATGCCGCGACGTTGTTCGACGAAAACGCGGTGATCTTCATGAGCGAGGATGCTTCGCTGGCCGACGCGCTGCGCGGATTCGGCTGGCGCGAACTGTTTGTATCGCGTCGTGACGCATGGCATGCCGCGTGTACCGTGCTGCCGTTCGGCCATGCGCTGCTCGAAAAACTGGTGCGACCGTACAAGTCGGTCACCGCGCATGCATGGTGGGTTTGCGCGGCGCCCGATACCCCGATCGATCGGCTGGATGCCCAGTTGGCCAGTTCGCTGGCCGGCGCCGCGGAAGCAGGGCGCCTTGCCGGCGGCCGCGGCTTCTGGCCGTTGCCCGTGATGGGCATCCCCGGCTGGTGTGATGACAACGCCGAACCTGCCTTCTACGACGACGTCGGCGTGTTCCGTTCTGGCCGCCGGACCGCCGCGCAGGGCTGACCGTTATCGGTAACGGTGATAGACTGCGCCCCGCAAAGCAGGCCAGACAATCGCTGCTTGCCCTCGCAAGAGGGCGAGGGGAGGAAAGTCCGGACTCCACAGGGCAGGGTGTTGGCTAACAGCCATCCACGGCAACGTGCGGAATAGGGCCACAGAGACGAGTCTTGCCGCCGGCTTCGGCTGGCGGGAAGGGTGAAACGCGGTAACCTCCACCTGGAGCAATCCCAAATAGGCAGACGATGAAGCGGCCCGCCGAGTCTGCGGGTAGGGAGCTGGAGCCGTCCGGTAACGGCCGGCCTAGAGGAATGGTTGTCACGCGCCGTATGCCTGCAAAGGCATGTGGCGTGCACAGAATCCGGCTTATCGGCCTGTCTTTGCTTCTTCGGATATGAAAACGCCCGGCATCGCGCCGGGCGTTTTGTTTTGCGGCATGGTACTCAGGCGGGTAGCCGCCTGGCCGATCAGCCTTCGACGATCTCGCTGGTGTGCGTGATCTCGGCCGTCTTGGCCAGCATGATCGACGCCGAGCAGTACTTTTCATGCGACAGCTCGATGGCGCGCTCCACCTTGGCGGGGTCGAGGCCCTTGCCGGTCACCGTGAAGTGGAAGTTGATCTTGGTGAAGACCTTCGGGTCGCTGTCCGCGCGCTCGGCTTCGAGCTTGACCGAGCATCCACGGATATCCTGGCGGCCTCGCTTGAGGATCAGCACCACGTCATAGGCCGTGCAGCCGCCGGTGCCCAGCAGCACCATCTCCATCGGACGCGGCGCAAGGTTGTTGCCGCCGCCATCCGGGGCGCCGTCCATTGCCACAAGGTGTCCGCTACCGGTCTGGGCGATGAAGCTCATGCCCTCCGGGCCGGACCATGTCACTTTGCATTCCATTTTTTTCGTTCCTCGGTTTTTGATGGTGTTTTTTCGCTCACGCCAGCGCGATCACGCGTCTTGCATTCCGCGAGTATATGGCAACCGCGCCGGACGCTCCGGATGCGGGATTACCCCTAAAAATCCGAAGGATTCCTCTAGTGCCGCACGAACACAAGCAGCGTGTGCTGTTGATAACTATATGTTTTAAAAGGAATTTACGTAAATTCACGTGCCTTTATTCGCATCCCGTATTATGAAATGCGATTTCGCACTGCAAATTTCCTTGCATCTACGAGGCCCGTATGTATAATCCAATCCATCGAACGACGGCGCATGAGAGCGCGCCAGAGTGCGAAAGCGAAAGATGGTTACGAACCTGAATCGCTCGCCGCACCGCCCGCCATGACCGGCCCCGTCGATCGCCCGGTGTCTCCTCCACCCTCCTCCTTTGGTGGATTCGAACCCAAGTCCAAACCGACTTGGGTTTTTTTTCGTCATTTGCAAGGCCCGGATAGCTGTTTGCGACTTATGCGGCGCTTTTGCGAACCCTGCCTCGCTTCGTCTTGACGAAAAGCCACGACTTTGCTTGTGCTTTCGAGCTGTCGCCCAGTATAATCGTCGGCTTTCCGGTCATTGCCCCCGGAAAAAGAATCAGGGAGAGCCTGCAGATACAAGCAGGAAGGCCAGGTCCAAAGGGCCGGCCGCTGACAGGACGCTAAAACGGCGACCGTCATCTCGGGCATTTTTCAAAATTAGGAAAAATCATGAAGACCTTTTCCGCCAAGCCTGCAGAGGTAAAGCGCGACTGGTACGTGATTGACGCGACGGACAAAGTCCTCGGCCGTGTTGCCAGCGAAGTGGCACGCCGACTGCGCGGCAAGCACAAGCCAGAATTCACTCCTCACGTCGACACCGGTGATTTCATCATCATCGTCAATGCAGCCAAACTGCGCGTGACGGGTACCAAGGAACAGGACAAGAAGTACTACCGTCACTCGGGCTACCCGGGCGGTATCTACGAAACGACGTTCGGCAAGATGCAACAGCGTTTCCCGGGCCGTGCCCTGGAAAAGGCTGTCAAGGGCATGCTGCCGAAGGGTCCGCTGGGCTACGCGATGATCAAGAAGCTGAAGGTTTATGCCGAAGCCGAGCATCCGCATGAAGCGCAGCAGCCCAAGGCGCTGGAAATCTAAGGAGGCCAATCCATGATCGGTAACTGGAATTACGGTACTGGCCGCCGCAAGAGCGC
>DAIOET010000399.1:0-4350 GCA_036746135.1 Cupriavidus sp.
GCCGGATGGCTTCCTCGCGGTTCATCTCCAGGCTGCGGTGCTGCTGCGCCTTGATCACCACCACCCCGTCGCGCGTGATGCGATGGTCGTGCAGGGCCAGCAGCCGGTCCTTGTGATCGGCGGCGAGCGAGGACCCCCGCACGTCATAGCGCAGGTGCACCGCATTGGACACCTTGTTGATATTCTGCCCGCCCGCGCCCTGCGCGCGAATCGCGGTGATCTCGTACTCGTGGTGGGGAATGAACAGGTCGTCGGCCATGCGGCGCATGATAGCAACGCATGGCGCAACGGTGTGTGCCGGCAAGCGTCACGGCGACGGCTTGATGTTCTGGTTGGTGCAGAACAGGTTCTGTGGATCGTAGGTACGCTTGGCCTTCGCCAGCCGGTCGAAGTTGTGCCCGTACGCGGCATTCACACGTGACGACTCATCCTCCGTCATGAAATTCACATACACCCCGCCCGTGGCATAGGGCGCCGTAGCGTTGAAGAAATCGCGTGCCCAGGCGATGCAGGTGGCATCTTCGTCGGCGCGGTCCCAACGCGAATGCACGTTCATGACGTAGCGCGCATCGCGATGGTGGTACGCCGTGGCGTCCGGCGCCACGCGGTTGACCACGCCGCCCACCTGCCCGATGAAAATCTCGGCATGGGCGGACGGGCCGCGTGCCGCATAGTCGGTCATCAGGTCGATGGCCGCATCGTCCAGTCGCGTGAAGTTGTGCGACTTCCAGTAGTTGCGCGCGCCCGGCGTCAGCAGCGGGTCGAACGCCTGCTGCCACGCCGTGTAAGGAACCTGGCCGACGTGCTCGCCCACCGCCTGGCCGAATGCGCGTAATGGGTCGATCGCCTTGTCGGCCGTGCCGGGGTCTCCGGTGTAGAAGACGGCCAGCACCACCACATTGGCACCATGCGCCGAAGACGGCAGGAATGGCAGGGGCGGCGCCTTGCGTAGCACCACCCAGACGTTCAAGTCGTCGGGCATGGCCGACTCCGTAAAGGCACGGTACTGGCGCAGCACGGACTTTCCTTCCGCAGCGGGGAATACGATCAATCCGGCCGTCACCATCGGTCCCACCGGATGCAGGCGGAACTGGAACAACGTGACCACGCCGAAGTTGCCGCCTCCGCCGCGCAGCGCCCAGAACAGCTCCGGCTCGTGGTTCGCATCGGCCCAGCGCCGCTGGCCATCGGCTGTCACCACTTCGCAACCGAGCAGGTTGTCCACCGTCATGCCGTACTGACGCGTCAGCCAGCCAAAGCCGCCGCCGAGCGTCAGTCCCGCCACCCCGGTTGTCGAGTTGATCCCAAGCGGCGTGGCGAGTCCCTGCGCCTGTGCCTCGTGATCGAAGTCGCCCAGCGTGGCACCGGGGCTGACCCACGCCACGTTATCGCGCGGATCGATATGGACGCTGCGCAGTTGCGACAGGTCGACCACCAGCCCGTCGTTGCAGATCGCACTACCGGCGATGTTGTGGCCGCCGCCGCGCACGGCGACGGTCAGGCCGTGATCGCGCGCGAAGTTCACGGCCTGCATGACGTCGGCCGTGCCGGTGCACTGCACAATGACTGCCGGCCGTCGGTCGACCGTGGCATTCCAGACGGTGCGGGCAACGTCATATCCGGCATCGTTCGGCAATAGCACCTTGCCGCGCACGGACTGGCGCAGCATGTCAATGTGATCGGCGGAAAGTGTGGGCATGGCAGGTCCTCCCTTGTGCATCGGGAATCGATGGCCGGGAGAGTGCTCATGCAAGGTGCGCGCCAGTCACCCGCAAGCGGCCTGCCGCCAACGCTTTACCTGATCCAGCCCGCGCGGCGGAACGTCAGGCCGGCGCGATCGGTTACAGCGATGAGGCGGCGAACGCGAGACACGCCGTCTTGCGGGTGACGCCACTGGCGCCTAGCATCGTTCTCATGACCATGAACTCCCCACCGCTGGACGGACGCGTGGCATTGGTAGCGGGCGCCACACGCGGCGCGGGGCGCGGCATCGCCGTGCAACTTGGCGCCGCGGGCGCGACCGTCTACGTAACGGGCCGCTCGACGCGCGCCGTGCGATCGGAAATGAACCGGCCGGAAACCATTGAAGAGACGGCGGAACTTGTCAACGCGGCGGGTGGGCGCGGTATCGCCGTGAAAGTGGATCACACGGAGCCGCAAGCGGTACGCGCGCTGGTCGAACGCATCCGGGCAGATCACGGCGTGCTCAACGTACTCGTGAACGATATCTGGGGCGCCACGGTCATGGAGTGGAACAAGACCGTCTGGGAATCGTCGCTGGACATCGGTCTGCGCACACTACAGCTTGGCGTCGCCACGCACGCGATTACCAGCCATTTCGCACTGCCATTGCTGATCGAATCGCCGGGCGGGCTGGTGGTCGAAATCACCGACGGTACGCGCGCCTACAACGATGCCAACTATCGCGTGTCATTCTTCTACGATCTCGCCAAGGCCAGCGTGTTGCGCATGGCGCAGTCACTGGCGCACGAACTGAAACCTTATGGCGGCACGGCCGTGGCGCTGACCCCTGGATGGTTACGGTCCGAGGCGATGCTCGACGCATATCGCGTGACCGAATCCAATTGGCGTGACGCCATGAAGATCCAGCCGCATTTCGGAATCTCGGAAAGTCCCGCCTATGTTGGCCGCGCGGTGGCGGCGCTGGCAGCGGATGAAAACGTCAGTCGGTGGAACGGGCAATCTCTGTCGAGCGGGCAGCTTGCCAGGGTCTATGGCTTCACCGATCTCGATGGCAGCCAGCCCGACGCATGGCGCTATATGGTGGAAGTGCAGGACCCCGGAAAGCCGGCCGATACCACGGGGTACCGCTAGCCGCGACACACGGGTAAGGCAGTGGGAACAAAGCGCTTCACAAGAATCCGTGGCTTGGCGCTTTGTTCGCGCGGCGGCAGGCTGATTGCCGCCGCGCATGCCGCACTAGCCTTTCACACAAACCACCTGCCGCAGCGTGTGCACCACTTCCACCAGACTGCTTTGCGCCGCCATCACCGCGTCGATGTCCTTGTAGGCCATCGGAATTTCGTCGATGACGGCCGCATCCTTGCGGCACTCGACGTGGGCAGTGGCCTTGATCTGATCGGCCACCGTGAAACGGCGTTTGGCTTCGCTACGGCTCATCGTGCGGCCGGCGCCGTGGCTGCATGAGCAGAAGCTCTCCTCATTGCCGAGACCACGCACGATAAAGCTCTTTGCGCCCATCGAACCCGGGATGATGCCGAGCTGCCCCTTCTGCGCCGACACCGCCCCCTTGCGGGTAACAAAGACCTCGGCGCCGAAGTGCCGTTCCTTTTGCACGTAGTTGTGGTGGCAGTTCACAGCGTGCTCGTCCACATCGAACGGCTTGCCGATCACGCCACGCGCGGCGGCAATCACGGCGGCCATCATCACTTCCCGATTGCGGCGCGCATACTCCTGCGCCCAGCCTACCGCCTCGACGTAATCGTCGAAATGCTCGCTGCCTTCCTCGAAGTATGCGAGGTCGCGGTCCGGCAGATTTGCGATGTGCTGACGCATGTCCTGCTGCGCAAGCTCGATGAACAGCGAACCGATCGCATTGCCCACGCCGCGCGACCCACTGTGCAGCATGAACCAGACGCGGTCGCTCTCATCGAGACACACCTCGATAAAGTGATTGCCGGTACCGAGCGTTCCCAGATGGACGTAGTTGTTGGTCCGGGTCAGCTTCGGATACTTCTCGCAAATCCGGTCGAAGCCCGGCACCAGCGTTTTCCACACGTCGTCCACATGGTGCGGTGCGCGCTCCCCCCAAGCCCCCGGATCACGACGCCCCGGCGCGCGGCCATGCGGCACGGCGCGTTCGATGGCACTACGCAGACCGTGCAGCGAGTCCGGCAGGTCGGCGGCCTTGAGCGTGGTGCGCGCGGCCATCATGCCGCATCCAATATCCACGCCGACCGCGGCCGGAATGATGGCGCCCTGCGTGGGAATCACGGTGCCGATGGTCGAGCCTTTACCCAGGTGAACGTCCGGCATCACTGCCAGATGGCGGAACACGAACGGCATGCTCGCGGTGTTTCGCAATTGCCGGCGCGCGTCTTCCTCGACGGCCACGCCGTGAGTCCACATCTTGACTGGCTTGCCGTGCGCCAGCTCCATGACCTGATAGTCGATCTTTTCACTCATGTCGAATCCTGTACGTCTTGTGATGCGCCGCGCATCGTACCTATGCGTTGGCCTTGATGCTCACCAGCCCGTTCAGCACCCGGTCCAGTTCAATGAAGACCGAGATCATGTCGATGCGTTCCCCGTCAGCGCCTGAGCCTTCCGCCCAATATCCGGCAACCCCAGCCAGGTGCTAGAACGAAG
>DAIOET010000400.1:0-4346 GCA_036746135.1 Cupriavidus sp.
CGTAGAGCGTATTAAATCTGTCACTACCCTTGCCGTTAGCTGACGCGGCTTAGCGCCGTTGTGTTGACACATTTGCTTCCACTCGAAACGCATTAAAAGTGTCAATTCGCATAAGTCCGTATTAAATCTGTCAATTCACCTCCTACACTTCGAATCCCATCCGTAAGCCCTTGATCTTATGGAAGATTCCCGGTCGATTGCGGGGCCGATCACCTTTGCTCGGCCGCGAGGTGCGCATCGGTTCGAAGCATTCAGCCCGAAGCTTGCGCGGCGCGTCATGTTCTATCAGCGCCCCGCCGTCGAACAGTGGCTGCTGCTGGAAGCAGATCCGGCAGTCGTTACGTTTTGCGAACGGCCGGGCTATGCGCAGATCGATGGTTGCCGCCGTCTCGCCGATTTCTGGGTTCGCTATGGCGATCGCGAGGAATTGGTCCTTCTTGATGATGCAAGATCCGAGGACGAGGTACCGGCTGCAGATAGCGATCTTGACGACAAAGCCCTTTCGATTCGGTACGTCGCCCTGGCTGAGCTGGCTGCCGCGCGTATTTGGATCGATAACTGGCAACGCATGCTGCCGTACCTGGTCGCAAACCGCGGTCTTGTCGCGCCAACGCTGCCTGGGGCAATCGTGCGCTTCCTTAAGGAACCTCAACGCCTGTTGGCCATCGAGCGCGAATTCTCGACGGGTGATCCGGTCCTGGTTCGCGCGGCGCTGTTCGGCTTGCTGCATGTTGGTCGAGTCACCGCACAGGAACTGCGGACCCAACCGCTGTCATTGCTCACGATGTTCGTGGCCCAGGAGGCGAAGTCATGAACCGTCGCAAACCGGCGCTGCAGTCCGTCGATGCAAGTGCCTGGCCCACGGTAGCCTACACGGAGTTCGACGAAGCTGCTCGACGCGTATTCGAAAGGCGCCGGCAAGCGTTGGAGCAGTACGTGGCCGGGGCGCCAATCAAGGCCATCGAGCAAACGACGGGCGTCAATCGGCGACAACTGTACCGCTGGCTTGAGCGGGCCATGCAGGCGCATCCGGACGGCAGGCCATTTGGTTTTCGTGCACTGATGCACTACACGCGCATTACTCAATACGCGCGGGTGTGTGACGTGCAGATACGCGGCGAGCGCGGCAGTTGCGGGGCGGCTGGTGCCTTGTCTCAGCTGTTTGAACGCTACCCGGCACTGGCCGGCTGGCTGCTGCTCCAGGTCAAACAGCGCAAGGTCGTGCTTGAACAGATCCATACGGATGGGCGTTTGCGCACCCGGCTGCGCGGCTTGCAGGCGCTGCATGACGATTTTCTGCGTCAGTGTCGGGCCGTGGGCTTGACGGCCGCCAACTATCCGTTCAACACAGCGGGTCATGCGATTCGTTCGTTGTCGCGGCGATTGAAGGCCGAGCTGTTGCACAGTTTCGGGACGGCGGCTCGTGCGGCCGGTGCGTCGCACCTCAAGGGACTGCCACGCACCGGCACCACCGCAGCGTCTATCGCGACGCGCCCGTATCAGGTCGTCGAATTTGATGGTCACCGGCTCGACATCCGCCTCAAGGTGGTCGTTCGCGATCCGCTTGGATTTGAGCACGAATTTGAGATGGAGCGGGTATGGCTACTCGTCATGATCGACGTGTGTACGCGAGCAGTCCTCGGCTACCACATTGCGCTCGCCAGGGAGTACAGCCGCTACGATGTGATCAAGACCCTCGAGAACGCGCTGGAGCCCCATCGTCCACGAAGCTTCACCATTCCAGGCCTGACTTATGGTCCGCAGGATGGGTTCCCGTCGCAAAGGCTGCCGGAACTCGCCTATGCCACCTGGGAATCCATGAAGCTCGATAACGCGAAGGCGAACCTCGCCAACGAGACGCTGTCAGTCCTGTGCGAGTTTATCGGCTGCCTGGTTGATGCCGGACCCAGGTACAGCCCCGATGAGCGTCCGTACATCGAGCGCTTCTTTGGCACGATCGCCAGTCGCCTCTCCTCGCGCCTACCTGGCTATACGGGTTCCCACCCACGCGATCTGCGCCGGGCCCTGGCCGATCCCAAGGGAGACCTGTGCCTGTACGTGTCGCTTGGCGAGCTCGAGGAACTCGTCGAGTACGCCATTGCCGGCTACAACGGTATGCCACATAGTGGTCTGAACAATGCCACGCCGCTCGAAGCGATCGAGTACTTCGTTCGTGGTCGGGGGACGCTGGTGACATGGCTTGCAGATCAGCGCCGCAGAACCCTCTGCTTGATGCAGTCGGCTCGGCGGTGCCGCGTGCGGGCCTATCTCGACCAGGGGGTACGTCCGCACATCAACCTGCATGGCGTGCGTTATACCAACGGTGTGCTCGCGACCAGCACGCATCTGATCGGCCACCAGTTGCTGATCTACATGAACGCGGATGATCTGCGTAGCGTGCGCGCGTTCCTTGCCGACGGCACGGAATTGGGTGTGCTTGACGCACAAGGAGCATGGCGGGTGGTACCGCACAACCTCAAGTTGCGGCAGGAAATCCGCCGGCAAGCGGGCAAGCGACGCCACCACTCGGCCGGCGCAGCCAATCCGATTGAGACCTACGTGAAGGAAAAGGCCGCACAGGCGAAGAAGACCCGCAAGGCGGCCACGGAGCTTGCCCATGTGATGCGCCTGCTCGCGGCGGCGCCGACCACCCGCACACCCCCTGGTCCACCTCGACCGACCGACAAGCCAGCGGTGGCGCAACCTGCCACGCCCTCGGTGGACGTCGCGTCAGGGGCGGCGATTGCTGAGCCTTCGCCGCGCCTGACGGCACGGCCGCGAAAGCTCTCGATCGGTACCGGCCAGGTTTTCTAATCCCAGTCGATCTTGTCAGGAGGTGCATCATGTCGCTTCAGGTTCCGCGTCCGATTGACCCGTCGCTGCACCCGCTCGCCACCGGCAACTACAGGATTGCCACGCCGGCGATCGAGAGCTTCTATGAACTCGTCGAGCGGTGCCTGCGCTACCGGATCATGGGCGCGCTGATCCATGGGCCATCGCGTATCGGTAAGACCCGCGCGATCGAGTATGTACGCCTGTTGCTGGCGCGCAACCATCCGAAGATGACCACCTACCACGCGCAGTGCGAGCACAAGCCACGCCATGCCGAGGGGCCGTTCTTTGCGAACCTGCTTGCGGCCGTGGGGGATCCGGAGCCGAATGCCGGTGGCAATCCGTCAAAACGGATGCGCCTGTCCTTGAGAATTCGGGAAGCGGCCGCACGTGCCGGGAGTGGCACCGTCCTGCTATTTTGTGACGAAGCGCAGCGCTATAACGAGAACGAGTACGAATGGCTGCGCGACGTACACGACGCGCTCGATCGGCAGCAGATCAAGCTGTTCACTTTCTTGGTGGGCCAGCAGGAACTGCTCGCGCAAAAAACCGCGCTGCAGATAGCGGGGAAGACGCAGATTGTTGCGCGGCTGATGGTCGAGGAACTGTCATTCTATGGCATCCGCAATGCCGAGGATGTGGCTACGTGTTTGCAAGGTTACGACCAGACTGCGTACCCTGAAGGTAGCGCTTGGAGCTTCACGCGCTTCTATGTCCCGCAGGCCTTCGATAGTGGGTATCGACTGGTGAGCGATGCGGACACCCTGTGGCAAGCCTTTGAGGCGGCACACAACAAGGCATGTTTGCCTGGCCGACTGGCGATCCCGATGGAGTCGTTTGCACGGGCAGTCGAGATTCTCCTCAAGGAGAGCGAGATCCGCGACACGCTGGGATACTGCCCCGAGTCGGCTTTGTGGAGCTACGCGGTGCAGCATTGCGGTTACGTGCAATCGCGTCATGCCACCGGTCATGTGCTCGTCGCTGCCTAGGGGCTCGCGCCTCACGCCGCCGAGCTTCCCGATCCTCACGCTGGACGAGGGCCGATTGACTCCGGCGCTGGGGTACCTCTTCAACAAGAAGTGGATCGAGCCCTACGAGTCGCTTGTCTCAATCCTGTGGAAGTTCGAGAAGGCAAACGCGCTGCCCGGACACGTCGTGGCCCGGCTGTTGGGTGCGGACATCGATCCGTATGAGGGCGTCGTGCCGCAACTCGGGCTGATTGATCTGCGGCGGCTGCACGATACCCTGGCGATACCGATCCAGACGTTGCGTCTTGCACTCGTCCAGCCGAGTCAGCGGCGGCGCTATTGCAGCGTCTTCCGGCACTGTCATAGCTGCATGCTGGACGGGTATCACAGCGTCCTGCACCAGATTGAGAGCATTGCTGCTTGTCCAGCGCATCGCAAGCCGCTGGAGAACTCGTGTCGGCGCTGCGGCCACGAGGCACCGTATCTGCTCAATATCCGGCTTCTGGAGTCCCCCTATCGCTGCGCTCATTGCCGGGCGACCTATGG
>DAIOET010000401.1:0-4344 GCA_036746135.1 Cupriavidus sp.
CACATGCCGCATGCCCCAGGAACGCATCGAAGATCGCATGGAAGCGTTCCGGTTGCTCGATGAAAGACAGGTGCGCGGCGTCAGGCAGAACCTCCAGCTTCGCACCGTGTATCTTTTCTGCAATGGATTGTGCCATTGATACCGGCGCACCCTCATCGTTTGCCCCTGTTACCACCAGGGTCGGGCAGTGGATGCGGCCAATCGCGTCGACCAGGTCGAACGCGACGATGGCCTGCGCCACGCCCACATAGCCCTGCACCGGCGTGCCAAGCAGCATCCGGCTGATTCGTTCCACCACGTCGGGGTGGCTGTCCCGGAACGGCTGCGTGAGCCAGCGCTCCATCGTCGACTGCACCATCCCCGCCATGCCATGCGCCTCGGCCTGCCCGATGCGGTTCGCCCACATCGGATGGGCTTCCATCGGAGTGTGGTGAATCGTGTCCACCAGCGTCAGCGACAGCAGACGGTCCGCATGGCGCACGCCCATCGTCTGGGCGATCATCCCGCCCACCGACACCCCGCACACGTGTGCCTGGCCAATGTCCAGCGCATCCATCAGCGCCACCGCATCATCGGCCAGCCGCGCCATCGTGTAGGCGCCCACGGGCGCGTCGCTGCCGCCGTGGCCGCGCAAGTCGAAACGCAGTATCCGATAGCGATCGGACAGATGGCGCGTGGTGTCGTCCCACAAAGTCAGATTCGCACCCAGTGCGTGAAGCAGGACTACCCACGGTCCCTCGCGGCCATCGATGCGCGCGTGGAGCTGGACATCTCCAGCCCGGATTCGCTGCGCCAATGTGTCAGGCATGTTTCAGTCTCCCGCGTCGTCACTTCGAGCGCGAACTGCGTCGGCATCACCGCCCTTCACTACTACGATAGACGAGATCGATCTGAGTGCCATCAGGCTCCGTCTGACGAAGGCGCGCCGGCATCCAGTTCAGCGACGGCGCGAGCCAGATTTCCACGCGGCGTTTGTCGCCCGCGTGGCGCGGCAGCCTCATGAAGTGCTTTGTACGCACCATATCGGTGCCGATATCGATGTCTTCGTCGCCGACATACTGAATCTGCATGCCTTCGACTTCGCGGGTGTCGGCCACATTGAATGTCTCGGTCACACCCGGCGTGACATAGCGTTGCGGGTCGCCGCGCGCCCAGCCCACCAGTTGCAGGAAGATGCTGAAGCGATCCTGGAAGGCGGTGGGCATGGCCACCTGGCCACCTCGCGTTTCAAACACGACAGAATTTGCCGCGTGGTCGAAGCGTGCGGTTTCCACCTTGCTGCGGCGCGCCTCTTCGTAGCGGGTGGGCGCCAGGCCCCGCTCGCCGATGTCGCCCGAACTCTGGAACGCGAAGCGGAACCACAACACGCGCGTTTCAACGGCAAGCCGGTAGTGCTGGCCGTCCTGTTCCCAGCGAATGATGCCGTCGGGATTCTGCACGCCGTTGACGAAACTTGCATAGCGCATGGTGACCGAGCCGGGTGCCGAATAGCGCGGGGCGGGCGGACCGGGCGGCGCCGCCTGCGCGGCCGGTGGCGCGGGCGCGGCCTGCGTGCCGGTGCCCCCGGCGCCGGCATTGGTGGCCGTCTCGCCCCCTTCCGCCGTGGCCAGTGCGGGAGCCGATGATTCCGGAGTGGGCTCGGGCGCTGGAACGGGCGTTTGCGCCTGCGACGGGCGACGCGGCGCCGTACGAGGGGGAACGGCCGGTGCGGGAGGCTTTGGCGGGGGCAGCAGGATTGCCTCGATCGTCGGCATCTCGCGCGGAGGATCGGGCAATGACGGGAGCGACACGCGCACCAGACCAAGCAGCAACAGGCCGTGCGCGATCGCCACCAGCGCGATCACCGCTATCCAGCGGCGCAGGCGCCGTGGACGCTCAGGAGGGTTCGCCGTCCCTTCCGGACGGCTGGCTGTCGCCAAGATAACCAAGTTCCGAAGAAATCTGCCGCGCAATCTCGCGCACACGGCGGTCGACTGTTCCGCCCCATTCTGCATCGAATACGCTCTGCGCGCCGAGCACGATCAACGCCATCGACAGGTGCCCGTTGGCATCGAACACGGGCGTCGAGATGGCGTTGATACCGGGCAGCACGCCGCCTCGCGTGCGCGCCGCGCCATGCTCGCGCACGTTGGCGCAGATGGTGTCGTACTCGGCCAGCGACGCGGGCATGTCCGGCAATTCGACGTCGCCGCGCGTGGCCAGTTCGCGTTCGATCAACGGCAGTGTCTGACGCCGCGACAGGTACGCGCCATACAGCCGCCCCGTGGCCGAATTGAGCATCGGCATCACGTCGCCCAGACGCAGGCTCACGCTGACCGGATGACTCGACTCCTCCCAATGAACGATGGTCGGGCCATGATTGCCCCATACGGCGATGCCCGCGGTCTGGTCGATCTCGTCACGCAGCTGCGACAGAATCGGCCTGGCCTTGCGCACGGGATCGAGCCGGTTCAGGCCGGCCAGCCCGAGCTGCAATGCAAACGGCCCGAGGTCGTAACGCTGGCTCACCGCGTCCTGCGCCACGGCGCCGAGGCGCTGAAAGCTGACCAGGTAGCGATGCGCCTTGGCCGGGTTCATGTCCGCGGCCGCGGCCAGATCGCGCAGCATCATCGCGCGCGGCGATGCCGCCAGGGCTTGCAACAGCCGGAATCCGACCTCGATGGACTGGATGCCCGCGCGTTTTGTATCGTCGCGAGCATCGTCGTCGCGGGAGTCGTCGTCGTCCACAACGGTCATGCGTGAGTTGAGAAACTGGAATGTGATGTGGCCATTCTATACAAGGCCCAAGGGCGGCCCCTGGCGGCTCCGGTAGACTACCGCCCATTCATTCCTGCCAATGTTCGATTTCGCATGAAACTCGCCACCCTGAAGGACGGTTCGCGCGACGGCCAGCTCGTCGTCGTCTCGCGCGACCTGAAGACCGCGCACTTTGCCACCGATATCGCCGGCAAGCTGCAGACCGTGCTGGACGATTGGCACTTCTACGCGGCGCAGCTGCAGGATCTGTACGACGCCCTCAACGCCGGGCGCGCGCGCCATCCGTTCCCGTTCCAGCCGAAGGACTGCATGGCACCGCTGCCGCGCGCCTACCAGTGGGCGGATGGGTCGGCCTACGTGAACCACGTGGAACTGGTGCGCCGTGCGCGCGGCGCCGAAATGCCGCCCGAATTCTGGACCGACCCGCTGATGTACCAGGGCGGTTCGGACGACTTCATCGGCCCTCAGGACGACATCGTCAGCCCCAATGAAGCATTCGGTATCGACTTCGAAGCCGAAGTGGCCGTGATCACCGGCGACGTGCGCATGGGCGCCACGCCGGAACAGGCCGCCGAGTCGATCCGGCTCGTGCTGCTTGCCAACGACGTGTCGCTGCGCAACCTGATTCCCGCCGAACTGGGCAAGGGCTTCGGCTTCTTCCAGAGCAAGCCGGCCACGGCGTTCTCGCCCGTGGCGGTCACGCCCGACGAGCTTGGCGATGCATGGAAGGACCGCAAGGTGCATCGGCCGATGATCGTTCACTGGAACAGCAAGAAAGTGGGTTGGCCCGACTGCGGCACCGACATGGTGTTCGACTTCGGCCAGCTGATCGCCCACATCTGCAAGACGCGCAATGTGCGCGCCGGCAGCATCGTCGGCTCGGGCACCATTTCCAACGTCGACCGCAGCAAGGGGTACTGCTGCATCGCCGAGAAGCGCATGCTTGAAACCATCGACAACGGCAAACCCGCGACCGGATTCATGAAGTTCGGCGACGCCGTGCGCATCGAGATGCTCGATGCCGAAGGCAAGTCGATCTTCGGCGCGATCGACCAGGTTGTGGCGGCACGATAACCGCCATCCTCATCACACGGACTGGGCCAAACCCAGGCTTGCGGAACGCCGCATCGTTCAGCCTATAATTCCCCGACCAGACGGTCGGGGAATTTTTTTGTCCGCCGCCCGCTCCTTCGACCCACTGTGGAATCCGCATCATGACGACCGACGCCAACACGCTCTCCCCCCGCCTGGCCCGTTACCAGGCTCTTACGCTGCGCCGTCACGGCCCGGTGCTCGAAGTGATCATGGGCGCGGCGCAGTCGGCCAACCAGAAACTGGCCACGGCCGACGCGAACATGCACCGCGAGCTGGCCGAGATCTGGCGCGACGTCTCGGCCGATCCGGATATCCGGGTGGCGCTGATTCGCGGCGAAGGCAAGGGATTTTCAGCCGGCGGCGACCTGGCGCTGGTGGAGGACATGGCCAACGATTTCGAGGTGCGCACGCGCGTCTGGCATGAGGCGCGCGACCTCGTCTACAACGTCATCAACTGCGACAAGCCGATCGTCTCCGCCATGCACGGGCCGG
>DAIOET010000402.1:0-4336 GCA_036746135.1 Cupriavidus sp.
ATATCCTTGGCATCTGCGGTACGTTCATGGGCGGCCTCGCGGTCCTGGCCCGCCAGGCGGGGCACCGCGTGACCGGTTGCGACGCCAATGTCTACCCGCCGATGAGCACCCAGCTCGAAGCCCAGGGCATCGACCTGATCGAAGGCTTCGATCCGGGACAACTGTCGCTGGAGCCGGACCTGTTTGTGATCGGCAATGTGGTGTCGCGCGGCAATCCGCTCATGGAAGCGATCCTGGACCGCAACCTGCCTTATGTGTCGGGCCCGCAATGGCTCGGCGAACACGTGTTGAACGGCAAGTGGACGCTGGCCGTGGCCGGCACGCACGGCAAGACCACCACCACGTCGATGCTGGCCTGGCTGCTCGAGGACGCCGGTTACAACCCCGGTTTCCTGGTGGGAGGCGTGCCGCAGAACTTTGGCATCTCGGCGCGACTGACTGAATCGGATTTCTTTGTCATCGAGGCCGACGAGTACGACACGGCCTTCTTCGACAAGCGCAGCAAGTTCGTGCACTACCGGCCGCGTACGGCCATCCTGAACAATCTTGAATACGACCACGCCGATATCTTCCCCGATCTGGCTGCGATCGAAACCCAGTTCCATCATCTGGTGCGCACGGTGCCGGGCCAGGGTCGCCTGGTCGTGAACGGCATGGAGCCCGCACTGGCGCGCGTGCTCGAGCGCGGTTGCTGGAGCGAGGCCGAGCAGTTCGGCGTGGGCGACTGGCGCGAAGGCGATGCCAGGACCGCGGCGCCGGCAGGCAAGGACGCGTTCGACGTGTTCTTCCGCGATGAACTCCAGGGCACCGTGGTCTGGGACCTGCAGGGCACCCACAATCGCATGAATGCGATTGCCGCGATTGCCGCGGCGCGCCACGTCGGCGTGCCGCCCGCGCAAGCCATTGAATCGCTGGGCCGCTTTGCCAACGTCAAGCGCCGCATGGAGGTGCGTGGCACGGCCAACGGCGTGACCGTGTACGACGACTTCGCGCATCACCCTACCGCGATCCAGACCACGCTCGACGGCCTGCGCCGCCGGGTGGGCAACGCCCGCATCCTGGCGGTGCTCGAGCCGCGCTCGAACACGATGAAGCTTGGTGTGATGGCGGCCCAGTTGCCGGCCAGCCTGGAGGCGGCCGACCAGGTGTTTGGCTATGGTGCGCCGTCGGGCAAGGATGCGTTGGGCTGGAATCTGGGCGAAGCGCTGGCACCGCTTGGTGACAAGGCCACTGCGTTCCAGGATCTCGGCACGCTGATTGCCGCGGTCACGGCCGCCGCCAAGCCTGGCGACCATGTACTGGTGATGAGCAATGGCGGCTTCGGTGGCGTTCACCAGAAACTGCTCGATGCAATCGGCGCCAAAGTCTGAGCCAGCCTGAACAGGAAATCACATGCTGCTGTATCTGCACGGTTTCCGTTCCTCGCCGCAATCGATGAAGTCGCGGCTGGTGCAGGAGCGGATGCGCGCATGGGGTGTGGAGAAATACTTCGCCTGCCCGATGCTCAATGTTGCGCCTTCCGAGGCAATCGCCCAGGCCGAAGCCGCGATCCGTGGCGCGCGGGCCGGTGGCGAGACCGATATCGCCATCATCGGCTCGTCGCTGGGCGGCTTCTATGCGCGCTGGCTTGCGGAAAAGCACGGCTGCCGCGCGGCGCTGCTCAATCCGGCAATTCATCCGTGGACCGACCTCGAGAAATATCTGGGCGAGCAACCGCTGTATCACGGTGGCGGTTCGGTCGTGGTCCGGCGCGAACATCTGCAGGAACTGCTGGACCTGCGCGTGGACACGATCACGCGCCCCGAGCGCTACTATCTGCTGGCCGCCACGGGCGACGAGGTCCTCGACTATCGCGAGATGGTCGACGCCTGCCCGGGTGCCAAGGTCCGCATCATCGAGGGCAGCGATCACGGCATCACTGAATTCGACGACTACGTTGACGATGTGCTTGCTTTCTGCGGCTATGTCCCCGGCGGAAGACGCAAGGCATGACAGGCGCTGTCAGCGGCCTGCAAGGCCTGCGCGCCGCGTGGCACGCGCATCTGCCGCACGACGGCGCGATTCCACTGAACCAGCGCCGCTGGATTACCGGTGAAGGCTCGCTGACCGCGCGGCTGATGTCGGCGTCGTCGCGCTTTCGCGTGACGCGGCTCGCCCAGGCACCGCAGTTGCCATTTGCCGATGAATGGCAGGCGCTGGGACTGATCCGGCCGGTGCCAGCCATTACCCGCGAAGTCCTGTTGATCTGCGACGATGTGCCCGCGGTCTTTGCGCACACCATCGTCGATCCGTACCGGGCCCGGCGCGACTGGCCATTCCTGCGCGGCCTGGGCAACCGGCCGCTGGGCGGGGCACTGTTCGTGGATCCGCGCGTGCGGCGCGATCCGTTCCAGTTTGCCCGGCTTTCCCCGCATCACCCGCTGCGTCAGGCGCTGCAGCGGGTTCTGCCGGCGCTGGCGTCGGTGCCGATGCTGCCCGCGCGGCGCTCGGTATTCCGGCGCGGCGGCGGCGCCATGCTCGTGACGGAGGTCTTCCTGCCAGACCTGCTGACGCGCGCGGCGCCTGCCAACATTGGCGCGGGCGGCACCAGACTGCCCCGCCGTATCGACACACACAGCAAGGAAGAGAGACAAGCATCATGAAATTGGAAGGTCGGGTCGCCATCATCACCGGTGCAGCCGCCGGTATCGGGTTTGCCACCGCCGAGCGCTTTGCCGCCGAAGGCGCGAAGCTGGTGCTTTGCGATGTGAATGAAGCGCGCGTGCGCGAGGCCGCTGATCGCCTGGCCGCGACGGGCGCCAACGTCGACGCGCACAAGGTCGACGTCACCAGCCGGGAGGAAGTCGACGGCATGGTGGCCGCCACGCTGGCGCGCCACGGCAGCATCGACATCCTGGTCAACAACGCGGGCATCACCAAGGACGCGCGGCTGGCCAAAATGACCGAAGCGCAGTTCGACGCCGTTATCGACGTCAACCTCAAGGGCGTGTTCCATTGCTCGCAGGCCGTGGCCGCGGTGATGACGGAGCAGGGCCGCGGAGTGATCCTGAACGCGTCGAGCGTGGTTGGCCTGTATGGCAATTTCGGTCAGACCAACTATGCGGCCAGCAAGTTTGGCGTGATCGGTTTCACGAAGACATGGGCGCGGGAGCTGGGACCCAAGGGCGTGCGCGTGAACGCGGTGTGCCCGGGGTTTGTGAACACCGAGATCCTGCAGACCGTGCCCGACAAGGTGCTCGACGGCATGAAGGACCATTGCTGGATGCGCCGGCTGGCCGAGCCATCCGAAATCGCCGCGATCTACGCGTTCCTGGCCAGCGACGACGCCAGCTACGTCAACGGCACGACGATCGAGGCCAGCGGCGGCATGTCGCTCTGATCTCCTCTGGCCCGGGGATGGCGCCAGTACTAGGCTTTTAGCGTGGTGCGGTATCATCCCGGGTCAAATATCCGCCCGGACAGGCCGGCTTTCGCGTGCACCACTGCGCACCGCGGCGGCATGTCCCGGCACTTCTGAAAGTACCGATCCATGCAGTTGCTGTTCGAAGAAGGCGGCGAAATCCGCGCCGGCACCGTGCTCGCCCAACAGGGCGAGGCCTACCAGGTCGAGTTGCCCGCGGGCAAGCGCACCAAGGTGAAGGCGCGCGACGTGCTGCTGCAGTTTGCCCAGCCTTCGGCAATCGAAATGGTGCGGCAAACCGGCGACCTGACTTCCGAGATCGATCTCGACTTCCTGTGGGAATGCGCGCCGGCCGATGAGTTCGGCTTTGCCGAACTGGCCGCCGAATACTACGGCGCCGACGCTGGCGCCGTGCAGCAGGCCGCGCTGGCCATGGCGCTGCATGGCAATCCGGTTTATTTCCGCCGCAAGGGCCGCGGGCGCTACATGCGCGCGCCCGAAGACCAGCTCAAGGCCGCGCTGGCCGCGGTAGAACGCAAGAAGCAGCAGTTGCTGGTGCAGGGCGAGTACGAGGAACAGCTCAAGGCGCATCAGTTGCCCGACGCGTTCCGGGGCAAGGTTCTGCAACTGCTGTTCAAGCCCGACAAGAACAGTCTCGAATTCAAGGCCATGGATGCCGCGTGCACGGCGCTGGGTTTGACGCCGATGCGCCTGATGGTGGCCGTGGGCGGTGTGGCAAGTCCGCGCGCGCTGCACGAGGCCAAGTTCCTGGCCGAGTGTTTCCCGAAGGGCACGGGATTCCCCGACCTGGACGTTCCCGAACCGGCCGCGGACCTGCCCGTGGCCGACGTGCAGGCCTTCTCGATCGACGATGTCACCACGACCGAAATCGACGATGCACTGTCTGTCACGCCTGCCGCCGATGGCAAGCTGCGC
>DAIOET010000403.1:0-4330 GCA_036746135.1 Cupriavidus sp.
CCAGCGGGAAGACGAACGGGTCGTTGCGATCCTTGCTCGAATCGAACTTGCGGCCGGCTTGGCCGTTTTCGTACAGCCAGCCGGTGTAGTGCACGGTCACGTGCTTGCCAGCCGTGGCTTCGGTGCCCGAGCCGACGACGGTGTCTTCGTATTGCAGGCCGGAGGGAGTGGTTTGCATCGCAGTCATCCTTATCTGTGTGGCTGTAAATGGTGTCCGATGGCGGATCTAGTCGTCGGCGCGCTGCAGAACTTCGCGCGTCAGCTGCACGTTGTGATCGTCGTCGCTGACCCAGATATCGCCATCCTGAATGGTGACGGACAGGCGCATGGCACGCTGAGCCATCTGCGCCAGTGCATCCACCGCTTCGGACGGCACATTGTAGACCGTCACGTTGCGCAGCTTGCTGGCCTTGCCGGCCATGCCCTTCCACCACTCGCGCGCGCTGGCGCTCTGGTAGGTATAGACGGTGACGCGGTCGGCGCGCGATGCGGCGCGCTTCAGGCGCGTTTCGTCGGGCTGGCCCAGGTCTACCCAGTGGGCAATATCGCCGGTCAGCGTCTTGTCCCAGAGGTCGGGTTCGTCCGGTTCGTCCAGCCCGCGCGTGAACGCCATCGTTTCGGTGGCCTCGCAGGCAAACGCGAGCAGGCGGACCATCATGCGCGCATCGTTCTCGGAAGGATGCTGGGCGATGGTCAGCGTGTGACTGCCGTAGTACGGCCGGTCCATGTCCGATACGGACAGTTCGGCCTTGAAGATCGTGGATTTGAGCGCCATAAGATCCGGAAAGCGACGCGTGCCCGCAACAGTGCCCGGCACGCGAAAGGCGGAATCATACGTGATCCACGCGTCGGTGCGATGGAAAACCGGCGCGGGTATGTGCGGCGACGCGCGTAGCGCTCAGGGTTTTGCGGCTCAGGACTTGCGGTAGTCGCCGAGCCAGAAGCGCAGCAGGGCCGACACCAGCACCAGCACCAGAAATGCCGCGGCGGCCACCAATGCCAGGCCGCCGTTGCTGTTGATCTGGCCGGCCAGGGCCACGCGGGTCAGCAGAACGCCCACCAGGCCAGCGAGCAAGGGAAGCAGCAGGGCGCCACGACCGTAGGTCTTGAAGGCCCAGAGCGGAAACCGGCGAAGGAAGTTGGCGGGAATGCTGCACGCCAGGCAGGCGCCCGCGGCAGCCAGCGACGCCGCGACGACGTCGTTCGGGGAAATCAGGCTCATCTTGACTCGCGTCTGGCCGGTACGCTGAGGCGAAACGCGGCAGGATGGGAATACGTAAGGCGCTGATTTTACGGAATTTCTTGCCGGAATTGGTGATGCTGGGTCGTCATCGCACGTCGTAGTTTTCCGATATCAACGCGCAATTGGCGCGCTATGGGGCAGGTCCGGCAGGGGACGCCTCGATCGAGATCTGTAATGTGACGGTGTCGCCAACATCGGGAAGAAAACGAGTCATGCCGAATGCGCTGCGGGCAAACGTGGCATGGAAGTCGCCGCCGCATACGTCGCGCCGGATGCCGAACAGGACGGTCTGACCGCAGCTGAAGCGGTCTGCCTCGAGTCTTAGCGGCTGCGTGACGCCATGCAGTGAGAACGTGCCCTCGACGGCAACGAGCTTGCCGCCTTCCACGATGAAGCGGTTGGCCTGCAGGCGTGCCACCGGAAAATTCTGGGCGTCGAGGAACTGGGGTGAGCGCAGCACGCCGTCAAGGCTGCGATTGCCGCTGTCGACGGAATCGGTGTCGACAGTAAAGTCGATCGATCCCACACCGGCAGTGGGATCGTAGACCACCCGGCCGTCGATCTTGCCGAACCTGCCACGCACCAGGGTCCGATCGAAGTGGCTGACGCCAAAGTAGACACTGGTATGCGTGGGGTCGACCACGTAGTTGGTGGGCGCGGCCCCGGCGGGGGCGCAGGACAGCGCGGCCAGCGTAAGCGCAACCGTGGCGGCGAGGCGTTGCACAGGCATGAGAGCCAACTCGTCAGTGAACAAACACAGGCAGCAGGAAGATGCCGATCACCGTCAGGAAGCCGATGGTCCAGCACAGCGTGCGCAGCGTGGCGCGATCGGTCAGATAGCAGATTGTGTAGAGAACCCGAACCAGGATGAAGACCATCGCCAGTTCGTTGATGCGCGCCTGCGGTGCCGCGAGGTACGTCGCCGTAAAGACGGCTGCGGCAAAAAACGGGAACGCTTCGAAATGATTGCGGTGCGCCATGTCCGCGCGCCGGGCGCGGCCGCTCTGTTTTTCCAGCCACGCGCGAGGGTCGTGGTTGTCGAATCCGGCTCGGCCACCTGTCTTGGCGATCGAAACGGTCAGCACTGGCAATAATCCCGCCAGCAACACACACCAGAACGCGATCGGCATGAACCCTCCTTGCGTGCTTCGGTGCGGAGGCGACATGGCCGTCGCCTCCTTTCAGCCACTGACGGGATCATATTGGCGATGCGCCGCTATGACCTCCCGCCAGCATCAGGCCGCCACTACCTTGATGCGTACGCCGCCGGCGCCGCCAACAATTACCACCTGGCCGGCGCGGATCTTGGCGGTCTTGCGCGACTCCGCCGCGCCATCGACCGTGACTTCGCCCGCGGCGACCAGCGCCTTGCCCGCGCCGCCGCTTTCGCAGACACCCGCCACTTTGAGCAGATCGTTCAGCGCGATGAACTCGCCTTCCAGCGGAAACGTGATGGTCTGCGCCATTTCACTTGCCCCAGCTGTCTTTGAGGCCGACGGTGCGGTTGAAGACGGGCTTGCCCGGCTTCGAATCGCTACGGTCCGCCACGAAGTAACCGTGCCGCTCGAACTGGTAGCGGTCTTCCGGCATGGCATCGCGCAGGCCCGGTTCCAGGTAAGCGGTGACCACTTTCTTCGAATCCGGGTTCAGTGCTTCCAGGAAGTTCTTGCCGCCGGCATCGGGGTTCGGATCGTTGAACAGACGGTCGTACAGGCGGACCTCCGCTTCGCAGGCGTGCGCGACGCTGACCCAGTGGATGTTGCCCTTGACCTTGACGCTGTCCGCACCCGGCGTGCCGCTCTTGGTTTCCGGCAGGTAGTTCGCGTGCACGGCAATGACGTTGCCGTCGGCGTCCTTGTCCACGCCCGTGCACTCGATCACGTAGCCATAGCGCAGGCGCACCTTGTTGCCCGGGAACAGGCGGAAGTAACCCTTGGGCGGGTTCTCGTTGAAGTCCTCGCGCTCGATCCACAGCTCGCGCGACAGCGGGAACACGCGGCGGCCCATTTCAGGCTGCTTCGGATGCACCGGTGCCGAGCATTCCTCGCTCTGGCCTTCGGGGTAGTTGTCCAGGATCAGCTTGACCGGATCAAGCACGGCCACGCTGCGCGGCGCGCGCGCGTCCAGATCGTCGCGCACGGCCCCTTCGAGCGTGCTCATGTCGATCCAGCTATCGGCCTTGGACACGCCAACGCGGTCGCAGAACAGCTGGATCGATTCCGGCGTATAGCCGCGGCGGCGGATACCGACGATGGTCGGCATGCGCGGATCGTCCCAGCCGTCGACGCGCTTTTCGTCGACAAGCTGCTTGAGCTTGCGCTTGCTCGTGATGGCGTAGGTCAGGTTCAGGCGCGCGAACTCGTACTGATGCGGCAACGGGTTGGCGAACACACCGGCGTCGCGCAGGTGTTCCAGCACCCAGTCATAGAGCGGACGGTTGTTCTCGAATTCGAGCGTGCACAGCGAGTGCGTGATGTTCTCGATCGCGTCCGAGATGCAATGCGTGAAGTCGTACATCGGATAGATGCACCACTTGTCGCCGGTACGGTGGTGATGCGCGTGGCGGATACGGTAGAGCACCGGGTCGCGCATCACGATGTTCGGCGCGGTCATGTCAATCTTCGCGCGCAGCACGTGCTCGCCGTCGCCGTACTTGCCGTCGCGCATCTCGCGGAACAGCTTCAGGTTTTCCTCGACCGAACGGTCGCGGAACGGCGAGGGCTTGCCCGGCTCGGAGAAGTTGCCGCGCATGGCGGCAATCTGCTCGGCGGTCTGGCTGTCGATATAGGCAGCGCCGCGCTCGATCAGCGTTTCGGCAAACTGGTACAGGCGGTCGAAGTAATCGCTCGCATAGTACAGATGCGGCTCGGCGTTGGGCTGCTTTGCATCCCACGAGAAACCGAGCCAGTGCACGGCGTCGATGATCGAATCAACGTACTCGGTATCTTCCTTGACCGGGTTCGTATCGTCGAAGCGCAGGTGGCAGCGGCCGGCATAGTCGCGGGCCAGGCCGAAGTTCACGCAGATGCTCTTGGCGTGGCCGATGTGCAGGTAGCCGTTCGGCTCCGGCGGAAAGCGCGTGATGAC
>DAIOET010000404.1:0-4314 GCA_036746135.1 Cupriavidus sp.
CGCTGCCAGAAGCCGGAGCGGATCAGGCCGGTGCTGTCGATATCGGCGATCGGACCCACGGCGAGATCGTCGCGCAGGACGACCACCGGGTCGGGGCGGGCAGCCTGGGCCAGTGCCTGGCGCAATGTGTTGCCCGCGACATCGCCGTTGACGACATGAATGTATTGCATGACCGTGATTGTATAGGGTGCGACGGGCTCCGGGCCTCCGGTCGCGGCCGCGTGGCCCGCCGGCGGACGGTGGCACGACGGGCGATGCGACGCATGAAGCGTGTCCCGCCATTGTAATCACGGTGCACGGCCCGCCGGGCATCGGCGCCTGTCTGACATGTGGGATTCCCGCCATAGTGCGACGCCCCTTGACACCGGTCACCAGCCTCGCTCACCCATCACCGTTCGTCGTAGCTGACCACCACCCGCGGCGTCAGTGCACGAGCCTGGCATGTCAAGACAAAGCCCTTTTCCATTTCCCACGGTTCGAGCGTGTAGTTCTTTTCCATTTCCACCTCGCCCTCCAGCACCTTCGCGCGGCAGGTACAGCAGACGCCGCCCTTGCACGCATAGGGCAGGTCCAGGCCGGCGGCCAGCGCGGTGTCCAGCACATTGGCGTCCGCCAGCGGCAGGCGCATCTTGTGCTGCTTGCCGTCCAGCACCACCACGAGTTCGGCCGTACCGGCGTGATCGGCATGCGCGGGCGCGGTTCGCCTGGGCTGGCCCAGCGGCACGCCAAAGCGCTCAGCGTGGATTTGATGCGGGTCCACGCCGGCTGCCTTGAGCGCATCCTCCACTTCGTCGATCATCGACGCCGGGCCGCAGACAAAGGCGGCGTCGATGTCGTCCACGGGCAGCAGCGTCTGCAGGAAGGCAGTCACGCGCTCCCGATCGAGCCGGCCGTGCAGCAGATCCACCTCCTGCGGCTGGCGCGAGAGCACGTGGTACAGCGTGAAGCGCGACAGGTACTGGTTCTTCAGGTCCTCCAGCGCTTCGGAAAAGATGATCGAATCGACGCTGCGATTGCCGTAGACCAGTGTGAAGCGGCTGCGCGGTTCCACGGCCAGCGTGGTGCGGATCAGGGACAGGACCGGCGTGATACCGCTGCCGGCGGCGAAAGCCACGTAGTGGCGGCTGGTGCCGGCATCCAGCGGCACATGAAAGCGGCCATCGGGCGTCATCACGTCGAGGACCTGGCCGGCGGCGACGGTGTCATGGACCCACGTGGAGAACACGCCATCGTCGACGAGCTTCACCGCCACGCGCAATTCGCCGCGCTCGTCGTAGTCCTGCACGCCGCAGCAGATCGAATAGGAGCGCCGCACGTCCTTGCCGTCGACGGGCGCCTTGATCGTCAGGAACTGGCCTTGCGTGAAGCGGTAGGCGTCGCGCAGTTCCGGCGGCACGTCGAAGGCAATCGAGACCGTGTCCGATGTTTCCGGACGAACCTGCGCCACGCGGAGCGGATGGAACTGTGGGGTCATGGCCGGGCGGTGCTCAGTAGGGTTTGAAGTAATCGAACGGCTCGCGGCAATCGAGGCAGCGATACAGCGCCTTGCATGCCGTGGATGCAAAGCGCGACAGTTCCTGCGTGTGCACGCTGCCGCAGTGCGGGCACGCGATGGCCGCATCCTGCGCCGCACGCGGCACGAAGCGAAGCGGCTGAACCTTGTTGTCGCGCGATGCCGTGGGCGCGCATTGTCCTGGCGGCGCAATCCCGTAGGCACGCAGGTTGGCGCGGCCCGCTTCGGTGATCCAGTCGGTCGTCCAGGCGGGCGCCAGCACCGTGCGTACGCGCCACGGTGCCAGGCCGGCCGCGTCGAGCGCGCGGCCCACGTCCTCTTCGATCTGCGACATGGCTGGGCAGCCGGAGTAGGTCGGGGTGATCACGGCTTCGATCGTGTCGTCGTCGGCAAGCACGACATCGCGCAGGATGCCGAGGTCACGGATCGACACGACGGGGATTTCCGGGTCGGGCACGGCATCCAGCGCCGCCCAGGCACGCGCCAGCCGGCTGCCGGGCGTGACGGCGTCGGCGTTGGCCTGCGTAAAGACAGGAGCGAACGGCGATGTGGGTGGCGATGTCATCGGCGTGGCGTGGTCGCGCATCTCAGGCTCTCACTACCACTGCGCGCCCGGATGGGCCCGCGCCAGGGATTGCAGTTCGGCCAGCAGGTAGCTCATGTGTTCGGAATGCACGCCGTGCTTGCCTGTCGAGACGAACGCCGACTGCGCCGGACGGCGTAGCGTGGCATCGTCCAGCGTGGCGAATACCGTGGCTTCCCACGCCTCGCGCAGATCGGCGGTGAGCACGGCAATGCCTTGCGCGGCGGCTTCCTGCTCCACGGCATCGACGGCAAAGCACTCGTTCATGTAAGGCAGCAGATGGTCCAGCGCCCGTTGCATGCGCTGGTGCGATACGTCGGTGCCGTCGCCCAGCCGCACCACCCAGTCGGCGGCATGGTGCAGGTGGTAGCGCACCTCCTTGGCCGACTTGGCTGCGATGGCGGCCAGTTCCGCGTCGGCGCTCACTTCCAGCGCCGGCCAGAGTTCCGCCATCAGCGCGCTGTACAGAAAGTTGCGCATGATCGTGACCGCATAGTCGCGATCGGCGCGTGCCGTGCCGGCCAGCGGGCCATGATGCGGCAGTTCCTGCAGCGTCCAGTTGCGGAATTCGGCTTCGTCGCGCCAGTAGGCGTAGTCGTCCTCGTGACGCACGCGGCCGGTCAGCCGGCCTTCCAGCACGCCAGCATGGCTGTAGAGCAGACGGGCCTGCCCGATCAGATCGAGGCTGATGTTGGCCAGTGCGATGTCTTCCTCCAGCACCGGGCCGTGACCGCACCACTCGGCGTTGCGCTGGCCAAGAATCAGTGCGTTGTCGGCAAGGCGCAGCACGTATTGCAGGGGCGCGGTCTGCGCCAATGGCAGGCGCGCCAGGGCGATGCCGTCGGCTACGATGGTTTGCGTCATGGTGCCGGCCTTACATATGGTTCACTTCGTCGGGCAACTGGTAGAACGTGGGGTGGCGATAGATCTTGTCCGCCGCGGGGTCGAACAGTTCTGCCTTTTCCGCCGGAGCGCTGGCCGTGATGGCCGACGATGGCACCACCCAGATCGAGACGCCTTCCTGCCGGCGCGTATAGACATCGCGTGCCATGTGCAGCGCCTGCTGGGCGTCGGCCGCATGCAGGCTGCCGCAGTGCTTGTGCTCCAGGCCCTGTTTGCTGCGGACGAAAACTTCCCACAGCGGCCATTCCTTTTGTTGTGTCATGGTGTCTCCTCGCAAGCCGGGATCAGGCGGCCTGTGCGGGTGCGTTGCGCAGCGTGCGTTTTTCGGTATGTGCCAGGGCGGCTTCGCGCACCCACGCGCCGTCCTCGTGCGCCTTGACGCGCGTGGCCAGCCGTTCGCGGTTGCATGGGCCGTCACCGTTGATGACGCGCCAGAATTCATCCCAATCCAGCGGGCTGTAGTCGTAGTGGCCGCGCTCCTCGTTCCAGACCAGTCCGGGATCGGGCAGCGTCACGCCGAGTACCTTGGCCTGCTCGACCGTGGCATCGACGAATTTCTGGCGCAGGTCGTCGTTCGAAATCCGCTTGATACCCCAGGCCATCGTCTGTGCGCTGTTGGTGGAGGCGGCGTCGGGCGGCCCGAACATCATCAGCACCGGAAACCACCAGCGGTCGACGGCGTCCTGCACCATGACGCGCTGGCCTTCGGTGCCCCGCATCATCGACAGCAGCGCGTCAAAACCCTGGCGCTGGTGGAACGACTCTTCCTTGCAGATGCGGATCATCGCCCGCGCATAGGGGCCGTACGAACAACGGCAGAGCGGAATCTGGTTCATGATCGCCGCGCCATCCACAAGCCAGCCGATCACGCCGACATCCGCCCAGGTCAGGGTCGGGTAGTTGAAGATCGACGAATACTTGGCGCGGCCGGTGTGGAGCGCATCGACGAGGTCGTCGCGCGAGGCATTGAGCGTTTCCGCCGCGCTGTACAGATAGAGGCCGTGGCCGCCTTCATCCTGCACCTTGGCCAGCAGGATGGCCTTGCGCTTCAGTGACGGCGCGCGGCTGATCCAGTTGCCCTCGGGCTGCATGCCGATGATCTCCGAGTGCGCATGTTGCGAGATCTGGCGAACGAGTGTCTTCCGGTAGGCCTCGGGCATCCAGTCCATCGGCTCGACCTTGGCGTCGTCGGCGATGCGCGCATCGAAAGCGGCCTGCCGCCCAGCCGCGTCGGCATCGGCGTCGCTGAGCGCGGGCTGAGGCTGGCCCGGCAGGTCGAGGCTCTGTGTGTACATCACGTCTCCTTGACTTTCGT
>DAIOET010000405.1:0-4314 GCA_036746135.1 Cupriavidus sp.
ACTGGCGGCTCTGGAGCCGCCGGCTGGCCGTGCCGCGCGAATGGCAGGACGCGGTCATCCGTGCGGCCATCACGCTGAAGATGTCGCTGTATGAGGAAACCGGCGCGATCGTGGCCGCGATGACCACGAGCATTCCCGAGGCGCCGGGCAGCGGACGCAACTGGGACTACCGGTTCTGCTGGCTGCGCGACGCGTTTTTTGTGGTGCGCGCACTGAACAGCCTGTCTGAAGTCGGCACGATGGAAGACTACCTGCGCTGGCTGTCGAACGTGGTGATGCAGTCGCAGGACGGCCATATCCAGCCGCTCTATGGCATCGGTCTCGAACGCGAGCTGCCGGAAAGCATCCTCGACCATCTGCCCGGCTATCGTGGCATGGGTCCGGTGCGCGTGGGCAACCAGGCGCAGGAGCACTTCCAGCACGACGTGTACGGCAATGTGGTACTGGCTGCCGCGCAGGCGTTTCATGATCATCGTCTGCTCTATCGCGGCGGCCCCGCCGAATTTCGCAAGCTGGAGGACGTCGGCGAACAGGCCGTGCGCGTATTCGGCACGCCCGATGCGGGCATGTGGGAGCTGCGCACGCGCGCACGCATTCACACCTCGTCGGCATTGATGAGCTGGGTGGCATGCGACCGCCTGGCCAAGATCGCCGAGAAGCTGGAGCAGCCCGCGCGCGCCGCCTACTGGCACGACCATGCCAACCGCATGAAGCAGCGCATTCTCGACGAGTCGTGGAACGAGCAGCGGCAGGCCTTCGCGGAAAGCTTCGGCGGCAAGGAGCTGGACGCCAGCGTGCTGCTGATGGCCGAGGTCAACTTCATCGATCCGAAGGACCCGCGCTTCATATCTACCGTGAAGGCGCTGGAAGAGTCGCTGTGCGATGGCCCGTACATGCGCCGCTACGAGGCGCCGGACGACTTCGGCAAGCCAGAGACCGCCTTCAACATCTGCACGTTCTGGCGCATCGACGCGCTGGCGCGCATCGGGCGGCGCGAAGAAGCGCGCGAGATCTTCGAGTCGATGCTGGCCGCGCGCAATCCATTGGGACTGCTATCGGAAGACACACACCCGATCACCGGCGAGATGTGGGGAAATTTCCCGCAGACCTATTCGATGGTCGGCTTGATCAACGGTGCCATGCGGCTGTCGGCACCCTGGGACACCGTGATCTGAGGAAAGGATTCGCAACTACAAGAAGCGATATATGGGCAGACTAGTAGCGGTATCGAACCGGGTGGCGGACCCGCGCAATCATGCGGCGGGCGGGCTTGCAGTGGCGCTTTCCGAAGCGCTCAACAAGACCGGTGGCCTCTGGTTCGGCTGGAGCGGCAAGGTGGTGGAAACCAGCCAGGGCGGCACGCCCGGCGAAGGCGAGCTGCATCAGTCGCAGGCCGGTAACGTGACGCTGGCCACGGTGGACCTGTGCCGCGAGGACCACGACTCGTACTACCTGGGCTATAGCAACGGCGTGCTCTGGCCGGTGCTGCACTATCGCGTGGACCTGGCGGATTTCGATGCGGGCGGCAACCTCAATGCGTACCGCCGCGTGAACCAGTTGTTCGCGCGCAAGCTGGCACCGCTGCTCAAGCCCGACGACGTGATCTGGATTCACGACTATCACCTGATCCCGCTCGCCGCCGAGCTGCGCGCCATCGGCTGCGGGCAGCGCATCGGCTTCTTCCTGCATGTGCCGCTGCCGCCGCCGCTGATCCTCGCCGCGATTCCGCAGCACGAATGGCTGATGCGTGCGCTGTTTGCCTACGATCTGCTCGGCTTCCAGAGCCAGGCCGACCTCGATCATTTCTCGCGCTACGTGCAGGGCGAAGCGGGCGCGGAGCCGATGGGCGAGTACCGCTTCCGTGCTTTCCACCGCACCGTGCGCGCGCAGGCGTTTCCGATCGGCATCGATGTCGACGAGTTCGCCGAGCTTGGCCGGGGCGATGAAGCGGTGGAAACCTACGAGATGATGCGCGGCCAGTATTCGACGCGCCGGCTGCTGCTCGGCATCGACCGGCTCGATTATTCGAAGGGCCTGCCGCAACGGCTCAAGGCATTCCAGACGCTGCTGGCCGAGTATCCGGAGAACAGGTCGAGTGCCACGCTGGTCCAGATCGCCGCGCCATCGCGCGAAACGGTCGACGCCTACGCCGATCTGCGCCGCGAGATGGAGGGCATCACCGGTGCCATCAATGGTGAATACGGCGAACTGGACTGGATGCCGGTGCGGTATATCCACCGGTCCACGTCACGCCGGCGCCTGCCGGGCCTGTGCCGCGCCAGCGCCGTGGCGCTGGTCACGCCGTTGCGCGATGGCATGAATCTGGTGGCCAAGGAATACATTGCCGCGCAGGATTCCGACGATCCGGGCGTACTCGTGCTGTCGCGTTTTGCCGGCGCGGCCGAACAGTTGAAGGAGGCGCTGCTGGTCAATCCATACGACACGCGCGCCACGGCACAGGCGATCCAGCAGGCCTTGCATATGCCGCTGTCCGAACGCCGCGCGCGGCACCAGAAACTGCTGGAGCGCATCCGCCAGCAGGATGTGCACTGGTGGAGCAGCGAGTATCTGCGCGCGCTGATGGAGACGGAGGGCGGCTGACCGCCTGATATGCCCGGGAGCAAGACGGCGGTCGATATCGCCGCTCTTAGAGCAGGTCCCCTGGCAGGTCTATGTCCCGGAACGCGCCGTCGTCTTCGGTCAGGATTCGCGTCACCGGTTGCGTCTTGAGCAACGCCCGCGCGCCTTCGTCGCCGTCCAGCTTCAGCAGTTCATCGCGCCAGGCCGCGCCGAATCCCACGGGATGTCCGCGCTTGCCGTCCCGCCAGGGGGCGGCGATGGTGTCGCGCGATGTGATCGTCAGCGCCACCGCGCGAACCAGTTCCATCGATAGCCACGGCATGTCGGCCAGTGCCACGACCCAGCCCCGTGCATCGGCGCTGGCTGCCACGCCCGCGCGCAGGGCCGCGCCCATGCCGGCTTCGGCCTCAGCCGATTCGATCACCTTGCAGCCGCCGCGCCGCAGTTCCTCGGCCAGTTCCGGGTGACCGGGCCGGAGCACCGCAATCGAGTTCGGCAGACCGGCGGCCAGCGTGCGCGCGCTGCGCCACGCGACGGTGCGGCCGTCCGGCATTTTTTCGAGCAGCTTGTTGCGCAGGCCGGCCGGGTCGAAGCGCCGGCCAAAGCCGGCGGCCAGCAGGATGCCGGTGGGCAGGTCGGTCTGCGTGAGCGGGGCGCGTGCGTGTCTGGTCATGGCTGTGTGGCTGGCGTTGGCACGCCGCCCGGCAGGATCGGACACTCGGCCTCGCCCGCGGCGATCTCTCGCGCGGCCTTGGCGCCTTCCACTTGCAGGATGTCCGGCAGCGATACGTGGTTCTTGGCGGCAACCACCTCGGCCAGAATCGAGATGGCGATCTCGGGCGGCGTGCGGCTGCCGATATAGATGCCGACCGGACCGTGCAGGCGTGCAAGCTGCTGGTCGGTCAGATCGAATTCCTTGAGCCGTTCGCGCCGCGCATTGTTGTTGCGGCGCGAGCCGAGCGCACCGACGTAGAACGCCGGCGTGCGCAGCGCTTCCATCAGCGCCAGATCGTCGAGCTTCGGATCGTGGGTGAGCGCGATGACGGCGCACCGCTCATCGAGCTTCATTTCCATGACCGTGTCGTCGGGCATCGTGCGCACCATCGTCACGCCGGCAATGTCCCAGGTCTCGGTGTATTCCTCGCGCGGATCGCAGACCGTGACCTGAAAGCCCAGGCCCACGGCGATCTGGCACAGATACTTCGACAACTGGCCAGCACCGATCACGAGCATGCGATAGCGCGGCCCGTGGATCGTCATCAACGTCTTGCCATCGAAATACAGGCCGTCGGCTGCCTCGGCGTGCGCCAGCGTGGCGCGCCCGGTGGCCATGTCGAGCGAGCGCGCGACCAGCCGTCCGTTCTCCACCGCGTCCAGCAGTTCGACGATCCCGCTGTGCTGCGCCAGCGGCTCGGCCACAAGTTCGATCGTGCCGCCGCAGGGCAGGCCGAAGCGATGCGCCTCTTCCGCGCTGATGCCGTACTTCATCGCCTCGGGGAGGGCCGTCTTGATGCCTTCCTTGTGCACGCGATAAATGATGTCGTCCTCGATGCATCCACCGGAGACCGAGCCAACCACCAGGCCGTCGTCGCGTACCGCCAGCATCGCGCCTTCAGGCCGGGGCGACGAGCCCCATGTCCTGACCACCGTCACCAGCAATACGCCATGTCCTTCCTGCCGCCACTTCACGCTGCTCTTCAGGACTTCGAGATCCACGCTGTCCATGATCGTTTC
>DAIOET010000406.1:0-4303 GCA_036746135.1 Cupriavidus sp.
GATAGTGGCTTCGGCGAAGACATTGACGCCGGTTTCATCGACATAGAGTCGGTGGGCATGCGAGTTCTCCGGCAAAAGCGAGGACATCCCGGCCTCGTCGCGATAGATCAGGTACCACTCCAGCAGATGCTCCATCCCGAATTTTTCGGGATTGTCGGAGTGGACATTGGTAACCAGCAACTGTCCTCCCGGCTTAGAGCGCGACGCAAAATATTGCAGCAGCCGTGAGCACACCTTGTCGGACAGATAGTCGAACAGGCCCGCGCAGTAGACGGCATCGAATTCGCGCAGGCTTGGGTCTTCCATGGAAATGCGCCGCTTGAGCAGGTCGTGCACCGACTGGTGCACCATCTCGACCGACACCTTGCGGCCCGCGCCCGCGGCGGAGCGTTCCACCGAAGCGCGTGTGTATCCGAGCGTTTCCTCGCTGAAGTCGATCAGCTGGAACGACAGCAGCTCCGGATTCGGATATTCGCGCACGAACCGCTGGATCTCGAACGCCGGCCCGCAGCCCACGTTGAGCAGGCGGAACTGCCGTCCTTCGGCGCGCGCGCGTTCGGCCTGCCGGGTCAGGAAGTCCACCAGCAGGTCGATGCGGTTGCGGTGCGCGGTGGCGACCGCCGCCTTCAGGAACGCGGTGTTGACGATCTGGAAGTAGGTGGTGGGACCCTGCTGCGGATCGCTCAGGATCTGGTTCACCATCTCGTAGTCGCCCGCGTAGCCGAGCGGCTTGGTGAATGTGCGATACACGAATGGGGCGCGCAGCAGCAGCGGATGCAAGGCAGCCTGGGCATAGGTGCGATGCACCGGCGCGAGTTCCGGGTCCACGCGCTGGGCCTCGTCCTCCAGCCAGTCAAGATAGGTCTTGACCTTGCCCATCAACGGCGTGGCCAGTTCGTAGAACACGTCCTCGCGCAGCCGGCCTTCCTTTTTCGGCAGCGATTCGGTCAGGTCCACCTGCTCCACCCAACGCGAGACTTCCGACAGGAATGCGCGCATTTCGTTGACCACGATCTGGTAATCGCGGCGAATATTGAAACGCGTGTCCCAATCCTGCACGAACATTTCGGCTTCGCGAGCCACCGATTTCGGTGCATCGTTCACGTCCGTCAGTTCGCGCCACTCGTCGATCAGCGTCAGCGACACCACCGCGGTCAGGCCCGTGTTCACGAGGCTCATGACCACCGCCTTGCCCAGGTAAGCGTTCTTGGCGCCCATGCGCACGCTCAGCTCGCTCAATACTTCGCTGACCTGGACAATCGAGTAGGGATTGTAGATTTCCATCACCAGCGACTTGCGCTGGAGATTGATGATCGTGCCCCGCACCTGCTCGCCCTGCGAGTTGCGGAAGCTAACTACCGGATCGATTTGCGTTTTGGAGTACACGGTATCGCGCCAGGGAAATCCGAGAAACGCTGCGGGACACGGCGCCAGCGGGCGTCGGCCGGGTACAGCTCAAGGCAAGGGTCTTGCGGCGAAACTACCACTCAGGGAATGCAGCCAATGCTCATATCGATGCGCGTGACCTGTTGCGGGGCGCACGCACCAGCCGGTGTACTCCGGGGCGGCGGCGCCCCTGAGGGTGGGACTGCGGCGAACCATTGTACTGTGGCAATTCTGAACCGTACAACAGTGCACCCGCAGCGTGAAGGGGGGTATGCAAAGGTCAAAAAAAATGAGCCAGCGACAACGCTGGCTCATTTTTCAACTTTGTATTGGAGAAATAACATTTTCTCCACTGGCGACATCCGCGCCAGTCAACCTGTCGTGGCGTGATCAGTCGGCCTTGACGGCTTCCACCTGGATCGCCAGATTCACGTCCTGCTTGAAGCCGTACTTCGCGCCGTAGTCGATGCCAAAGTCGGCACGGTTGAACTGGGCCACGGCGTCGGCGCCGCAGGCTTCACGCTTGAGCATCGGGTGCTGGATGCACTTGAACTCCTTGATCTGGAGCTTGACCGGCTTCGACACGCCGCGCAGCGTCAACACGCCATCCACTTCGGTCGGCACATCGCCATTGAACTTCGAGAACTTGCCCTTGTACGTGGCATCCGGGAAGGCCTGCACGTCGAACATTTCCGGGCCCTTGGCGTGCTCGTTGAGCTTGTTGTTGCCGAAGTCGATCGAAGCGGCATCGATCTTGATATCGACGGTACCGGCCTTGGCGGTACGATCCAGCGTCACCACGCCGCTGGACTTGTCGAACTTGCCGCGCCACTTCGACAGGCCGCCCAGGTGGTCGGCCTCGAAGCTCGGGTACGTGTGCGTCGGGTCGATGTTGTACGTGCTGGCCGTGGCCATCGCGGTACCGGCGGCGAAGGTGGCGGATGCTGCCGCAACAGCGGCGATCAGGGTGCGCATTTGCATGTTGAGTCTCCCGTCAAGAAGTTGGAGAGGAAGGTCAGTAAAAATCGGCCGAGGAGCTGTGAGCGGGACGAATCCTGCTTCAGCCCTTCTTTGCCGGGGTCACGATATGAAACTTGATCTGGACATCGTCGGCCACGACGGAAGTGTCCTTCCACTCGCCGTCGCCGATATTGAACGTGGTGCGCTTGATGGGCAGCACGCCGTCAAACACCTGGCTGCCGTTTTCCTGCTTGTACGTGGCAGGCACGGTGACGTCGACCGTCTTGCCCTTGATGGTCAGCTTGCCGGCCACGTCGTACTTGCCGGCGGCACCGGCCTTGATGCTGGTCGACTGGAATACGGCCTTCGGATACTTGCCGGCGTCGAACCAGTCCTTGCCCTTCACTTCCTTCGTGGTCTCGGCATCGCCGATCTCGAAGGTCGCCACGTCGATCTCGACCTTGGCCGACGACGTGGCCAGCTTGGCCGGATCGAAGTCGAGGGTTGCATCGAACTTCTTGAACTTGCCTTCCATCGGCACACCGATCTGCTTGGCAGTGGCCGTGACCGAGCTCTTTGCGGCATCGATCTGCGCCCACGCCAGGTTGGCAGCCAGGCCGGCGGTGGCCAGCGCGGCGGCCACGAACATCGTGCCGGGACGGGTCATGCGTTTCATCTGAGACTCCAGTGGTGACTGGCCATCGCGGCCGGTTGGTCGGGCAATGCGGTTGGGTAACGGCTGCGGCTTAGCGCAGGAACGGGATCATGCGGCCCAGCGTGCCATCGCGATCGATCACCTGATGCTTGATAGCGGCGGCGGCATGGATCACGACGATCGTCGCCATGAAGTAATTCAGCCAGACGTGGGCAAACTTCAGGATCGGCTTGAGCGTGTCACTGGCCTCGATCAGCGGCGGCAGCTTCCACAGACCCAGGTACACCACGGGCACGCCCGCCGCCGAACTGTAGAGATAGCCGGTGATCGGCACGATCAGGATCAGCACGTAAAGCAGATGGTGCGCGGCGGCGGCGGCCTTGGCCTGCCAGGCCGGAGTGCCCGGCGCCACGGCCGGAGCGGCGTGGGTGGCGCGCCAGATCACGCGCAGCACGGCCACGATGAAGATCGTCACGCCCAGCCACTTGTGCCACGAGAACAGCTTGAGCTTGGTTGGCGTCAGGCCGGGAATGCCCGTCATGTACAGGCCAAGGCCGAACGCCGCAAAGATGCCGAATGCGATCAGCCAGTGCAGCCCGATGGCCGTGGCGGTGTACGTCGCCTGGCCCCCCGGCCTGGATGCTTGGTAGCCCATCTCAATCAATCCCTTCGATCTTTGTTGTTTATTCTGATGCAGCGGCGGCGTGCCTGCACGGTTGCTGTACCGGTCCGGTCATTCGCCGACAATTCTTGCATTATTAGGTGACCGGCATCGGCTTGGAAGCGCCGAACTTCATGAAGTTGTTCAAATCATTTGATGTGTCGACGTGTCGCACCCTCCGCACGGGAACCGATCGTAGCGCGGCTGGCGCCGGTATGGCACTGGCTCCAGGTATCAGTCGGGTAACTTCTTTCGAAACCTGCGTGAAAAATAAAAAAGGCCGACCCGAAGGTCAGCCCTTGTTGCACCGGCGCCACTTGCGCGGCGCCGTCGGCGGTTTCGAAATCGCCGTCAGATGCGATTGGCCAGTTCCACGGCCTTGCCGATGTAGCTGCCCGGCGTCATTTCCAGCAGCAGCTTCTTGGCGTCGTCGGGAATCGCCAGGCCTTGCACGAACGTCTGCAGCGCCTCGCGCGAAATGCCCTTGCCGCGGGTCAGTTCCTTGAGCTGCTCGTACGGGTTGGGCACGCCAAAGCGGCGCATCACGGTCTGCACCGGCTCGGCCAGCACTTCCCAGCAGTTGTCCAGGTCTTCGTTCAGGCGCTCGGGGTTGGTTTCCAGCTTGCCCAGGCCGCGCAGGC
>DAIOET010000407.1:0-4286 GCA_036746135.1 Cupriavidus sp.
CGGAGTCGTGGCGCTCCACGTCGGTAGAAAGTACTAATTCGCCATGTTCGGCCGGAGAAGGCCGAAAATGACAGGGGATCGATAAATATGTCTTCTTTTCGTGGAAAATTCCTGGCCGTGACGCTGATGGCGACGCTGGCCTTGGGGGCAGCACTCGACGCTAACGCGAAACGCCTGGGCGGCTCGCGCAGCGTCGGCAAGCAATCGTCCAATGTGACGCAGCAACGCCAGGCCACGCCGCCGCAGCAAAATACGCCGGCCCAGCAGCAGCCGGCACAACAACAGGCCGCGCCGGCTACTGCCGGCGCCGCTGGCACGGCGGCCGCGGCGGCGCCGAAGCGCAACTGGGGTGGCATGCTGGGCGGCCTGGCGGCCGGCCTGGGTCTGGGCTACCTGCTGTCGCATTTCGGCCTGGGCGGCGCGGCGGCCAGCTTCCTGGCCAATGTCATCCTGATCGCCGTGATCGCGATGATCGCGCTGTGGCTGTTCCGCAAGTTCCGTGGTGGCGCGGCTCGTACGCAGACGCCGGCCTATGCCGGCATGGGTAATGGCAGCGGCAACAACTCGCCATTCGGCGGCTCGGCACGCAACGCGGAGCCGACACTGCGCCAGGCAGAGCCAGCGCAGCCCACCGGTTACAACGGCGCGGCTGCCAACCCGGTGATGGGTGGCGCGGCTGCGGGTGCCGCGGCGGCGGCTGTGCAGCAGCCGTGGGGCGTGCCGGCGGACTTCGACACCGAAGCCTTCCTGCGCAACGCCAAGGTGCACTATGTGCGTCTGCAGGCCGCGTGGGACGCCGGTAACCTCGACGATATCCGCGAGTTCACCACGCCGGAAATGTTTGCCGAGATCAAGATGGACCTGTCCGAACGCGGCGCCGCGGTCAACAAGACCGACGTGGTCACGCTTGACGCCCAACTGCTTGGCATCGAGTCGACGCCGTCCCAGCACGTCGCCAGCGTTCGTTTTACCGGCATGATCCGGGAAAACGCCGGCGAGGCGGCACAACCGTTCGGCGAAGTCTGGAACCTGGCCAAGTCCGCGTCCGGCGACGGTGGCTGGCTGCTGGCTGGTATTCAGCAGGAATCCTGAGCTGCGCAAGCCGCCGCGGCATGGATGACATGAAGCGGCGGCCGAGTAGCTTAGAATGGAGGCCCACGTACACGTGGGCCTTTTTTTGTTGGGCAGACCGCCCGCACACCGGACGCCATGAACGCATTGCCGACACCGCTGGCCGCGCCGATCGTCGCCGCATTGAATCACCTGATCGAACAGGAGCCGTGGGCCTGCAGTCTGCTGGCGCCATTTGCCGGACGCATCATCCGGTTCGATGCCGCCGCGTTCACGCTGTCGCTCAGGGTTACGGACCAGGGCTGCATCGAGCAGGCCGCCGGAACCGAGGCGGCGGCGGTGACGTTGATCGTGCCGCTGCAACAATGGCCGCTGGTAGTGGCCGATGTCGCGGAAGGCGGGCAGGCGGCAGCGATGCGCCATGTGCGGATCGACGGCGACGCCGAGCTGGCCAACGTGGTGTCGACGCTCGCGCGCAACCTGCGCTGGGACGCCGCCGAAGATCTGTCGCGCGCGCTGCGTGGCGTGATGGGTGGCCCGATCAGCGACAGCGTGGCCCAGCGCGTGGTGGACGGCGCCCGCCAGGTGCACGAAAGTGCCACGCGCGTGGGCAAGGCGCTGCTCGACAACGTGACCGAATACCTGCTCGACGAACAGCCGACCCTGGTGCGCCATGCGGCGCTGGAGGGGTTTGGCACTGATGTCGCACGGCTGCGCGATGATCTGGCGCGCCTCGAAAAACGGCTGGAACGCCTGGAACGCATGGGCGAACAGGGAGACCAGGCGCCGGGCTCGCTCCCGTCGGCCCACCGCTAACCGCCATGTCGCTCCCCGATGCCGCACTGCGCGGCGCTGCTATCTGAACATCCCGAATGACCCGCCTGCTGCGTCTCTGCAAGATTATCTTCGTCATCCTGTACTACGGGCTCGACGAACTTGTGCTGTCCGGTTTCAAGAGCCGGCGCATCAAATTCCTGGTTCGCGTCATCACCATCGGCCGCAAGCTCGAACAGCCGCGGGGCGAGCGCCTGCGCATGGCGCTGACCGCGCTGGGGCCGATCTTCGTGAAGTTCGGGCAGGTGCTGTCCACCCGTCGCGATCTGATGCCGCCCGACATCGCGGACGAGCTGGCCAAGTTGCAGGACCAGGTGCCGCCGTTCGATTCGGCGGTGGCGGTGAAGATTGTCGAGAAATCCCTGGGTAAGCCGCTGACGGAACTGTTCGAGAATTTCGAGCACCAGCCCGTGGCCAGCGCGTCGATTGCGCAGGTGCACTTCGCCACGCTGCGCGGCGGCCCGAACCACGGCCGCGAGGTGGCGGTGAAGGTGCTGCGGCCGGGCATGCTGCCCGTAATCGACAGCGACCTCGCACTGATGCGCGATATGGCCACCTGGCTGGAGCGGGTCTGGGTGGACGGGCGCCGCCTGAAGCCGCGCGAGGTGGTGGCCGAATTCGACAAGTACCTGCACGACGAGCTGGACCTGATGATCGAGGCGGCTAACGCCAGCCAGCTGCGCCGCAACTTCGCCGACAGCGATCTGCTGTGCGTGCCCGAGGTGTTCTGGGACTGGTGCACCAGCACCGTGTTCACGATGGAGCGGATGCACGGCATTCCGATCTCGCGCACGGAATCGCTGAAAGCCGCGGGCGTCGACATGCACAAGCTGGCCGAGGAAGGCGTGGAGATCTTCTTCACGCAGGTCTTCCGCGACGGCTTCTTCCACGCGGACATGCATCCGGGCAACATCCTGGTGTCCGTGCAGCCGGAGACGTTCGGCCGCTATATCGCGCTCGACTTTGGCATCGTCGGGGCGTTGTCCGAGTTCGACAAGAACTACCTGGCGCAGAACTTCATTGCGTTCTTCCGCCGGGATTACCACCGTGTGGCGTTGCTGCACGTGGAGTCCGGCTGGGTGCCATCGGAGACGCGCGTCGAGGAACTGGAGTCGGCCGTCCGGGCCTGCTGCGAGCCGTATTTCGACAAGCCGCTGCGCGAGATCTCGCTGGGCATGGTGCTGATGCGCCTGTTCCAGACGTCGCGCCGGTTCAACGTGGAAATCCAGCCGCAACTGGTGCTGCTGCAGAAGACGCTGCTCAATATCGAAGGCCTGGGGCGCCAGCTCGATCCGGACCTCGACCTCTGGAAGACCGCCAAGCCGTTCCTGGAACGCTGGATGTACGAGCAGGTTGGCTGGCAGGGAGCTTGGGAGCGCGTCAAGGTCGAGGCCCCGCAATGGGCCAAGATGCTGCCCGACTTCCCGCGCCTGGCGCACCAGTTCCTGGAGCGCCGCGCCTTGCAGAGCAACGGCGAGCAGGAGCGGCTGCTGGCCCAGCTGGTGCAGGAGCAGCGCCGTACCAACCGCCGGCTTTCCACGGCCCTGATGCTGGTGGGCGGCTTTCTGGCCGGCATCGTGATCGTTCAGGCGCTGGCCTGGGCGGGCTACTGGTAAGCCTGCCGAAAGGCGCCGTGCGCCCCACGCTGCACCGTGCAGGTGCCAGTGTGGGGATTTGACCTCGCCCGGGGAATTTTTTCCTTCCCGGCGGGTCTCCGTCGCTATAATCCGCGTTTTGATTCGGCTACGACCGCCATGCCCCTCCCGGGCGCCCGCGGCCCCGACCGATGAATTGGACTCCGGGCGGAGTCAGCCTGGAGCATCCCAGGCATCCGGCCGGCTTTCGGTTTTTCGCCTCCAGGGCATTTCTGGCAAATTGGGATAGGGCAGCGGCATGCTGATCTGGTTCGTCATCATCTATTGGGTTATCTCGGTCGGCATCGGCCTGTGGGCGGCGCTCCGCGTGAAGGGCACCGCCGACTTTGCCGTCGCGGGCCGCAGCCTGCCGTTCTACATCGTCACCGCCACGGTTTTTGCCACATGGTTCGGCTCCGAAACCGTGCTCGGCATCCCGGCCGTGTTCCTCAAGGAAGGCCTGTCGGGTGTTGTGTCCGACCCCTTCGGCTCCTCGCTCTGCCTGATCCTGGTGGGCCTGTTCTTCGCCCGGCCGCTGTACCGGATGAACCTGCTCACGATCGGCGACTACTATCACAACCGCTATGGCCGCCTGGCCGAAGTGCTGACCACGCTGTGCATCGTGGTGTCGTACCTGGGCTGGGTGGCGGCGCAGATCAAGGCGTTGGGCCTGGTGTTCTATACCGTGTCGGACGGCGCGCTGTCGCAGGAGGCCGGCATGATGATCGGCGCGGCCAGCGTGCTGGT
>DAIOET010000408.1:0-4267 GCA_036746135.1 Cupriavidus sp.
GTGCGCAGACGCGAGCGCAGGCTGGAGTTGTGGGCGTTCGCGGCGACGGCTTGGCGCGCGCGCTTGCGAGCTTGTGCGGAATTTGCCATGTATCTCTTCCTGAATTCAGAATGCGCGCCCGGGGCGACGCAATAATTTGGGACGCAACAATTAAGTCACATCTTGCGACCCGGGATGTTTCGACAAACGAATCCTGGACGCGACTGTCCTTGCGAATCGGCGATTATACACACACGCTGGCGCCGTAGGCAAGGGAGATCCGTAAACGCCGCGTGACGGTCGCCCGGCACCGGCCGATCCGTATAATAAGCGCCACATCAGGCGCCAGGCGTGGCGCCGCGGCAACTTTGCAAGCGTATGGGCGTCTGAACCGCCGAACGCAACGCCGGCCCCACTGGCGTCCGGTACCCGAAGCTTCCCCGATCTATCACCTTGAACCTCCTCAAAGCGCTTGCCACCATCAGCAGCCTGACGATGCTTTCGCGCATCACCGGCCTGATGCGCGAAATCCTGATTGCCCGTGCCTTCGGCGCCTCGGACATGACCGACGCCTTCAATGTGGCGTTCCGCATTCCCAACCTGCTGCGCCGCGTGTTTGGCGAAGGGGCGTTTTCGCAGGCCTTCGTGCCGATCCTGAACGAGTACCACGGCAAACGCGGCGACGAAGAAACGCATCTTCTGATCGACGCCGTGGCCACGGTCATGGCCTGGGTGCTGGCGGCCGTGTCGCTGCTTGGCGTGATCGCCGCGCCGATCGTCATGACGGTGGTGGCCACCGGCTTCCGCGGCGATGCCGAAACCTACGACGCGGCGGTCTTCATGACCCGCGTCATGTTCCCGTATATCGGCCTGATTTCGATGGTGGCGCTGGCGTCGGGCATTCTGAACACCTGGCGCAACTTCGCCGTTCCCGCCTTCACGCCGGTGCTGCTCAACATCTGCCTGATCATCGCGGCGCTGTGGGTGGGTCCGCACATGAAACAGCCGATCTACGCCCAGGCCTGGGGCGTGCTGGTAGGCGGCGTGCTGCAGTTGGCGATCCAGATTCCCGCGATGCGCCGCCTGGGCGTGCTGCCACGCGTCTCGCTGAACCTGCGCGCGGCCTGGTCCAACCCCGGCGTGCGTCGCGTGGTCAAACAGATGGCGCCTGCCCTGCTGGCGGTTTCCGTGGCGCAGATCAGCCTGATCATCAATACGAACATCGCGTCGCGCCTGGGCGCCGGCAGCGTGTCGTACCTGACCTATGCCGATCGCCTGATGGAATTCCCCACGGCGCTGCTAGGCGTGGCACTTGGCACGATCCTGCTGCCGAGCCTGTCCCGTGCCAGCGCCAACGATGACCGAGAGGAGTATTCGGGCCTGCTCGACTGGGGCCTGCGCCTGACATTCCTGTTGGCCGTTCCGTGCGCGGCGGGCCTCTTTGTGTTCGGCACGCCGTTGACCTCGGTGCTGTTCAACTACGGCAAGTTCGACGCGCATGCGGTGGAGATGACGCGCCAGGCGGTAGCCACCTACGGCGTCGGCCTGCTCAGCCTCATCCTGATCAAGATCCTGACGCCGGGCTTCTACGCACGCCAGGACATCCGCACGCCGGTAAAGATCGCGCTGCTCGTGCTGGTGATCACGCAGGCCTCGAACTACGTGTTCGTGCCGATCTTCGCGCATGCCGGACTGGCGCTGTCGATCAGCTTCGGCGCGACGGTCAACGCGCTGCTGCTGTTCTTCGGTCTGCGCCGCCGCGGGTTCTATCAACCGGCTCCCGGATGGGGGCTGTTCCTGCTGCGCCTTGTTGCGGCAGTGCTGATTCTGTCGGGCATGCTGCTATGGCTGGCGCGCAACTTCGACTGGGTGGGAATGGGCGCCACGCCTGGGCTGCGCATCGCGCTGATGGCGGCCTGCCTGGTACTTGCGGCGGCAGTCTACTTCGGTACACTGTGGCTCATGGGCCTGCGCTATGCAGCCTTCCGGCGCCGCGCCGGCTAGTCAGGAATACCGCCCCATGACCTCCACGAAAGTCCTGGACTACTTCGCCAGCCTCGTGGCCGACGACGATGCGATCCCGCTGACCGAGACCGCGCTCGCGATCGCCCAGGACGCCTACCCGGACCTGGACCTGCAGTCGGAACTGGCCGCGCTCGACGTGCTGGCCGTACGCCTGAAGCGGAGGATTGCCGAAGGCACGCCAGCCATCCAGCGGCTGCGCCTGCTGAACCATTTCTTCTATCGTGATCTTGGCTTCGGACCGAACGCGAACGATTACTACGATCCGGACAATTCGTACCTGAACGTGGTGCTCAAGCAGCGCCGCGGCATTCCCATTTCGCTGGCGGTGCTCTACATGGAGCTGGGGCAGCAGATCGGCCTGCCGCTCAAGGGGGTGTCGTTCCCCAACCACTTCCTGGTGCGCATGACGATTCCGGCGGGCGATGTCGTGCTCGACCCGCTGACGGGCGAAACGCTGTCGAAGGAACAGTTGCAGGAGATGCTCGACCCGTTCCTCGAACGCGAAGGCATCACAGGATCGAATGAGGTGCCGCTGGGACTTTTCCTACAGGTGGCCGGCCATCGCGAGATCATCGCGCGCATGCTACGCAACCTGAAGGCCATCTATCTGCAGGAATCGCGCTGGCAACGGCTGCTGGCTGTGCAGAACCGCCTGGTGATCCTGTTGCCCGATTCGATCGAGGAAGTGCGCGACCGCGGCCTGGCCTATGCCAACCTGGAGTGCTTCCGGCCGGCGCTGGAAGACCTGGAAGCCTACGTCCAGGCCCGTCCCGACGCAGCCGACACCACGCAGATCCGCGATCGCATGCCGGCCTTGCGGATGATGAGCCGCAGCATCAGCTGACGGCTCATCGAAGAGACTACGCCCTCAGGGCTTGCGGTCCGCCGGACGGCGCGTGCCGCGCACCAGCTTCCACAACCCGCCCAGCACCAGCGGCACAATGGCAGCGCCAATACCGGCCAGCACGATCAGGTTCAGGTACTGCTTGATGAACGGCAGGTTGCCGAAGAAGTAGCCGGCAAAGACCAGGCCGAACACCCATGCGGCGGCGCCGACCACATTGAACAGCTGGAAGCGCGCGAACGTCATCTGCGACACACCCGCCACGAACGGCGCAAACGTGCGCACGATGGGGATGAAGCGCGCCATCACCAGCGTCTTGCCGCCATGACGCTCGTAGAAATCGTGCGTCTTGCGCAGCGCGTTCTGGTCCAGAAAGCGCCACTGGTGATCGAACACCTTCGGCCCGATCCAGCTGCCCACGAAATAGTTGACGGTATTGCCGATCACGGCGGCCGCGAACAGCAGCCCGGACAGCATCCATTCATTCATCGCGCCGGTGGCGCACATGGCCCCGGCAATGAACAGCAGCGAGTCGCCCGGCAGAAAGGGCACCACCACCAGCCCGGTTTCTGCAAACACAATGGCGAAAAGAATGCCGTAGACCCAGACGCCATAGTCCAGGACGAACTGGCCCAGGAATTTGTCGACATGCAGGATCATGTCGATCAGATGCAATACGGTTTCCAAATTAGTCCTCTCTCCGTGAAGGCCCACATCATACAAGAGCCCTTGCAACAATCCGTCACGTGCCGGCCGGGGATGTGCCGAAAAGGTTTCCGCCCGCACGTATAATCGCCCGCATGCCTGCCGACGCCGCACTGCCCGAATCCCGGGCCCTACTCCGCACCACCCAGCCTGGCCGACCGATTCGTCCGTTGCCGGATCAACTGATCAGCCAGATCGCCGCCGGCGAGGTGGTGGAACGCCCCGCGTCGGTGGTCAAGGAACTGCTCGAAAACGCGCTCGACGCCGGGGCCTCGCAGCTGGGCATCCGGCTCGAGGAAGGCGGCGTGCGGCGTATTGTCATCACCGACAACGGCTGCGGCATCCCCCCCGACGAGCTGCCCGTTGCGCTGATGCGGCACGCCACCAGCAAGATCGCCTCGCTCGACGAGCTTGAATCCGTCCTGACACTCGGCTTCCGCGGCGAGGCGCTGGCCTCGATCGCGTCGGTGTCCCATCTGGTGCTGACCAGCCGCACCGCCAGCGACCCGCACGCCACGCAGATCAGCGCCGATAGCGGCCAGCTGCAACCGGCTTCCGGTGGCGTCGGCACGATGATCGACGTCCAGCACCTGTACTTCAACACGCCAGCGCGACGAAAGTTCCTGAAATCGGAACAAACCGAGCTTGGCCATTGCCTAGAGATGATCCGGCGCGCGGCGCTGGCGCGGCCCGACGTCACGATCTCGGTCCACC
>DAIOET010000409.1:0-4260 GCA_036746135.1 Cupriavidus sp.
TAATTACTCGGCGATAAAACGTATTCGCCGTCATGTTCGATGTTGTATTCAGGGTACGCGAGCATTCCTGACCCCCACTGCATCTGATATGTTTGCGCCCAAGCGCTGAAAAATTCAGCACGAAGCAGTCAGCAATACCAAAGCCTCGGCGCCGAATAGCCAGGATGTTGGGATTTCGACGAACGGGTAAGTATCAGGGTCCAGGGGGTATCGTGGCCATGAAGTTTCGGCCAGCACTGGCTTGTCTCGGGAGCGTGGTCGCGCTCGCCGGTTGTGCATCATCTACGGTCGTACCGACCGATCCATCAAAGTTAGCCGCGGTTTCTGACGGAAATTGCGCGACATTCAAGGAAAAAGGCCTGCTGAAGGCCGCAGTTCCGGGTCAAGGCTCGGATCCGCTGGAACTCGCCAATCGGACAACCAAGTCAAGCGCCGAAGCGGAAGCTGGCGGTGACGGCGAGGCCGAATCCGATCCGGCGTCGCTGCCTTTGCTCGCGCAACTGCCACTGTTTTCCGCGTCGGCATCCCCGACGGCCATCCCTACTGGCTGGCAGCCCTGGACCGTCAATCGTAATAAGCTTCCGACCAGCTATTCCCTGACCGAGTCAGACCAACGCATGGTGCTCCATGCCGAGGCGAATGGGTCGGCATCCGGTCTCTACGTACCGCTCGTTCAGCGAGATCCCGGTATGTTGCGATGGATGTGGAAGACCAGCGATGTCATCCGCGTGGCCGACAATGCTGTCAGTCATCGTGAAGACGCTCCTCTGCGGATTTTCGTCGCGTTCGACGGAGATCGAAGCACATTGCCGCTGAAGGACCAATTGATGTACGAAATGGCCCGTATCACCACGGGCCGCGAGATGCCTTACGCCACGCTGATGTACATCTGGGGCGGCAAGCGGCCCGAAGGCAGCGTCCTGAACAATCCGCATACCGATCGCGTACGCATGATCGTGGTCGACTCCGGCACACGGCATACGAAGGAATGGCGCTGCCATGAGCGTGATCTGCGCGCGGACTATCGCAAGGCGTTTGGCACCGAGCCAGGGAAGGTCCTCGCTGTCGGCCTGATGACCGACACGGATAACACCAAGAGTCGTGCCGAGTCCTGGTACGGCGACATCGCGATCGACTGATCGGCCGGGGCCGGCTCAGCCGACCTCGACATCCTCCAATGCAAGCAGCGCGAACGTGGCCAGCCAATGGGTGGCCACGTAGTGACCTTCCACGGCTTGTGGAAGCGACGCATCCAGATGATCGGACCAGGCGCGTATCGCCAGCGGTTGCAGCGCGGCAGGCAGCGCTGGCCCCAGCAAGCGCCAACACCAGGCGCGCGACAGATTCAGGCCATCCAGGTGCGACATCTTCGGATCGGTCCGATCGGCCACGGTCACCGGCGTCAGCCACGTGCCCAGATCAGCCTGCCCTGGCGCAAACAGATCCCACCATTCAGAAAAGCCGCAGTCGTCCATTACCTGCCGCATCAGCACGGCTTCCATCAGCCCGCCGGACAGGAATTCGTCGCCGCCCGGCTCGTAGCGGGCCGGGTAGCGCTGATCGTGAGCAAACCAGCGATGGGCGCGACGCACGATCGATTTCCGCAGCGCCAGATGCTGTGTCTGCTTCGTGTAGAACAGCGCCATGACCAGCGCGAATGCGCTGTTGAAGTGCGTCCCGGTGCGAATGGGAAAGTCCGCGACATCGATATAGTCGATAAGCCGTTCCGCAAGATGATTCGCAAGCGGCGCACAAGCCGCTGCCCAGCGGGCAGCCTGCTCGTCCTTGTGCCCCAGGGCCTCCAACTCGGCCTGGAGACGCAGCAACCACGCCCAGCCGTACGGCCGCTCGAAGGTGCGTGAACCGGGCCGTTCGAAATAGGCCAGCTCCGTGGCGATGGCTTCCGGTCGCAACTGGGCATCGAGCGTATCCCGGATCCGCCCGGCGACAGCCAGCCCTGGCCGCAACGCAAGCAGCCGCACCAGCAGCCAGTGCATATGCACCGACGAGTGCCAGTCATAGCTGCCGTAGAAGACCGGATGCAGGACGAGCGGCGCGGCGAGGTCGTTCACATCCGCCATCAGATGGTCGACCTTGTACGGATACGGACGAACGATGTTGTCGAGCGCCACCTGCGCAAAGCGCTCCGCCGTAGCGTCATCGAGCCGCGTATGGGTCATCGTGCCTTGCCCGGTATGGTCAGATCATTGCCCGATCCGGCCCTCAGGCCGGTGCCAGCCACTTCTCCACCAGCTTGACGAAGAACGTGGAGCCTACCGGCAGCAGTTCGTCATTGAAGTCATAGCTCGGGTTGTGCAGCATGCAGGGACCCATGCCGTGCCCGGCATCCCGGTGCGAGCCTTCGCCGTTGCCGATGAACAGATAGCAGCCCGGCTTCTCCTGCAACATGAAAGAGAAATCCTCGGCGCCCATCGTCGGCTCCACATTGCCGTCGACGTTGTCCGCGCCTACCAGCTCGCTGGCGATGCCCACCGCGAACTCCGCCTCGGCGGCGCTATTGATGGTCGGCGGGTAGTTACGGTGGAATTCGAAGTCGATCGTGCAATCGAATGCCTGCGCCACGGCGCGCGATACTTCTTCCATGCGGCGCTCGATCAGGTCCAGGACTTCCACGGTGAAGGTACGGACCGTACCGCCCAGCCAGGCTTCGTTCGGCACGATGTTCGTGGCATCGCCGGCGTGGAACTGCGTGACTGAAATCACGGCGGTGTCGATCGGCCGCTTGTTGCGCGTGATGATGCCCTGCAGTGCCGATACGATCTGGGCGCCGGTGAACACCGGGTCGCAGCCATTGTGCGGCATGGCCGCATGGGCACCCTTGCCGCGCACGGTGATCTTGAACTCGTTGCTCGATGCCATCAGCGGGCCGGCCGTAGTGCCGAACGACCCGACCGGCATGCCCGGCCAGTTGTGCATGCCGAACACCGCATCACACGGAAAGCGATCGAACAGACCGTCCTTGATCATTTCACGCGCGCCGCCGCCGCCTTCTTCGGCAGGCTGGAAGATCAGATGCACGGTGCCGTCGAAATTGCGATGCTCGGCCAGGTAGCGCGCGGCGCCCAACAGCATTGCGGTATGGCCATCGTGGCCGCATGCGTGCATCTTGCCCTCGTGCTGCGAGCGATGACCAAAGGTATTCGCCTCCTGCAGAGGCAGCGCATCCATGTCGGCGCGCAGGCCAATCGCGCGATTGCTGTTGCCGTTACGGATGACGCCGACCAGCCCGGTCGTGCCCAGCCCGCGATGGACTTCGATACCCCACGACTCCAGGCTCTTTGCGACCACATCGGCCGTGCGCTGCTCCTCGAAGCACAGCTCTGGATGCGCGTGGATGTCACGTCGGATGGTTCGGATTTCGGCTTGCGCTTGCAGGATTTCGGGAATGAGCTTCATGGTGCCAGTCCAGGCGAATGGGGCAGTTGGATACCCCCGATCATACGACGGCTATCCACGAAGCGCCAAAACAAGGCGTCGCCGGTACGCGCGGATCGATTGCCGTGCATTGCAGCGCGCCGTCGATGTCAGGCGGGCATACATTTGCCGCACGCTACGCATATCGATAGTGGCGCAATGCAGCATCGAGGCTTGGCCAAAAGCGGGTGGGTTTCCCCGCATGGCGGACGCCTTGTACTGCTGGAACAGTTCATGCTTGAAGTGCCCGGCCGGTCGCGCGCCACGTTGCCACGCAGAATGCCGCACCAAAATGCGGCTCGTTCTGCTTGAGAAGACAACCGGAATCAAGGTCATGCGCGGCTGATCCTAAACGCCATTTCAAGACTCCACAGGGAGAATCGCGCGATGTCCCTTCGTCACCTCAGGAAGGCTGTCGGTACGGTCCTGCTGACCGGCGCCCTCGGTTTCGGCCTGGCCGTGCAGGCCCAGGCGGCCGATCTCAAGATCGCCATGAGTTCGCCGCCGACCTCAATGGACCCGCATTTCTACAATCTCTTCTCGAACATCAACGTGTCCGAGCACGTGTTCGACACGCTGATCAAGCTCGACCCGGACAGCAAGGTCGTGCCGGGACTGGCGGAGTCATGGAAGCTCGTCAATAACCTCACGTGGGAATTCAAGCTCCGCAAGGGCGTGAAGTGGCATGACGGCACCGAACTGACGACCGAGGACGTTGCCTGGTCGCTTGATCGCCCGGCAACCATCGTCAACAGCCCGGGCAAGTTCGACGTGTACACCAAGGCGATCATCAACAAGAAGATCATCGACAAGTACACGATCCAG
>DAIOET010000410.1:0-4255 GCA_036746135.1 Cupriavidus sp.
TCAACGTGTCGCCGACCACCGCCACGCTGCTGCAGGTGCAGATCGTGCTGGGCATTCTGCTGGCCGCGTTCACCGGACCGGCGCCCGCCGTGCTGGCCGAACAGTTCCCGACCGAAGTGCGCTCCACGGGCCTGTCGCTGGCCTACAACTTCGCCGTCACGATCTTCGGCGGCTTTGCCCCGCTGATCGTGACGTGGCTGATCGAGTCGACGCACAACAAGCTGGCCCCGGCCTTCTATGTGATCGTCGCCGCCGCCATCAGCATTGTGGCGCTGGCGTTCATGCACGACCGCACGGGCAAGAAGCTGGCCTGACCGGCAATCCTGCCTCGCGGATGAAAAAGCCAACCTTCGGGTTGGCTTTTTTTCGTCCACGTTTTGTCAGTTGGATGTCCGGAATCGGCCGGTTTCTGTCTTTACGCCGTGCACTGGCAGGCGCATGATCGCTGCGGCGCCCGTGCGCGCCATCGACAAAGGAGCCAAGGCGAATGACAACGAAGTCCGCGCCGCAGAGCCAGGTACGCTGCGGTTGGTGCGGTGACCTGGAGGACTACTGCCACTATCACGACAACGAGTGGGGCTTTCCGGTCGACGACGACCGGCGGCTGTTCGAAAAGCTGTGCCTGGAGGGTTTCCAGTCTGGCCTGAGCTGGCTGACGATCCTGCGCAAGCGCGAGGCGTTCCGCAAGGCGTTTGCCAATTTCGAGATCGACAAGGTTGCGCGCTTCACCGAGCGCGACGTGGAGCGGCTGCTCGGTGACGCCGGCATCGTACGCCATCGCGGCAAGATCGAGGCCGCCATCCACAACGCGAAGTGCGCGCAGGAACTGCTGAAGACCGAACCATCGCTGGCGGCCTATTTCTGGAAATTCGAGCCGGATGCAAAGAGCCGGCCGAAGAAGCTCACGCCCGAGGTGCTGCGCACGATGGCCATCAGCCCCGAGTCCACCGCATTGTCGAAGGATCTCAAGAAGCGTGGATGGAAGTTCGTCGGTCCGACCACGATGTATGCGCTGATGCAGGCGATGGGCCTGGTCAACGACCATATGGACGGATGCACGACGCGCGGCGAGGTGCTGCGCGCGCGCAAGGCGTTCAAGGTGCCGCGCTAGGCGGCATCGGGCGGCGGGCCTTCCGTATCGGCGCTGGCCTGCCCGGCTTGGGGCGCGCCGGTCGCCGGCCGCCACAGCATCCGGCGCAGCGCAACCGTGCCGATCAGGCCGGCAACCACGGCGAGGCTCCATATCCACAGGGAAGTCTCGGTGCCCGCGTCTCCGCCTGCCTCGCTGAGTACGGTAATCGTCGTATTGATGCCGGCATGGAGCACGATGCCGGGCCACAGCGAATTCGTGCGCACGTAGAACGCGGCGGCCAGGATGCCCACCGCGAATGCGATCACGAACTGATAGACGTTCAGGTGCATCAGTCCGAAAACGAATGCCGAATAGACGATGGCATCGGTCTGCGAATAGCGCTTGAGCATGCCGCGCAGAATGATGCCGCGGAAGAACATCTCCTCGACCATCGGCGCAATCGCACAGGACAGCACCCAGGCACCGAGGCCACCGCTCATCGACTCGAACATCGCCGCTTCGCTGGCCGACAGCGGCAGCACTTTTTCGAGTAGCTGCATCATCACGCCATCGAGCAGCACGATCAGCGGCACCGTCATCAGGATGGGCACGCCCAGCAGGCCGATCGTCGCCATCGCACTCGACTTGCCGTCGTGAAAGAGCCGGCGGTACGTCAGGCCGCTCAGATGCAACATCACGCTGAACACGGCGCCGCAGGCCAGGATGCGAACCAGCGAGGCGGCCGACATGAACTGCAGGCCGTGACGCATCAGCATGGGCCGCAGCAGCATCGACAGCATGACTTCCACGAACCAGGCAACGAAGGTCAGGGCCAGCGCCCATTGCAGCGAGATAGGCTGGATGTCGGACGCGGGACGGTTCATCGGAGGTGTCGGCGTGGCAGTGCAGGAAAGTCGACATTCTAGGATGCCGTTCCTGCCGGCCGGGACGTGCCGTGGAGGGGTATTGCGATAGCGCAACGCCGCAGGCGACGCGTGTCGATGCGAGCCACGCAATGGTCCGTATACGTATACCGACATTGTTTACGTATACATAAATAGTAGTAGTAATGGTTAACACTGACCCGGCGCGGTGGATAACCGGTCTTTTGTCTTTCCAATCAGACTGTTACAGAACAGATAACCGTATGGGCAAGTACGTGGTGCTGACGTGCATCGGCGTGGGTAACTACAGACCCCCGCGCTCCGCTCCACGTATACGTGCCGAGTTGTTCGTATACGGCCCAACGGCCGCCCCCAGGGAGTTCACGCGGTTGTCCCCAGGCTTGGGCCGGGGATGTCCACAGGAAGCGCGTGCATATCCGCGCAAATCGGCACACACTGACGCCTCGCCGATACGGAGCCTGCCGGAGAGCGTTCGATGGATAGCACAACCCTGTTTCTCTACCTGATTGCCGTGACGGCAGTCATGGTCACCCCCGGTCCCACGATGTTGCTGGCCCTGAGCAATGGCGCCACCCGGCCGATGCGCGTGGCCGCCTGCGGCATCGCCGGTGCCGCGCTGGCTGACCTGATCCTGATTGGCGCGGTCGGCTGCGGGCTGGGCGCGGTGCTGCTGGCTTCCGAGCAGCTGTTCACGGCGATCAAATGGATCGGCGCCGCGTACCTGCTCTACCTTGCCATTTCGATGTGGCGCTCGCCTACGCAGGCGCTGGTCGCCACGTCGGATGCAACATCGGCAAGCGGCCGGGCCGCGTTCCTGCGCGCGCTGTTCGTGGCACTGTCGAATCCCAAGACCATCCTGTTTACCTCGGCCTTCGTGCCGCAGTTCGTGCACGCGGATAAGCCAGTGGCCATGCAGTACGTGATCCTGGCCGTGATCGCGGCACTGATGGATATCGTGATGATGTCGATCTATGCGTTCGGCGGTCGGCACGCCATGCGCACGATGTCCGCGCGCGCGGTGCAGTGGATCAACCGCGGCTGCGCGGGAATGCTGGCGTTCCTGGCGGTGGGATTGAGCTTGTATCGCCGTAGCGATCTACGCTGAGACGGATTCGGCCTGCGGGACTCTGACCGGGTCCACGTGCGTCATCACATTGAGTACGTCGTCGCGCTCCATCGCGCGGCGCCGTGCCTCGGTCGCTATCGCATGGCCCTGCTCGACGGTCAGGTCGGCCTGGATCTCCAGATGCACGTCGACCAGGATCATGTCGCCCATCTTGCGTGTCTTCAGGTCATGCAAGCCCAGCACGCCGGGCGTTTCCAGCATGGCGGCGCGCAGGTCGGCCACCACATCCTCGTCGGCGGCGCGATCCATCAGGTCGCTCATCGCATCCCACCCAAAGCGCAGGCCCATGCGTGACACCATCAGGCCAACGACAATGGCCGCCACGGGGTCGAGCACGTGATACCCGAGCAGATTGCCGCCGATACCAAGCGCCACCACCAGGGACGATGCAGCATCTGACCGCGCATGCCACGCATTGGCCACGAGCATGCTCGACCTGACCTGCTCCGCCACGCGCAGCATGTATCGGAACAGGCCCTCCTTGGCGGCCAGCGCCCCGATCGCCACCCATAGCGCCACGGTCTGCACCGGCTGGGCACCCTCGGGATGCTGGATCTTGCCGACCGCCGCCCACAGCATGCCGACACCCACGGCCAACAGCAGCGCGCCCAGCGCCAGCGATGCGGCGGTCTCGAAACGCTGATGCCCGTACGGATGATCGATATCGGCCCCCTTGCGGCTGTGATGGCCGGCAAACAGCACGACGAAGTCGGAAACGAGATCGGACAAGGAATGAAGCGAATCGGCCACCAGCGCCTGAGAACCGGCGATGACCCCGATCACTCCCTGGCCAATCGTCAGGCCAATGTTGACGAAGACGCTGACGAGCGTGGACCGGCGGCCTGCGAGGTGGCGGGCTTCGGCGTCGAGGGAATCGGTGCCCAGAGCTGGGGCGTCGTGCGGTTCGCGCATGAGCGGTATCGATGACAAGCGTTAGGTGCAAAGGTAGCACTTCTGCACACGTTTCCGATCCGTCGCATTCATCGCGCTGACAGATGCGCTTGTTTTTCCTGAAGCCTTGCGCCGAACAGCAGCGCGCGGATCCGGGCCTGATGCGCATAAAGCAAAAGGGCCCGGAAATATTCCGAGCCCTTTTGACTGTGTATCTGGTGGACCGAAGGAGGATCGAACTCCCGACCTCTGCATTGCGAA
>DAIOET010000411.1:0-4242 GCA_036746135.1 Cupriavidus sp.
CTGTCGGCCAGCATCTGCTGTTCTTCGCTGTAGGTGAAATCCATGCCTGTCGTCCTTTCTTAAAAGCCGATGATCATCTTGGAGATGATGTTCTTCTGGACTTCGGTCGAGCCGCCGTAGATGGTGGTCTTGCGCATGTCGTAGTAGGTGGATGCCGCCGGCGCTGCCCAGTCCGGGCCGCTGACGGGCTGCGGGGCGCCAGGCTCCATCCAGTCGGGCGAATAGGGCCAGCCGTTCGGGCCGGCCACTTCCATCTGCAGCATGGCGATGTCCTGTTGCAGCTCGGAGCCACGGATCTTGACGATCGATGCCTCGGGGCCGGGAGTACCGGCCGCCTGCGTGGCCACGCGCAGCAGCAGCATTTCCAGCGCCATCAGGTCCATTTCGACGCGGGCGATCTTGTCGCGCATGCGCACGTCCTCGATCAACGGACGTCCGCGGCCGTCGGTGGATTCCGCGGCGTAGTGCTTAAGCTGGCGCAACTCCCGATAGCAGTGGCCGATACCGGCAATGCCGGTGCGCTCATGGCCGAGCAGATACTTGGCGTAGGTCCAGCCTCTGTTCTCTTCGCCCAGCAGGTTTTCGACGGGTACTTCCACGTCCTCGAACCAGGTTTCGTTGACGTCATGGCCGCCGTCGAGCGTCTTGATCGGGCGCACGGTCACGCCGGGGGATTTCATGTCGATCAGCAGCATCGAAATGCCTTCCTGCGGCTTGGCTTCGGAGTCTGTCCGCACGAGGCAGAAGATCCAGTCCGCGAAATGTGCCATCGTCGTCCAGGTCTTCTGCCCGTTGACGATGTATTTGTCGCCCCGGCGTACGGCCTTGGTGCGCAGCGATGCGAGGTCGGAGCCGGCGCCCGGCTCCGAATAGCCCTGGCACCAGAAGTCATCCACGGTCGGGATGCGCGGCAGGAACCGTTGCTTGTGCTCGGCGCTGGCGTACTTCATCAGCACCGGGCCGATCATCGTGAGGCCGAACGGCAGCATGCGCGGCGCGCCGGCGCGGAACGTCTCGATTTCGAAGATCAGGCGCTGCAGCGCGTTCCAGCCCGTGCCGCCCCATTCCGTGGGCCAGGTCGGCGCGCCCCAGCCTTGCGCGTGCAGGATGCGGTGCCAGCGCACATAGTCGTCTTTCTCGACGCGGCGATGGCCGAGTACCTTGTCGCGGATGTCGGCGGGCAGGTACTGCCTGACAAAGGCGCCAACTTCTTCGCGGAAGGCTTCTTCTTCTCTTGTGAAACGCAGGTCCATGAACTGTCTCCGATCAGTGAATCCGATTCTATGGGCGTGGGCGTCACGCTGGTTCGAGATTGCCGAATCCAGCCTTTTGGATCGCAAAATGCGCGTCCGGTGCGGGGAGGGCGCGCTTTCAGGCCGTCGAAGCCGCCCCTTGTGATTTACGAATGGCGCCGGCCTGTCTTTGGGATCATGCTGCGCGGACCTCTTCATCGTATTTGCATAAGGACGCCAGGCGTGACTACGCGGATTCATCAGCTGCTTGATCATTGGTTGACCGAGGCTCCCGATCAACCGTTCATCCACTTGCCGGACGGCCGCAGCCTGAGCTTTGCCGATCTGGGCGCGCTGACGGCCGTGGCGGAAGCCGAATTGCGCGCGCTGGAGGTCAGGCCCGGCGACCGCGTGATGGTGGTGGCCGAAAACTGTCCCGAGCATGCCGCGCTGATCTTGGCCTGCAGCCGCCTGGGGGCGTGGTCGTGCGGTGTCAATGCCCGCATGGCGCCGGCCGAAATCGACGCTTTTGCCGTCAAGGCCGATGCCCGCGTGGTGTACTTCACGGCGTCGGCCTCGCGCGCGGCCGCCGGACACGCGGCGCGTTTCAACGCGGTGGCGTCGGCGCTGGACGGCATGCAGCGCGCCGCCGTGCGTGCCGATGCCATCCCCGAGCCTCAGCCATTGCGCGACCAGGTTGCCGCGCTGATTTTCACCTCGGGCACGACGGGGGAGCCGAAGGGCGTGATGCTCACGCACGACGCGCTGATCCATTTCGCGCGCGTGACGCGCGATGCCCGTGCGCTCGGTCCCGCGGATCGCAGTTATGCGTTTGTGCCGATGACCCATATTTTCGGCCTCGGTACGGTGCTGCTCAGCTCGCTGCTGGCCGGCGCGCAACTGGTGATGCGCCCGCAGTTCGATCCGGCGGACCTGCTCGATGCGCTGGCGCGTCACGGGGTGTCGCAGGTGCAGGGGCCGCCCACGCTGTTCTCGCGGCTGCTGGCCTATCTGCAGGAACAGGGCATTACGCAGCCGGTGGCGCCGGCACTGCGCTACCTCTATACCGGGGCCGGACCGCTCGATCTGTCGCTGAAGAAGCGTGTGGAAGCGATGTTCGGCATGGCCCTGCATCATGGCTATGGGCTTTCCGAATACGCCGGATCGGTCCACGTGACGCGGCTTGGTGACCAGCGGCCCGATACCAGCGCGGGCCACGCGGTGGCCGAAGCCGAGGTGCAGGTGACGGACCCGTCGACTGGCAAGGCTCTGCCGTTCGGTGAGCGCGGCGAACTCTGGCTGCGTGGCAGGGGGCTGATGCCCGGCTACTTCCGCGATGCCGCCGCCACTGCGGCGGTCATGCGCGAGGGGGGCTGGTACGCGAGCGGCGACCTGGGCGAGATGCACGCGGACGGCGCGCTGTTCGTGGTCGGCCGCCTCAAGGAGATGATCATCCGGTCGGGCTTCAACGTGTATCCGGCCGAGGTGGAAACCGTGCTCAATGCCCACCCGAGCATCCAGCGTTCGGCGGTGGTCGGTTGCCCTGAAAGCGATGGCAACGAGGAAATCGTGGCGTTCGTGGAGTTGCGCCCCGGCGCTCAACTGGATCTGCCAGCGCTGCACAGCCATCTGCGGGACCGGCTGGCCCCGTACAAGCGACCGGCGCGCATTGTGGCGCTCGGCGAATTGCCTACCAATAACAACGGCAAGATCCTCAAGCGTGTGCTGCAGGAGCAGGCCGGCTCGATGTTGACCCAAGGAGACCCAGCATGACCCGCTCTTCCGCCGTGCCGTCCGCCATGCGCAGACGGTTGATGGCCGCCGGCCTGTTCAGTGCCGTGGCGCAGCCGTTTGCCGCGCTGGCCGCCGACGCCTGGCCCACAAAGCCCGTGCGCCTGATCGTGCCATTTCCGCCAGGCGGTCCGGTGGACAGCACCGCGCGCATCTTCAGCCAGAAGCTTGGCGAGATGTGGAAGTATCCGATCGTGATCGACAACCGCGCTGGCGCGGGCGGCACCATCGGCGCCGCCATCGCGGCCAAGGAAGTGCCTGACGGCTACACGCTGTTCCTGGGATCGATCCATCATGCCGTCAATCCGTCACTGATGGGCAAGTTGCCGTACGACATCGAGAAGGATTTCGCGCCGATCAGCTTTGCGGCGATGTTCCCGGTATTCGTGGTTGCGCATCCGTCGGTCCCGGCCAACAACATCAAGGAACTGATCGCATACGCCAAGAGCGGCCATACGTTGGCCTACGGCTCGTCGGGCAACGGCGGCGGCACGCACCTGGCCGGCGAGCTGTTCAATATGGAAGCGGGCACCAAGCTGCAGCACATTCCGTACAAGGGCAGCGGCCCGGCCATGAACGATCTGCTGGGTGGCCAGGTGCAACTGATGTTCAGCGATGCGCCCACGGCGCTGCAACATATCAAGTCGGGACGTATCAAGGTGCTGGGCGTGGCAAGCCGCAAGCGGTCGGGCATGCTGCCCGATGTGCCCACCGTCGCCGAATCGGGATTGCCCGGCTACGAGGCTTATTCCTGGGCGGCGCTGTTCGCGCCGGCACAGACGCCCAAGGCGGTTCTCGACAAGATCAACGCCGATTTCAATGTGGCGATGAAGGACGCGGGCGTGAAGCAGCGGCTGTTGCAGGCGGGAGCGGAAGCGGACGCCGGCACGCAGGAGCAGATGCGCCAGCGCCTGCACAGCGAAATCGAGAAGTGGCGGAAGGTGATTCAGACGGCGGGAATTACGGCGGGTTGAGCCGCGCGCCTGAACCAAAGCCTACGTCATCGGATATGCGCTCCCCTCTCCCATGCAATGGGAGTGGGGTGGGGGAGAGGGCGCGGAGATTCTGCTTGCCGACGTTGTCGCATTCAGAGCCGCTGGCCCTCTCCCCCAACCCCTCCCGTAAGCGGGAGAGGGGAGCAAGCCAAGAAACATCAATCAGCCAAAGTAGGCCACTGGAACAACGGCGGTTCCTTTTCCTTGAAGCGGCGCACGGCCTC
>DAIOET010000412.1:0-4231 GCA_036746135.1 Cupriavidus sp.
AGCAGCGGACTTTTAATCCGTTGGTCGCGTGTTCGAGTCACGCACGACCCACCAGTATTCCCAGAAGGGCCTGTGGCGAAAGTCACGGGCCCTTTTGTTTTGCCTGCCGTTTTGCGTGTCGCGGAATTTCACTGGTCAGCCCCATCCATGCGCGTAGGCAAATAACAGATCCGGCATTGTGCGGCGTCGCTGCCTAGAATGAACTTCTCGGTTCATTGAAAAGGCCGATGCACAGACACCATGCACCGGATTGCAGGCCGCCTGGCCCTCTTCATCGCCTTGGTCATGTGGATCGCCAATGTGGCGTGGGCGTCGGATATTGCCTGTCCACAACACTATCGGCCGCGCTGCGATGTTTCTGCGCCGGCGAATGCGTCCTGCGGCGCCCCCGCACAGCTGCATCCGCATGGCCGGCAATTGATCTGCGAATACGCGATGCTCAATGAGACCTACGAAAGGATCTACGCAGAGCAGCAGTACAGCCGATCCGCGGGGACGTTACGCAAGAGTGACCTGGACGCATGGCGCAGAAAGCGCGATGCGTGCACGACGGTGCGATGTCTCGACCAGCTATTCGCAAACTGGCGCAGCGTGCCGAACGTACCCGTCATGCGCGAAGCGCCGCCAAGGCAGCCGATGGTTGCCGAAAGCAGGCCGCCGTCCAGGCGCGCCGCGCAGGCGGATGCTGCGACACGCGCCGTCGCGTCGCGCAGCATGGTGCCGCCTGCCAGAGGGTCTTCAACGATGGATGCAACGGAGGACCTCGATCCGCCCGCGCCGAGCTTCGAACCCACGATGCTATCCCTGCGCGATTCATTGCAGCCGTTGCCGCCGGTTAGCCCACGAACACGCACGGCAGTGGGTGCCGCGCCCGCATCGCTCCTGCCGGGGCTGGCGTGGCTGCCCTGGTTCGTGGCGTTGCTGGCCGGTGGCGGCGGGTTCTACTGGCTGGTCATCCGCAAGCAGGCCGGGCGCTATCTGGACGCAGCTTTTGCCTCCGCATCGGCCGGGTTGTCATGGCTGAAAACCTTGCCGCTGCTGGCTTTCGTCCTTGTCGGACTGGCCTTGCTGAACGGTGTGTTGCTGGTCGTTCTGCTAGGCGGTTGGGGCGTGCATCTGCCAGGAATCAATTAACCAGTCTGAGTTAGAGACACCCCGCAACGCCTCATTGACAATGCAACCAGACAAGGCTGCCCGAACAGGACGGCCTTGGTGCATTCATCGACAAAGCCGGGCAATACCCGGCGCGGGAAGTCTCAGATGCAGCAAGCTGGTGGTGGCGGTAGCCTGCCGGCCAATGAGCACGTACTGCGTGTCGTCTGGCCGTTTGTCCCGGTGGTTCTGATGTTGGCGTTGTTCTGCATCGCCAGTGTGGACGTGCTGTCCGCCGCGCGCGGTTTCGTGGCCGGCGAAAGTCGCTGGACCAAGGGGCAGAAGGCCGCCGTGCTGCACCTGCTGCGCTATGCCGAAAGTCGGCGCGATGCCGATTTCCAGGACTATCTGGCGGCCATCGCCGTTCCGTTGGGTGACCATCGGGCGCGCCTCGAACTCGAAAAGCCCGACTATGATCGCGCCCGTGCCGTGGAAGGGCTGCTGATCGGCGGCAATCATTCCGACGATATTCCGGCCATGATTCGCCTCTATCGATATTTCCGTCAGGTGCCGGAGATCGACGAGGCAATTTCGATCTGGGCCGCCGCCGATGCGGAAATCGCGCGACTCGATGTCCTGGCGCGACGCCTGCGCGAACGCGTGGGCGAACATGGTTGCGATGCCGCCTGCGTTGCACCGCTGCAGCGCGATGTCGCCGATATCGATGCCTTGCTGACGCCGATGGAAGAGGCGTTCTCCAACGCCCTGGGCAAGGCCTCGCGGCGGGTGCGCATGCTGCTGATGTGGTGCGCGGCGGCGCTGCCCCTGCTGCTGCTGGGCTGTGGCACATGGATGTCCACCCGGATGATGCGCCGACACCGCCAACTGCGTCAGGCGCTGGCGATCAGCGAGGAGCGTCTGCAACTGGCGGTGGCCGGCAGCACCGATGGCCTATGGGACTGGCATCCACATCGTGGCGAGCTTTACTTCTCGCCCCGCTGCGCCGAGATGCTTGGCTACGGGCCGAACGAGCTGCCGCACGCGCGCGAAACGCTGCTGGCGTTGATGCATCCGGCGGATGTCTCCGAATTCGATCGACGCCTGGTCGGTCACGTGCGCAAGGGCACGCCGTATGACGTGGAGATGCGGCTGCGTCGCAAGAGCGGCGGCTATGTCTGGGTCAGGGCGCGAGGACGCATGGTGCGCAGCGCGGTTGGCAAGGCGATGCGCATGGCCGGCTCGCTCAGCGATATCTCCGACCGCAAACGCTTCGAGGCGCAGCTATTCGCTGAAAAGGAGCGTGCCCAGGTCACGCTGCAGGCGATTGGCGACGCGGTCATTACCACCGACGTCTGGGGTCGCATCCAATCGCTCAACCCGGTGGCGGAGTCCATGACAGGGTGGAACGATGCCGAAGCCGCCGGCTGTTTCCTGCAACAGGTCTGCCGGCTGCATGACGAAGCCACGCGCGAGCCGGTGACCGACCTGGTGCCGCGTGCGCTGGCGGGCAACTGTCCGAGCCAGGTAGTCATGCTTCTGATGCGCCGGGAGCCGGACTTGGGGGGTGCGACGCTGGTGGTCAAGCCATCCGTGGCGTTGATTCGTGACAAGGGTGGCCAGGCGATGGGCGTCGTCGTCGTGCTTCATGACGTCAGCCTGGAGCGTGCCCATGCCGCGCAACTGGCATACGAAGCGAGCCACGATCCGCTGACCGGACTGGTCAATCGGCTGGAATTCGAGCGGCGCCTGGGCGCGACGGTGTCGCGGGCGCAGCATGAGGGCAGCATCCACACGCTGATGTACCTGGACCTCGACCAGTTCAAGGCTGTCAACGATACCTGCGGGCATGCGGCCGGCGATGAACTGATTTGTCAGATTGCCGACGTCATGCGCCAGCAGCTACGGCGCAGCGATACGCTGGCCCGGCTGGGCGGCGACGAATTCGCGGTACTGCTGGAATATTGTGCCGGCGCGGACGGCGAGCGCGTTGCGGAAAGTCTGCGCAGCGCGATTGCGGCCTATCGCTATCGCTGCCGCGATCATGAATTCTCGATCGGGGTCAGCATCGGCCTGATTACGGTGGATGAGCGAACGGCCAGCCGCGAAGATGCGCTGGCCGCGGCCGACCTGGCCTGCTATCGCGCCAAGCGCGACGGCCGCAATCGCGTGCAGGTCGGCTGAATCAGGGTTGCGAGGCGGGAGGCGCGGGCGGCGACGGCACCAGCGGATCGCGGAAGCCCGTGTCGACAGGGCGCGTGGACTCTGGCGCATGCGCCGGCACCGGTGCGGAGTGGGCGCCGCGCCCTGGCGCCTGCGAGGCGTTCCAGGTCTTGTATGCCCAGTATCCGGCACCCGTCAGCATGCCAACCTTCGACAGCTTCCAGGCGACGCGGCCAACCGGCGTCTTGCGCAGCAAGGGCAGGGCCAGTGTGATCGCGGTGCTCAGCATCGGATAGTCGCGCGTGATTCCCAACAGCTTGAGCCAGCCCGATGGCCGGGTCACGCGCGGCAGCCACGCGCCGAGATTGGTCATGCGGCGCGCGCCGCCCTTGACTTGCCGCAGGGCCTGAACGGCGTCGTAGCGTTCCAGCGCGGCGCGGGTGATCAGCAATTCCTTGCGGACTTCCAGCGGCAGCCGGACTTCGCGCGTGAAGCGGACCGGGCGGGGATGCTCGCTGCGCGGGCGGCGATCGATCGAATCGTCTTCGGGCGTGGTCATTGGCGCAGCATCTCCCGGTCTTTATCAAGCTCGGCCAGCGTGGCTTCGAACAGCGGCGGGGCGCTGCGCACCTTGTGCCGGGCCACGAGCAGGCAAATTGCGGCGCAGGCCAGATAGAACACGACGATGGTGCCGATGGCCTGCCAGCGATAGGTTTCCCAGAAAAGGATGGCTACCAGCAGCGTGAACGTCATCAGCGCCATGCTGAAGAACACCAGGCCGAAGCAGGCCAGCAGCGCCACCTTCATCAGCCGCGTGCGTTCCTCGGCCAGCTCCACACTGGCAAGTTCCAGGCGCGTCTGCAGCATCGACACCACGGAACCGGCGAGGTTGCGAAGGGACTCCAGGAACTTGGGGGAATGGGATTCGCTCATGCGGCTCCGGCGAAAAAGCGATGCGCCGGCATGGGCGGCATCTGCG
>DAIOET010000413.1:0-4211 GCA_036746135.1 Cupriavidus sp.
GCACCAAAGCAAAAAGGGCAACCCCAGTGGGTTGCCCTTCTTACTTCAAGTGAATGGTGCCGGAGATAGGAGTCGAACCTACGACCTTCGCATTACGAATGCGCTGCTCTACCAACTGAGCTACACCGGCGAAACCTAGACTTGTGAAACCTGTTCTATCCCTGAAACCCGCGCCGTTGCTGCGTTCGCAGTGTTTGCGTCGAATCGGATAGAGCCAGCGATAATATCAGCGGCTTCCGGATTTGTGAAGCCCCTCATGCAGGTTTTTTCTGAAATCCTGCGGGGAGAGGGCGCCCGGAGTGGCTGTGGCAGCAGGCTGGCGCTGCGACAACAGGCGTAAGGATCGCACGAAGCGTGATCGGGGCTTGAAGCAAAAAGGGGGCGAAGCCGCCCCCTTTTCCGGATTGACCAAAGGTGGTCAGTTCAGCAACCCATCAGAACTTGTGGCGCAGGCCGGCCATCACGCCCACGCGGCTGCCGTGGCCGTAGAACGGCGTCTGGAAGGTGGGCTGTGCACCCAGCGTGCGCCATGCATCGGTCAGCGTCGTGTAGTCGGCTTCGAGATAGACGTCGGTGCGCTTGCTGAACGCATAGTCGAGCATCAGCGCGCCCGTGAAACGGTTGCCCGAGTCGCCGGCATGCTTCAGATGATCGTAAGTACCGATCGCGATCAGCGACCATGCCTGATCGAACTGGTACTTGGCGCCCAGGTAGCCGGCCTGGTTCTTGTAGCCGGCGTTGTCGACGTTGCTGTTCGTGTAGCCGAGGTAGATCGTGGCCGGACCCGCCGTGTACGTGCCGCCCAGCGTCCAGACCTTCTGGTCGCTGTTCGGTACGGTCACGCCGTAGTAGCTCGTGGTGTCCTTCATGATCTGGTAACCGCCGGCCACCATGAACGGACCCGCTGCATAGGTCAGGCTGCCGCCCGTCGACGACGACCGCGCAACGCTGCCAGGTTGCTCGCCGAATGCATGCTGGGCGGCAATGGTGAATCCGCCGAACTTGCCGGCGTACTTGACCATGTTGTCCTGGCGCACGCCGCCGGTGTAGTTGCCACCCTGGAAGCCGACGATGGCCAGGTTCGCCAGCGCCATCGCGTCGTAGCTGGCGATGACCTCATGGATCACCGTGAACTGGCGGCCGAGCGTGACCGTGCCGAAGTCGCCTTGCAGGCCGACGTATGCCTTGCGTCCGAACAGGCGGCTGCCCTGCAGGCTCTGGCCGGCGTCCGGCGAGAAGCCCGATTCGAGCACGAACAGCGCCTGGTAGCCGCGCCCAAGATCTTCCACGCCATAGAGACCCCAGCGGCTGCCGGTCAGCACGCCGTCGGTCATCTGCACCTTGCCGTTACCGGCGGCGCTTTCATTGGTGGTGTAGCGGATCGTGGTGTCGACAATGCCGTACAGCGTGACATTCGACTGCGCATGGGCCGGTGCCGCGGCACCAATGGCCGCTAGGGCTGCTGTGGTGACGAAGGGCGCAAGGGCTCGCTTCATGGTGTAGGTCTCCATCCTGGCTCGTTATGACGTTTTTGCTGCGAAAAACCGGTGCCGAATGCTTTTTTGCTTCTACTGCCGCGTGTGGATCGGCGTGGCATTACCTTCACCGGTGTGCATGGGAGGCGCGCAGGGAAACGGTTCCCAGGCGCCAGGGCATGCAGCGCAAATCAATTGGGAAAGGCAATTGATGTGATCTGATGTCCTATGACATCGTACCTTACAGAAAAATAACGAAGCAAGACATACGATGAGACATTGGGTGGCTGAACAACACTGGAATGCGATATCAAATACCGCTTAATTCGGTTCCAATCCGGTGCATTTCAAAATTCTGCATTTGCTTAATTTGCATTGCAGCAAATGCGCGTCAGTTTCACGTAAGTTATTTAAATTCAACGGGAAAGCGTTTGCCGGCGCCAAATTATGGGGTTTCTGGCGAGCAGTTCCGGCATCGTTCAAACGCAGAAACTCACTCATATGAGTGAGGAAAATTCGCAGAGCAGCAATTAACGTCTGCATGTCTGCAACTTAAAACTTCTAGGGAATTTACTTAGGCCGTGTCACCTTGACCGAAGTGGGGGAGACGATTAGATTCCAGTTGCGTTGTATGACGACAGATCAATTACACCCTATTTAGTCATTTGCGCGCGTTGAGCTGGTCCCGCGCGCCCGTGCAGCCGACACCATGTCTCAGAACTCCTCCCAAGACCCGCTCGACGGCGTCACCACCCGTTGCCATCGCATTCTCCTGACCGGCGCGGCCGGCAATCTCGGCAAGGTTCTGCGAGACCGGCTGAAGCGCTATGCCGATGTGGTCCGCGTTTCCGATATCGCCAATCTGGGTGAAGCCCGCGAGCAGGAAGAAGTGGTTGCCTGCGACCTGTCCGATGCCAAGGCAGTGCATGCGCTGCTGGAGGGCGTCGATGCCGTGGTGCATCTCGGCGGCGTTTCCGTGGAACGCCCGTTCGAGGAAATCCTGCCCGCCAATATCCAGGGCACCTACAACCTCTATGAAGCGGCGCGCCGTCAGGGCGTGCGCCGCATCGTGTTTGCCAGTTCGAACCACGTCATCGGTTATTACCGGCAGGGCGACGTGCTCGATGCCGACACGCCGGCCAGGCCCGATGGCTACTACGGCGTAAGCAAGGCATTCGGCGAACAGCTGGCCAGCTTCTACAGCGATCGGTACGGCATCGATACCGTGGCGCTGCGTATCGGGTCCTCGTTCCCCGAAGCGAAGGATCGACGCATGCTCGTCACCTGGCTTGGCTACGACGATCTGGAGCAACTGATCAAGCGTGCGATCTTCGTGCCGAAGGTCGGCTTTCTGATCGTCTACGGTGCCTCGGCCAACCGCGACAGCTGGTGGGACAACAGCAAGGCGGCGCGCCTGGGCTTCCAGCCCGTGGAGTCGTCCGAACAGTTCCGCGCCAAGGTGGAATCGGTGCCTCCGCTGCCGGCGGACGACGCGGCCGGCTGGTACCAGGGCGGGGCCTTCGTCAAGGCCGGGCCCTTCGGAGACTGAACGCGATGCCGGACACCTTCGAGAGAATCGGCAACATGCGCTGCGGGGTGGGCGAAAGCCCCGTCTGGCACGCCGGCGACGCCGCGCTCTACTGGACCGATATCCCGAACCGTACGCTGTGGCGTTTCGATCCGGCCACCGGCGGCACGGATCATTGGGCCATCCCCGAGATGGCTGGCTGCATGGCGATGACCGCCGACGGTGGCTGGCTGCTGGCAATGGAGAGCGGCATCTTCCGCATCGGCCGGCTGGTGGCGGGGCAGCCCGCTCCGGCACTGCAACGCGTGGCAACCGTGCGGCACGCGCGTGACGGCATGCGTTTCAACGATGGCCGCTGCGACCGCCAAGGCCGTTTCTGGGCCGGCACGATGGTGATGGATATGTCGCTGGCCGCCACCGACGGCAAGCTCTACCGCTACGACGCACGCAGCGGCGCGCTCGACGGGATCCGCGAAGACATGATCACGCCGAACGGCCTGGCCTTCAGCCCCGATGGCCGCACGATGTACGTGTCCGACTCGCACCCCGCGCGGCAGGCCGTATGGGCCTATGACTACGACATCGATACGGGCACGCCGGGCAACGGCCGCGTGTTTATCGACATGAACCTGTATCCGGGCCGGCCCGATGGCGCGGCCATCGATGAAGACGGCTGCTACTGGATCTGTGGCAACGATGCCGGCCAGGTGCACCGGTTCACGCCCGATGGCCGCCTGGACCGCAGTGTGGCCGTGCCATTTGCCAAGCCCGCGATGTGCGCGTTCGGGGGGCGCGAGCTCGACACGCTTTACGTGACTTCCATCCGCACCGATGACACCGACCCGCTGTCTGGCGCCGTGGTGGCGCTGCGCCCCGGCGTGCGCGGAACGGCGGAGCCTGTGCTGCGCGACTGACCAGATCCAGAGACGGCGCGCCGAGCCAGGCGCGCCGGGCAATGCGTTGACTTGAAGAACGAATAAATCCGATAACCAGGAGGCAAACAACATGTTGCAACAACGTTTTATGCGTACCCGTCTGGGTACCCTGATGGCCGCACTCGTCGCCGCCGTGGCGCTGCCGGTCGGCGTGCACGCCGCGGAATTTCGCTCCGCCGACATCCATCCCGACGACTATCCGACCGTACAGGCCGTGCGCTACATGGGCGATCTGCTCAAGCAGCGCTCGAACGGCAAGATGTCGGTCAAGGT
>DAIOET010000414.1:0-4197 GCA_036746135.1 Cupriavidus sp.
ACCCTTCCTCCGCAAAGTCACTCGCGCGTTGGACGATTTCTTTAAGCGCTGCTGCCTCCCCATTCTAGGAGAACGCGGGTCGATCTTGCGAACAGGAGGATAGGAGTTCGGCGTGGCCGAGTTGAATCGTGCCAGGCAGATTCGTTACGGCTAATGTCTCACCCAGAGCGGACACTCTGCGGCCATGCTCTTGTATTAAGTCATCCTTATCGACGATATGAAAGTTTTCGCAGGTTCGAACGCCGCATCGCTCTAGCCCGACAATCTCTCCGGTCGCATCCTGCTTCCCGACTCTAAGCGAGAGAAAAATGAGAGAGCGTTTCCGAACATGGCTGAGTGCCATCCTGGCAGTTTCGGCTGTCACTATGCTTCCGGTAAATCATGCGTCCGCTGCGCAAGGCGATGCCGAGGATCTGCGGGAAATTGCCCGAGAGGCCTACATCTATTTCTATCCACTGGTGGTGATGGATGTCACACGCAAGCAGCTCGTCAACCTGGACCCCAAGGTCAGCCCGTTCGGCGGCCCGGCCAACTCATTCAGGCACGTTCGTGCGTTCCCCACGGCCGACATGCGCAGCGTGGTTCGGCCAAACTTCGACACCCTGTATTCCTCGGCGTGGCTTGACCTGAGCAAGGGGCCAATCGTGCTGTCGACGGCCGATACCGGCGGCCGCTATTACATGCTGCCGATTATGGACATGTGGTCGGACGTCTTCGCAGTGCCCGGCAAGCGTACCAATGGCACTCAGGCCGCTGACTTCGCCATCGTGCCACCGGGCTGGCGCGGCACGCTGCCAAAAGGTGTCTGGCGAATCGATTCGCCCACCACGTTCGCGTGGATCATCGGCAGAACGCAGACCAACAGCCCGACCGACTACGCCGCCGTCCACAAAATACAGGACGGATTCCGCCTGACGCCGCTGGCGAGCTGGGGGAAGACGCCGCCGAAACTGGAGCAGCGCATTGATCCGTCCGTGGACACCCGGACCGAGCCGCTTCGACAGGTCGGTGGCATGCCCGCTACGCAGTACTTTCAGTACGCCGCGGAGTTGATGAAGGCGAACCCGCCGCACGAGACCGACTGGTCGATCGTCGCCCGCATGCGACGCATAGGTCTGGAGCCAGGCAAGGCGTTCGATACTACGAAAGTCAGTAACGATGTCCTCGCTCAAGCTATGGCGGAAGGCCAGCGAATGATGCGCGAAAAGCGAGATTCGATTGCCCGGGTTGCCAACGGATGGTCGATGAATACAGACACGATGGGCGTCTACGGCAACTACTACCTGAAACGCGCCATCATCGCGCAAGTTGGTCTGGGTGCGAATCAGGTGGAAGACGCGATATATCCGCTGAATGTCAGCGATGCCAGCGGCAAGCCTGTCACCGCCGACAAGCGCTACGTGATGCATTTCAGCAAGGAGGAACTGCCGCCGGTCGACGCATTCTGGTCGCTCACCATGTACGACGCGGAAGGCTTCCAGGTTGCAAATGCCCTCAACCGATTCGCAATCGGTGACCGCGATGCGTTGAAGTACAACGCTGATGGTTCGCTGGATCTCTACATCCAGAGCGATGACCCTGGGTCGGGTAAGACGTCGAATTGGCTGCCCGCCCCGAAATCCGGCAAACTCGGACTGACGCTACGCCTGTATGCACCCAAGCCTCAGGTCATTACGGGCCAGTGGAATCCACCGCCGGTGAAAGCCGTCGAATAGTGCGCTGGGCATGAGGGGCGAACAAGCGCCCCTCCCGTCTTGCCGACGCCAGTATTCGTCTGCATCAGGACGAGTGGGATACGAGGCACGCCGTACCATTGCTCACCCCGCATGGGAGACGAACCAATGTGCGTGAACTATGCCCCAGTCCAGCGACAAGTTCTGCGTGACATATTTGGCGTCGAGCCACCGCCCGGCGAATGGAAGGCAGAGGCATGGCCGGACTATGCCGCGCCAATCATCCGCTCCACCCCAGACGGTGGCCGCGAGGCGGTTCTCGGCTCATTCAGCATGGTTCCAAAGCGGACGATTCCGCCTGGTGTGCGGTACTACCCCACAGCCAATGCGCGGATGGAGACCATCGGGAAGCTGAGTTCATTCGCCAAGTACTGGAAGGCTGGTCAGCTGTGCCTGATACCCGCGACGGGGTTCTTCGAGCCGAACTGGGAGACAGGCAAGGCGGTGCGTTGGCGCATCGGACTACCAGGGGGCGAGCCGTTTGCCATCGCCGGCCTGTGGCGCGAGTGGCCAGACGGCGCTACGTCGTTCACGATGCCAACGCTCAATGCCGACGCACACCCGCTGATGCGACGTTTTCACAAACCAGGTGACGAAAAGCGGGGCATCGTGGTGTTGCCGCGCGAGGATTGGGACGATTGGCTGGAATGTCGCAATTCGGAGTTGGCGCGCAGCATCCTGCGGCTATATCCGAGCGACGCGATGGTCGCGGAAGCGGCGCCAGTCCCGCCACCCAAAACCGCTGTGAAGGCTGGCGACGGCTGATCTAAGCACTGATCCTGAGGATAAGGCGAGGCGCCGCAGAGATAGGAAAACACCCACCAACCCTTACTGGGTCTGGCTTTGCGGCGTTAAGTGCCGTCGAATGGCGTGGAGTGCAGAAGTTGCGATTACGCAACAAAAAGATAGGTTGGTGCGAGGGAGGGGACTCGAACCCCTACACCATTGCTGGCGTCAGGACCTAAACCTGGTGCGTCTACCAATTTCGCCACCCTCGCAGTCCTGGAACCGGGTCCGCAAAGCAAAAAAGGCGGCTCGAACTGCCCGCCTTTCCTTCTTCGTGGCTTGCTTGGCGCATGGCGCGCCGGAATCCGGTTCGTGCCGCTGGCGTAACTTCCGTCGGCGGCTCAATAAGGAAGCGGATTGTAGCGCAAGGCGAACAGGGAATCCAGCCCCCTGCCCGCCCGCCTGACAATCCCCGCCGCAATCACTGGCGGGCGCGAATGAAGGCGATCACCAGCACGGTCGCGCAGGCCTCCAGGGCCGCCACGAAATACAGGCCCGACGACAGCCGGCCGGTCGTGGTCTTGAACCAGCCGATCATGTATGGCGCCACAAAACCGGCCAGGTTGCCGATCGAATTGATCAGCGCGATGCCCCCGGCGGCGGCCGTGCCGGCCAGGAAGGCCGACGGCAGCGACCAGAACACCGGGAATGCCGCCAGAATGCCAATCGACGCTACGGTCAGCGCCACCAGGGCCAGTACGGCGCTGTGCAGCCAGAGTCCGGTCAGCGTCAGGCCCACCGCCGCCAGCAGCGTGGCCAGCGCGCAGTGCATGCGGCGCTCGCCGGTGCGGTCCGAATGGATGCCGTTCAGCACCATCGCAATCGTGCCCGCCACGAACGGGATGGCAGAAATCAGGCCGATCTGCAGATTGCCTTGCACGCCCAGTTCCTTGATGATCGACGGCGACCAGAACGCGATCGTTGCATTGCCGCTCACCACACAAAAATAGATTGCCGCGCAGATCCACACACGGGCATTGGCAAATGCATCCCTGAGCGCCGAATGCTTGGCCGGATCGCGCGCTTCGCTTTCGATGTCGCGCGTGACGATGTCCTGCTCCCGCTGCGTCAGCCACTTGGCGTTGACCGGCTTTTCCGGCAGGTACATCAGCACGGCAATACCGGCCAGCACCGACGGAATACCCTCGATCACGAACAGCCATTGCCAGTTGGCCAGGCCATCCACCCCGTCCATCGTGCTCATGATGAACCCGGCAAGCGGGCCGCCAATCACGCCTGCGATGGCAAACGAAGTCATGAACAGGCCATTGATCCGCGCGCGCCGGGCGGCCGGGAACCAGTACGTCAAGTACAGCACCACGCCCGGGAAGAAGCCCGCCTCGAAGATGCCCAGCAGAAAGCGCAGTGCGTAGAACTGCGTCGGCGTCTTCACGAAGATCATCGCCATCGAGGCCAGGCCCCACAGGATGGTGATCCGCGCCAGCGTCTTGCGCGCACCGATCTTCTCAAGCAGCAGGTTGCTCGGTACTTCGAACAGGAAGTATCCGATGAAGAAAATCCCCGCGCCCAGCCCGTACACGGCTTCGCTGAACTGCAGGTCCTGCAGCATCTGCAGCTTGGCAAAGCCCACGTTGACGCGGTCGATCCAGGCCAGGATGAACAGGAATACGAGGAACGGAATCAGGCGCACGGTGATCTTGCGGTACGCCTCGTTGCG
>DAIOET010000415.1:0-4194 GCA_036746135.1 Cupriavidus sp.
GCAACTACATCGACGGCGAATGGTGCGACAGCGCCAGCGGCCGCACGCTCGACAACGTCAACCCTGCCGACACGCGAGAGATCGTCAGCCGCCACGCGGCTTCCGACGCGCGCGACGCCGCCGCGGCCGTGGCTGCCGCTGCAGCCGCATTCGACAGCTGGAAGAAAACGCCGATCGGCAAGCGCGCGAAGATCCTCAATGACGCCGCCGCCCATCTGGAAGCCAATGCCGATGCCATCGCCGCCGAACTGACGCGCGAGGAAGGCAAGTCCCTGAACCTGGCGCGCGACGAAATCATGCGGTCGGCACAGACACTGCGCTTCTACGCCGTGGAAGGCCAGACGTTCAGCGGCGAAAGCTATCCGAACGACGATCCGGACATGCTCGTGTACAGCCTGCGCGAGCCGCTGGGCGTGGTCACCGTGATTTCGCCGTGGAATTTCCCGGTGTCGATTCCCGCGCGCAAGATTGCGCCGGCGCTGATCACGGGCAACACCGTGGTCTTCAAGCCTTCGTCGGATGCGCCACTGTCGGGCTACCGGCTGGCCGAAGCATTCGTGAAAGCGGGCATTCCGAAAGGCGTGCTCAATTTCCTGACCGGCAGCGCCGCCGAGGTGGGTCCGACCATCGTCGAATCGCGCCCCGTGCGCGCGGTGTCGTTCACGGGTTCCACCGCAGCCGGCGAGCAGATCCACAAGTCCGTGCCGATGACCACGCGCACGCAGATGGAGCTGGGCGGCAAGAACCCGTTGATCGTGATGGAAGACGCCGACCTGGATCGTGCCGTGGACCTGGCCATCAAGGGCGGCCTGTCGCTGTCGGGCCAGGCATGCACCGGCACCAGCCGCATCCTGGTGATGCGTGAGGTGAAGCAGGCCTTCACCGACAAGCTGGTGGCCAAGGTGAAGACGCTCAAGATCGGCAGCGGCATGACGCCGGGCATGGACCTTGGTCCGCTTGCCACGCGCAAGCAGCTTGAAACGGTGCTCGGCTATATCGCCACCGGCAAGCAGGAAGCCACGCTGCTGTGCGGCGGCGAGCAACTGACCGATGGCGATTTCGCGCACGGCTACTACGTGGCGCCGGCCGTGTTCACCGACGTCACGCAGCAAATGCGCATCGCCCGGGAAGAAATCTTCGGCCCGGTGCTGGCCATCATCGAAGTGGATAGCTACGCCGATGCCATCGCCCGCGCGAACGACACCGAATACGGCCTGTCCGCCGCCATCGCCACACGCAATCCGCGCTACATGCACGACTTTGCCCGCGACATCGAATCGGGCACGGTGAAGATCAACCGCACTACCACCGGCAACCTGGTCAACGCGCCGTTCGGCGGCCTCAAGCGCTCAAGCACCTCGACGTTCCGTGAGTCGGGCCGCGCCGGCCTGGAGTTCTACACGCAGATCAAGACCGTCTACCAGGGCGTCTGACCAACGTCGGTCACCAAATTTAGGAAACAGCCATGAAGAAAGCCATCAAGCTCGAACTGAAGGAAGCCCGCCACATGGTGGCCGCCGCAATCCGCAAGGCCGAGGAAATCGGCGTGCTGGAATCGGTCTGCATCGTCGATGACGGCGGCTATCCGCTGCTGCTCGAACGCATGGACGGCGCGCGCATCACCGGGCCGCAGATTGCCTGGAACAAGGCATTTACGGCCGCCGGCCACAAGCGGTCCACCCATCTTTTCAACACGGCGCCGAATGGCCCGGCCCTGCCAGGCAACGAAGCCTTTGGCATCCAGTGGAGTTTCGACGGCAAGTTCGCCGTGTTCGTCGGCGGCTATCCGATCGTGGTCAACGGCGAAGTCATCGGCGGCGTCGGGCTTTCGGGCGGCAATGGCGAGCAGGACACCGCGTGCGGCGTGGCCGCGCTCGAAGCGCTGCGCGACCTGCTGGCCGCTGAAGACCTGACCGTATTGGCTCAGGCCGACATCAAGAAGTAAGCGCAGGGGGAATCGTCATGTCCCATCGGGTGGAAGTCGCGGAAACGCAGCAGGTATTCATGGTGGCTCCCGGTGAGTCTGTGCTCGACGCCGCGCTGCGCAGCGGCGTCAGCCTGGCGCACGAGTGCACATTCGGCGGCTGCGGTACCTGCCGCATGCGAGTCGTGGAGGGGTCGGTTTCCTACGAAGAATTTCCGATGGGGCTGACCGAAGAGGAGCACGCCGAGGGCTTCGCGCTGGCGTGCCAGGCGCGGCCCGATGGCGATCTCGTGATCAGCACCGCGCGCGCATCGGCACCGTTGATACCGGCACGGCGCGCTTCGGCATCGGTACTGTCGGTGGCGCCGCTCGGCCCCGATGTGCTACACCTGCGCCTGGCCCTGCCCGACGACGAACCGTTTGTGTACGAGCCGGGTCAGTACCTGAAGGTACTGCTCGACGACGGCACCCATCGGAGCTTCTCGATGGCATCCGCGCCGGGCGGCAACAGCGTGGACTTTCACGTGCGCCAGATCGCCGGCGGCCGCTTCACGTCCGACCAGCTTCCGCAGTTGCGCGCAGGCGACCGGCTCGAAGTGGAACTGCCGCATGGCAACTTCAGCCTGCGCAAGGAAGACTACCGCCCGCTGCTGATGGTGGCCACGGGCACCGGGCTTGCGCCGATCAAGAGCATGCTCGAATCGCTGATGGATGATCCCGACTGCCCGCCCGTCTGGCTCTATTGGGGAATGCGCTCGGCGGCGGATCTGTATTTGCACGACGAGATCGCCACATGGCGCGAACGGCTCTATGACTTCCAGTACGTGCCGGTGCTGTCGCGCGCCGACGATAGCTGGCAGGGCCGCCGCGGCTATGTGCATGAGGCCGTGGCCGCTGACCTGGAAGACTTGTCGGAACATGCGATCTACCTGTGCGGATCGCCCAACATGATCCGCGATGCCAAGCAAACGTTCATGGTGCTGGGCGCGCAAACCCCGTTCCTCTATTCGGACGGGTTCACGTTCCAGCACGCAGGCGGATGATTCGCCGAAAACGTGGCCGGCCTGGCACCCGGTAGATGTCTACCCCAATGTCTTCCATCAGGAGGTGACGGTATACAATAGCGGCATTCTCGCCGTGGCCCATCGACCGCGGCTTATCACCGATATACGACGGCCGATCCCGACCATGAACGACGCCACCGCCAGTGCCCTCAAGCCGAATCCGGACACCCCGGCCGCAAGCCTGGGTGCCCAGCATTCCCCTCTTTTTGCGTTGGTCACGGACACGCTACGGCAGCGCATTCTCGGCGGCCAGTACGAGCAGGGCGAACGGCTCGTGGAAAACACGCTGTCGCTGGAGCTGGGCGTATCGCGTATTCCGGTGCGCGAGGCGCTTCGCGCGCTGGCTGCCGAAGGGCTGGTGCGCATCGAGCCGCGCCGTGGCGCGTCGGTGGCGCGGCTGTCGCCCAATATCGCCCGGGAAATGGTGGAAGTGCGTGCCACGCTGGAAGGGCTCAATGCCAAGCTTGCCGCGCAGCGCCGTGATCCCGCGCTGATCCAGGAACTTGAGAAAGTGCTCAAGGAAGGCAACGACGCCGTGGACAGCGGCCAGACCGAGCGCTTTGTCGAACTCAACTCAAGATTTCACGAAGTGCTTGGCAATATCGCCGCCAACAGCGTGCTGCAGGACATGATGCGCTCGCTGCGCGAACGTACCGCGCTGCTGTTTGCGCCAGCCAATTTGAGTCGTGCGCGTATCAACTGGGACGAGCACGCGCAGATCCTGCAGGCCGTCATTGCCGGCGACGCCGACCTGGCGTCGCTGCTGGCCACGCGACACGTCTTCAGCGCGGCAAAGGCGGTGGAATCGATGAACACGGCCGAGCCGGCCACGCAGGACCGCGAAGCGGCGGCCTGAACCGGGCGGTCTCCGGCGTACCTGCCGGTTTCGCACCGCTTCGGCGATTGCAATTCCCTGTTGCGCACCAGCAAATGGCGCAGTGCACCATCAAAGTGTATACTGTAGGCGTTTGTTGACCACAATAGGGAATGACCATGAACTACCCGGATGCTTCGTACTTCGACCGTCCGGTGGGCGAGCAGCTTCTGAGCCACTTCGCACGCCGTGATGCCATTCGTCGCGCCACGCCGCTGCTGCCGTTCCGCTTTGCCGACCTCGTTGCGCTGTTCCGCCACGGTGGCTCGCGCCGCAAGACGGCCTGAGATCGCCCCCGGCACTCAGCCATGAAAAAGGCCGCCCAACCGGGC
>DAIOET010000416.1:0-4180 GCA_036746135.1 Cupriavidus sp.
CCAGCACGGCGGTGGCGGCCAGGGCCGCCAGCGTGGTCCTGCGTGTCACGATCATCGATCTCTCCTTGTTAAGACGTCTTCTGTCTTCTGTGATGTGGTTTGACTTCGGATACTGCTTTTTTCTTATGAATGCTTCGGTGATGCGATACGGGTGTGCTCAGGCGTTGCCAGGGCGGAACGGCTTGCCCAGCGATGCGGGCATGTTCAGGCGAATCCAGGCCGGATTGCGTGAAATCAGTGCCAGCACGACGATCGTGGCGGCGTACGGCAGCATCGACAGGAATTGCGACGGCACCGAGACGCCAACACCCTGCAAGTAGAACTGCAGAATCGTCACGCCACCGAACAGCCATGCCCCGATCAGTACCCGGCCAGGCCGCCACGTGGCGAACGTGGTCAGCGCCAGTGCGATCCAGCCGCGGCCGGCCACGAGGTTTTCCACCCACATCGGCGTATAGACCAGCGACAGGTAGGCGCCAGCCAGCCCGCAGCACGCACCGCCAAACAGCAGCGCGCCAAAGCGGATCCAGCGCACGGGATAGCCGAGCGCATGCGCCGACTCCGGCGATTCTCCGATCGCGCGCAGCGTCAGGCCGGCGCGCGTGCGGAACAGGAACCACATGATCGCAACGCACAGCAGCAGGCTGAAATAGACCATCCAGTGATGCTGGAAGAAGGCCGGGCCGATAAACGGGATGTCGGCCAGGCCGGGGATCGAACTGGCCTTGGCCGGCATGGCGTGGCCGACAAAGCGCTGCGCCATGAAGGCGGACAGGCCCGTGCCGAAGATCGACAGTGCCAGACCGGTGGCCACCTGGTTGGTGGCCAGCACCAGTGCCAGCCAGGAGAATAGCGTGGCCATCAGCATGCCGGCACCGGCACCGGCGACAAAGCCGAGCATCGGCGATTGCGTCTGGTAGCCGACCATGAAGCCGAACGCGGCGGCCACGAGCATCATGCCCTCGGCGCCAAGGTTCAGCACGCCCGAGCGTTCATTGACAAGCAGGCCCAGCGCGGCCAGCAGCAGCGGGGTGCCTGCGTTGATCGCCGTGGCGATCAGGGGAGCGAGTTGTTCCATGTTGTTGTCAGCTCCGGATCAGGCGGCACGCGCGCGCCAGCGCAGGTGGTTGTCGATCAGCGTGTCGCACGCCAGCAGGAAGAACAGCAGCATGCCCTGGAACACCCAGCCCAGCGCCGACGGCAGGCCCAGGCGCGACTGCGCCATTTCGCCACCGATGTAGAACAGCGACATCACGATGCCGCCGAACACGGCGCCCACCGGATGCAACCTGCCGACGAATGCCACGATGATCGCGGTGAAGCCATAGCCCGGAGAAATCGACGGCAGCAACTGCCCGATCGGGCCGGTTACTTCGAATGCGCCAGCCAGACCCGCGAACGCGCCCGAGATCATCAGCGCGGTCCATAGCGCGCTGCGCGAAGAGAATCCGGCATAGCGCGCGGCCAGCGGCGCGGTGCCACCCACCTGCAACCGGTAACCGGCGAAGCTGCGGAACACGAATACCGTCATGATCGCCACCAGCACCAGCATCACGGCAAAGCCCACGTGCAGGCGCGAGCCTGGCAGCAGGTTCGGCAGCAGAAACATCGACGAGAACACCTTCGATTGCGGGAAGTTCATGCCGTTGGGGTCTTTCAGCGGGCCATTGACCACCCATAGCAGGAACTGCTGGGCGATATAGGTCAGCATCAGCGAGACCAGGATCTCGTTGGCATTGAAGCGATCCTTGAGCAGGGCGGTCAGCGACGCCCAGACCATGCCGCCGATGCAACCCGCCAGCGACGCAAGCAGCAGCACCGTGAAACCGCCCGTGGTGTTGCCCGGCGTATCGAACCAGAGCACGGTGGCGCCGGCGAAGATGCCGCCAAGAATCAGCTGGCCATCGGCGCCGATATTCCAGACGTTGGCGCGATAGCAGACCGAAAGCCCCAGCGCGCAGAGCACGAGCGGCACGGTCTTGAGCAGTACCTCGCCAATGGCGCGCTTGTCCTTGAGCGGATCGACGAGGAAAACCTTGAGGCCCGCCACGGGGTCCTTGCCCAGCGCAAGGAAAAGCAGCGCGCCGAATAGCAGCGTCAGGACGATGGCGAACACCGGCGAGGCATAAGCCATCGGCCGCGACGGCACGCCGCGCGGGGCCAGCACGATGGGAGACAGAAGCTTAGACATGGCTCGGTGTCTCCACGGCAGCGTTGTCATGCCGGCTGGCGGGGCCGCCCTCCCACAATCCGCTCATCCACAGGCCCACCTGCTCGCGCGTGGCGGTCTCGGCCGGAATCGACGGCGAAAGATGGCCCTTGGCGATTACGTGAAGGCGGTCGCAAATGGCGAACAGTTCGTCGAGTTCCTCCGATACGACCAGGATGGCGCAACCAGTGGCCTTGAGCGCCAGGATCTCGTTATGGATTTGCGCGGCGGCACCGACGTCCACGCCCCAGGTGGGTTGCGCGACGATCAGCACCTTCGGGCCGGCCTCGATTTCGCGGCCGACGATGAATTTCTGAAGATTGCCACCGGACAGGCTGCGCGCCTGCGCGGCGGGGCCGCTGGCCTTCACGCGGAAGCGGCTGATGATGCCGGCGGCCAGCCCTTCGGCCGCCTTCGGCGATACCATGCCGCCGCGCACGTACGGCGGCGTCTGGTGCGACAGCAGGATGTTCGACGCCAGGGTCATGCCTGGCACCGCGCCACGTCCGAGACGTTCCTCCGGCACGAAGGCCAGCCCCGCGCGGCGGCGGCCACGTGCGTCGAGTCGGCCCACTGGCTTGCCTTCCAGTTGGATGGCTGCGTTGCTGGCGCGCGCGTCTTCGCCGGACAGCGCGGCGAGGAGTTCCTGCTGGCCGTTGCCCGACACACCGGCAATGCCGACGACTTCGCCGGCATGCACGTCCAGCGCAATATGCTGCAGCTCCGTGGCGAACTGATGCGCCCGTGGCATCGACAGATCGCGCACGGACAATTTCACGGCGCCTCGCTCGGTGGCGACGCGCGCTTCGCGCGGCGGCTCGCCGCCGATCATCATCCGCGACAGCTCGGCCGCGCTCTGTTGACGCGGATCGCAGTTACCGGTCACGCGGCCCATGCGCATCACCGTGGCGTGGTGGCAAAGCGCGCGGATCTCATCGAGCTTGTGGCTGATGTAGAGGATGCTGGTGCCTTCGGCGGCCAGCTGGCGCAGCGTCACGAACAGCGTTTCCACGGCCTGCGGCGTCAGCACCGAGGTCGGCTCGTCAAGAATCAGCAACTGCGGATTGGCCAGCAGCGCGCGGACGATTTCCACGCGCTGACGCTCACCGACGGACAGCGTGTGCACATGGCGTTGCGGCTCCAGCGGCAGGCCGTAGCGCTCGGCGGTGGCGCGGATGCGTTCGGACAACTGCTTCATGTTGCCGGCGTCCCGGGGCGGCAGGCCCAGGGCAATGTTCTCGGCCACGGTCAGCGTGTCGAACAGCGAGAAATGCTGGAAGACCATCGCGATGCCCAGGTTGCGGGCGTCGTGCGGACTGGCGATGGCGGTGGGCGCCCCATTGAAGTGCATCTCGCCGGCGTCGGGGCGAACCGCGCCAAAGATGATCTTCATCAGGGTGGATTTGCCGGCGCCGTTTTCGCCTAGAACGGCGTGGATCTCGCCGGGCGCGACGGTCAGGCTGACGTCGTCGTTGGCGGTCACGCCGGGATAGCGCTTGGTGATATGTGCAAGCGCCAGCCTGGGAGGTGTTTGTGATGTCACTGAGGCGGCTCGAATTGTTGTGGCAGCAACGTTTGGTTCAGGCACGTGACAGCGGCTGTGCGTGGCGCAGCATCGCCGCGCGGCAGGTCGTCATCATCATGATTGCGTGATGCCCGGAATTTGGGGTGGATTATATAAGTGCGTGGGGGTTCGGCGGACCACTTTGACCCTCTAGCCATGCCCCACAACGGATACCGGGAGGTTGCAAGTCGCGTGCCGGCCACACCGCCAAAGAAAAACCGCCGCGCTGCCGGCGAGGGCAGGGCGGCGGTCAGGGTTGACCCCGATCAGGGCGCGTGTCAGCTGGCGCTGGCAGGGATCGTTGCAAAGCGGCCGTCGCGGAAGTCGGCCAGCGTCTGGTAGATCTGTTCCTGCGTGTTCATCACGAACGGGCCGTACTGCGCAATCGGCTCGTTCAGCGGCTGGCC
>DAIOET010000417.1:0-4178 GCA_036746135.1 Cupriavidus sp.
GCCACCTTCTTCGTAGCCACCTTCTTTGCCGGTGCTTTCTTTGCCGGTGCTTTCGCAGCAGTTTTCTTCGCGGCAGCCGGCATGATATCGATCACCGCCCACGCCGGCGCATGATCGCTCGCCTTCTCTTCCCCTCGCACCCACTTGTCGACGCCCGCGTCGCGCATCCGTAGATCCGGACTCAGCAGCAGATGGTCAATGCGCAGGCCCGAATTGGTTTGCCAGTGCTGGCGAAAATAATCCCAGAACGTATAGATCCTTTCGTCGGGAAAGCGCTCGCGCAATGCATCGGTCCAGCCCTGCGCAAGCAGCCGCCGGTAGCACTCGCGGCTTTCGGGCTGCAGCAGCGCGTCCTTGAGCCATGAGCGCGTGTTGTAGATATCGTCGTCGGTGGGCACCACGTTGAAATCGCCGGCGATCACCACCGGGTGGCCGCTATGCAGCAAGCCCTGCGCATGCTGGATCAACCGCTCGAACCACGCCAGCTTGTAGTCGAACTTCGGCCCGGGCTGCGGATTGCCGTTCGGCAGGTAAAGGCACGCGATCAACACGCCTTCCACCGCCGCCTCGATATAGCGGCTCTGCGTATCCGCGTCGCCACCCGGCAGGCCGCGCCGCACCTCCACGGGGTCGGCACCTTTGGCAAGGATCGCCACACCATTCCACGATTTCTGGCCATGCCAGATGGCGCCATATCCGGCCGCGCGGATCTCTTCGATCGGAAAACCCTCGTCCACCGCCTTCAGCTCCTGCAGGCAGGCCACGTCAGGCGCCTCGCGTTCGAGCCAGTTCAGCAGTGCCTGCAGGCGCGTGCGCACGCCATTGATGTTGAAGGTAGCGATCTTGAGGGGGTGCATCGGCGTCCTCCGGGTCACGTCGGCTTTCATCTTAGATTTTTGCGGACGGATTTCCTGTCGGTGTCCGATCACTGTATATTTATACAGTCCTGCCATTTCATTGCCATTTGCGCCTTGCCCATCACCTCCGCCGATCCGCCCCGCTATACCGTCGCCGTGCGCACCCTGTGCGAGTTCACGGCCAAGGCGGGCGATCTCGACCTGCGCTTCACGCCTTCGCCCACCGGGCAGGAAGGCGTGGCTGGGCACGGCGTGGTGACCAGCCGGCGCGGCCCCGGCTACGAGGCCGAAGTGGCCCTGTCGGGGGATTTCGAAGGTTTGCGCGTGCGTGGCCGGGCCGATGGCTACAACCCGGTGACCAACCGCGTCGAGGAAATCAAAACCGTGCGCGGCGAGAAGGTGGAGATTCCGCCGAACCACCAGGCGTTGCACTGGGCCCAGGCCAAGATCTACGGCTGGCTGCTGTGCGAGTCGCGCGAGCTGAAGCAGATCGACGTGGCACTGGTCTATTTCGATATCGTCAGCCAGCGCGAGCGCGTACTCAGGGAGCGCTTCGACGCGCAGGCGCTGCGCGAATTCTTCGAGGATAGCTGCCGCCGCTTCATGCATTGGGCCGAACGCGAAGCGGCACATCGCCTGGCCCGCGATGCCGGGTTGCAGACGCTGGCTTTTCCGCATGGCACGTTCCGCGATGGTCAGCGCCTGCTGGCCGAATCGGTCTACAAGGCCAACGCAACCGCGCGTACGTTGCTGGCCCAGGCACCAACCGGTATTGGCAAATCGATCGGCACGGTGTTCCCTGCCCTCAAGGCCATGCCGGCGCAGCGTCTGGACAAGATCTTCTTTCTGTCCGCGCGATCCACGGGTCGCGCCGTGGCACTGCATGCCACGCGGCAATTAAGACAGAACACCGATGAGACGCCGCTACGCGTGCTGGAACTCACCGCGCGCGACAAGTCCTGCGAACATCCGGACCTGGCGTGTCACGGCGAATCGTGCCCGCTCGCACAGGGCTTCTACGACAGGCTGCCCGCCGCGCGCGACGCCGCCAGCCGCGCGCCGCTGCTCGATCGCGCCACCACGCGGGACATCGCCCGCGCGCACGATATCTGCCCCTACTACCTGGCCCAGGAGATGATCCGCTGGAGCGATCTGGTAGTGGCCGACTACAACTACTATTTCGATCGCAGCGCACTGCTTTACATGCTGACCGCGCTGAACGAATGGCGTGTCAGCGTACTGGTGGACGAAGCGCACAATCTTGTGGAACGTGGCCGCGCGATGTACACGTCCACGCTGGATCATGCGGCGTTCCGTGGCGTGCGGCTGGCCGCGCCGGGCGCGCTGAAACGCCCGATGGACCGCGTCTACCGGCAATGGAATTCCCTGGCAAAGTCGGGCGAGGCGGCGTATGAAACGCGCGACGACGAACCCGCGGCATTCGTCGAGGCCCTGATCCAGCTCTGCACGGCCATCATCGACGACATGAGCGAGCATCCGCAGCGGCATGACGCCACGCTCGAACGCTTTTACTTCGATGCGATGCACTTTCTGCGTCTGGCCGAGCAGATGACCGAATATGGCGGCAAGCATTCGCTGTTCGACATCACGCGCACGCCGCGCAACAAGTCGGGTGTGGATGCCGACCTCTGCGTGCGTAACCTGCTGCCCGCCCCCTACCTGGCCCCGCGATTCGCGGGTGCCCATTCCACCACGCTGTTTTCCGCCACACTGCAACCGGCCGACTACTATCGAAACCTGCTGGGCCTGCCAGCGAGCGCGGTGTGGGTGGAAGTGCCATCGCCGTTCCAGTCCGAGCAGCTCGACGTTCATGTGGCACGGCACATCTCCACGCGCTACGCCCAGCGGCAGCGCTCGCTGCCCGCCATCGTTCGGCTGATGGCCGAGCAGTTTGCAAGACGGCCCGGCAACTACCTGGCTTTCTTCAGCAGCCATGAATACCTGCAGCAGGCGGCCGCGCTGCTGACCGAAAGCCATCCCGATATCCCGACGTGGTCGCAGGCACGCGGCATGACGGAAGCCGGCCAGACAGCGTTTCTCGATGCATTTGCACCGGGTGGCCAGGGCATTGGCTTTGCGGTGCTGGGTGGCGTGTTTTCGGAAGGCGTCGATCTGCCTGGCGATCGCCTGATCGGCGCCTTCGTGGCCACGCTGGGCCTGCCTCAGGTGAATCCGATCAACGAGCAGCTGCGAGAGCGGATGGACGCCGCGTTCGGCCAGGGCTACGACTATGCCTACCTCTATCCCGGCCTGCGCAAGGTAGTGCAGGCGGCGGGCCGCGTCATCCGCACCCAGCAGGACCGCGGCGTGGTCTGGCTGATCGACGACCGCTATGCGCGAAGCGAAGTGCGGGCGCTTTTACCGGCATGGTGGGAAATTCTGACCGGCGCCCCGCCCAGCGCGCAACCGCTGTCGCTGGCAGAATGACGGCTACGCCGCCGGCGCGGAATTCGCGTGCAGGCGCATCAGACAACCGTGCCCGAACGGAGCCTCGCCGATGAGCATGACCCGCAGCTTTGCCACCACCGAACCCACGCGCGCGGAGATCGATGCCCTGCGCGGCGCCACGATTCTGGAGTTCGGCACCGACTGGTGCGGCTTCTGCCAGCGCGCACAACCGCTGATCGAAACCGCTTTCGACGAACACCCGGCGATCGACCACATCAAGGTTGAAGACGGCAGCGGCCGCCCGCTGGGAAGATCGTTTCGTGTGAAGCTTTGGCCCACGCTGATCTTTCTGCGCGATGGCCAGGAAGTGGCCCGTCTGGTGCGCCCGAACGCGGCTCGGGAAATCACCGAGGCGATGCGCAAGATCGACGGGTGATTACCCGCAAAGCTCTGGAAAACCAGGCGGCTGGTTCGCTTTGTCCCACTGAACGTTCGATTCGTCCCTTGATGGCGCGCGAAGGCCGGCGCTAAGGTTGTGGCTCTCTTCGCCACGACAATATCAAGGAGACAACGCGTGTTTCAGCCCCAACGCCGCAAGGTCCTCGGCCTGGGCATGGCCGCCGCCGGCGCGGCCCTGCTTCCACAACTCCCGTTCGCACAACCCGCTGCCAGACCAGGCGGCACCCGCCTGATCCTGCTCGGCACCAAGGGCGGCCCACGGGTGGGCGGCTCGCGCTCCAATCCTGCCAATCTGCTGCTGATCAACGGCGTCCCCTACGTGATCGACTGCGGCACGGGTGTGTCGCGTCAACTCGTCAACGCGGGCGTGCCGCTGTCGGCACTGCGCTATGTATTCATCAGCCACCACCATTCGGACCACGATCTCGAATACGGCAACCTGATCTACAACGC
>DAIOET010000418.1:0-4174 GCA_036746135.1 Cupriavidus sp.
AAGGCGCGATCATGCATCGGGACAGCCTCGGGAGCGAACAGGTCATCCGGCCCGGTGATGTGAACTGGATGACGGCTGGCACCGGCATCGTCCACTCGGAGCGCACGCCCGACGATCTGCGCGAGGCAGGGCCGCGTGTTCACGGCATCCAGACCTGGGTGGCGCTGCCCAAGGCGCATGAGAACGATCCGCCATCCTTCCACCATCACCCGGGCGCCACGCTGCCCAAGCTGGAGCTGCCGGGCGTGCGGATGACCGTGATTGCCGGCGATGCCTTTGGCGCCGAGTCACCGGTTCGTGTGTATAGTCGGACGCTCTACGTCGCTATCGAGATGGACGCCGGCAGCAGCCTGGTGATTCCGGCCGATCATGTTCAGCGCGGCATCTACCCGGTGGACGGCAATCTGGAAATGGATGGGGAAACGCTGCCCGCCGAGCATCTGGTGGTGCTGACGCCCGGCGAGCCGGTCACCATCACGGCGACGATGCCGTCGCGCGTGATGCTGCTCGGCGGCGACCCTACTGACGGACGCCGTTTCATCTTCTGGAACTTCGTGGCCAGCAGCAAGGAGGCCATCGAGGAAGCCAGCCAGCGCTGGCAGGACGACAAATTCCCTCACGTGCCCGGCGAGACCGAGCGGATTCCGCTGCCGGTGCGGCGTTAAGCCGCAGCTCAGAGCGGGCTGGCCCAGGCCACGCGAGTGGCCTGTTGCAGACACTCCTTGATCGTGGCGATCTGGGTCGCGATGGGCGCGGGTACGGCTTCCGTGCCATCGAGCACCTTGCGGATCCAGGCCGCCGTCTCGGCCACATCGGTGCCGGCAGGCAACGCCGGAACCTCCGCAATCGACCCGCCCACCGGGTCCACCATCGTGCGCTGATGGCCATCGTGCAGCCAGTCGATGCGCGTGCTGCGGCGCGCGTCCGCGACGACTTCGCCTTCCGTGCCGCGTCCAAGCAGCACGTTGGCCGGCTCATGCGAGAAGTAATCGGTCAGCGTTTCCCGATATTCGGGGTGCGTGTAGCTGTACAGGCGCAACGCCTCGGCGGGCGTATGGCCGCCCACCGGCTGAAGCATCTTCACGATCGTGTGCGAGGAGTTGCGCAGGCCGATGATCGACCGCTTTTCGAGCAACGCGGACAGCGCGGGCGACAGCACGTCCACGGGCAGCACGGCCAGCGGGTTCGATGCCGCGCGCAGCTGGTCCTGCGCCGCCTGCGTGGTATCGCACAGCGGCACGCCCAGCGCCTCGAACAACGCGATGCTTGTGACCCGGCCCTGGAATGCGCGTACGCCATGCACCAGCGTCGGCACGCCGTCGCGCGCCAGCAGTATCGCCAGCAGCGGCACCAGGTTGGGTTGCTTGCGCGCGCCGTTGTAGCTGGGGATCACCACCACGGGCTTGTCGGGCGGCGCCGCCAGCGGCTGGCAATGCAGGTGCGCGGCTTCGAGCATCCCCGCCAGTTCGTGCGGGGCTTCACCCTTGATGCGGTACGCCATCAGCACGGCGCCCAGTTCGATATCGGAAACGCGGCCGGCCAGCATGGCGTCGAACAACGCCTGCGCGTCCTCGCGCGGCAACGCACGGGCGCCGTTGACGCCGCGCCCGATTTCCTTGATGTACTTTGCCGCCGAAAAAGGCGAATCTGCTGCAGTGGTCATGGTGACTGCCGGAATCGTGGGGTTGGGGTTCATGATAGCCCCACGATTCCGTCGGCGAAAGGCTCAGGCAGCCTCTTGCAGCGCCGGGTTGCGCTGCTTGCGGTACAGGAAGTCCAGCACCGCGGTGCGGCACGCATGGTAGGTCTTGTCGTCGGCCAGCGCCACGCGGTCGCGCGGGCGCGGGATGCCGACGCTCAGGATCTCGCCGATCGTGGCCGCCGGGCCGTTGGTCATCATGACGATGCGGTCGGCCAGCAGCACGGCTTCGTCCACGTCATGCGTGACCATGACCACGGTGCTCTTCGTACGGGCGACGATCTTGATGAGTTCGTCCTGAAGGTGCGCGCGAGTCAGTGCATCGAGCGCGCCGAACGGTTCATCCATCAGCAGCACTTTCGGCTGCATCGCCAGCGCACGGGCGATACCCACGCGCTGCTTCATCCCGCCCGATATCTCGTGCGGATACTTGGACTCGGCATGCGTCAGACCCACTAGTGCCAGGGTGTCATGCGTGCGGGCCTTCAACTGTGCCTTGCTTTCCGCCGCGCCGAACACGCGCTCCACGCCCAGGTGGACGTTTTCGAAGCACGTGAGCCAGGGCAGCAGCGAGTGGTTTTGAAACACCACGGCACGCTCCGGCCCGGGTCCGGCAATCTCGCGCCCCGCGCAGATCAGAGCGCCGGCGGTGGGCATGGTCAGGCCGGCGATCAGGTTCAGCAGCGTGGACTTGCCGCAGCCCGAATGCCCGATCAGCGTGATGAACTCTCCTTCGGCAATCGACAGGTTGATGTCGCGCAGCGCCACGAACGGCCCCTTGCGCGTCTTGAACGTCTGGCCGACGTTTTCGATGCTGACGAATTTTTCCATCCTGGGACTCCGTTCAGGTGTTGCCGTAGCTGAAGCGGCGCGCCAGGGCCAGCAGCAGGTGCTCCAGCACCAGGCCCACCACACCGATGATGAAAATGGCGATGACGATGTGTTCGACCTTGAGGTTGTTCCACTCGTCCCACAGCCAGAAGCCGATGCCGGTGCCGCCCGTCAGCATCTCGGCGGCCACGATCACCAGCCACGCGGTGCCGATGGAAAGCCGCACACCGGTCAGCATGTACGGCAGCACCGCCGGGAACAGCACGCTGCGGAAGATCTTCCATTCGGACAGATCGAGCACGCGCGCCACGTTGAGGTAGTCCTGCGGCACCCGTGTCACGCCCACGGCGGTGTTGATGATCATCGGCCAGATCGAGCAGATGAAGATGGCCCAGATGGCAGCCGGGTTGGCGGCCTTGAACAGCAGCAGGCCGATGGGCAGCCAGGCCAGCGGCGACACCGGCCGCAGCAGGCTGATCACCGGCGCGGCCATCGCGTTCAGGAACGCGAAGCGCCCGAGCAGAAAGCCCGCCGGAATGCCGACCACCGCCGCCAGGCCAAAGCCGGCCGCCACGCGCGCCAGCGATGCCAGCACGTTCCAGCCGATGCCCTGATCGTTCGGACCATTGCGATAGAACGGATCGGAAAACAGCGGCACGGCGGCATTCCATGTGACACCCGGCGTGGGCAGCGCGGGAATCAGCGTGGCGATGCCGTGCCAGACCAGCAGGAACAGCACGAAGCCGGCCAGCGGCGGCACGCATTTGTGAACGATGGCGGCAATGGCCTCACGCCGTGCCGCCTGCTGTGCCTGGGCGGCAATCTCCCGCGCGCGGCGGCGCGTGTGTTCCTTGGCTTCGGAATCGATGGCATCTGCATCCACGGCAGCACCTTTCGGAGAAGTTGGGGCGATGGCATTCACGGCAAGCTCCTTTCGGAAGAGCGATGAGACGGGCTATGGGGTCAGAGGGCGTTCGCCTTGATCTTGAAGCCGTCGGCGTAGGCCTTCGGGTCCTTGGTGGCATCCCAGGTCACGCCATCGATCAGCTTCGCGGTACGGAAGTCGCTCTTGGGCAGCGGCACCTGCGCGGCGGCGGCGGCCTGCTTGAACACGTCGATGCGGTTCACCTGCTTGGCCACTGCCAGGTAGTCGGGATGGTCCTTCAGCAGGCCCCAGCGCTTCTGCTGCGTCAGGAACCACATGCCGTCCGACAGGAACGGATAGTTGGCCAGGCCGTCCTGGTAGAACTTCATCGAATCGGGGTCGTCCCAGGTCTTGCCCAGGCCGTTGGTATAGCGGCCCAGCATGCGGTCCAGGATGATGTCCATGTCGGTGTTGACGTAGGACTTGGCCGCGATGGTCTCGGCGGTCTTGCGGCGGTTCGACGCCGATGCGTCGATGAACTTCGACGCTTCCAGGATGGCCGCCACCATCGCGCGCGCCGTGTTCGGATTCTTCTGGACGAATTCGGACGTCGTGCCGAGTACCTTCTCGGGGTGATCCTTCCAGATGGCTTGAGTGGTTTCGGCCGTGAAGCCGATCTTGTCGGCGATGGCACGCGCGCCCCACGGTTCGCCGACGCAGAAGCCGTCCATGTTGCCCACGCGCATGTTGGCCACCATCTGCGGCGGCGGCACGGTGAT
>DAIOET010000419.1:0-4169 GCA_036746135.1 Cupriavidus sp.
CCTGCACAACGTGAAGTTCTACGTCGAAGGCGTGGAAGGCAACGTACCGGGCTGATCGACGTCCGCCGTACCGCAAGACGGCTCCCCTGCCCCGCGCCGCGGGCCAGGGGAGCAAACCCGCCCATCCATCAGGAACTTGAAACCCCTTCCATCGGCCCAAGCTACTTGCTCATACCCGCTGAACGTGTGACCAAGGAGGCCTATCATGTGGAAGCGATTTTCTGCCCTCTGGACGCTGGTGCGGCGCGATGGCCGGTTGTTCTGGTACGCGCTGCGCCACCCCGATGCGCCGCCCTGGCTCAAGCCCGCCGCGTTCGGCCTGCTGTTCTACGCCATCTCGCCGATCGACCTGATCCCGGATGTGATCGCCGGACTCGGCATCGTGGACGACGTCGTGATCATTCCGCTGGCCGTTCACCTGATTCTGAAGCGTCTGCCGCCGCACATCCTGCGCCAGGCGGAAATGCGCGCCACCGCCACCACGGTCAGGCCGCGCTGACGCCGTCCCTCTCAGGAGCGGGCCGTCAAAACAAAACCGCTGCCGAAGCAGCGGTTTTTTTATGCCCTCGCGTGACGACGGCTCAGGACTTCGGCTCGAAGCAGTGCCGCGCCAGTTCCACGACCAGCAACTCGGCCGTGGCCAGGTTGGTGGCGCACGGCACGTTATGAACGTCGCACGCGCGCACCAGCGCGTTGATGTCCGGTTCATGCGGCTGCGGCGTCATCGGGTCACGCAGGAAAATCACCGCAGTGACCTTGCCCTCGGCCAGTAGCGCGCCGATCTGCAGGTCGCCGCCCCACGGGCCGGACAGCATGCGGGTCACCTCCAGCCCGACCTCGGCCGCGATGCGGCCACCCGTGGTGCCAGTGGCCAGCAGGTCGCAGCGCGCCAGGAAGTCTCGATGGCGGCCGGCAAAGGCCACGATGTCGTCCTTCTTGTGATCGTGCGCGATCAGGGCGATACGCGGCCTGGATTCCTGCGTGGTTTCCGAGTTACCCATCAGAACGTCCCCGGGTAAGCACCGCCGTCAAGCAGCACGTTCTGGCCCGTCATGAAGGCGGCCTGCTTGCTGCACAGGAACGCGCAGGTGGCGCCAAACTCGGCCGGCTCGCCGAAGCGGCGCGACGGGTTGGCGGCCGCACGACGCTTGGCCATTTCCTCGATGCTGATACCAGCCTTCTGGGCGCCGCCTTCCATCGTCTTCTTCAGACGGTCGGTGTCGAACGGCCCCGGCAGCAGGTTGTTCACGGTCACGCCATGCTGTGCCACTTCGCGTGCCAGACCGGCCACGAAACCGGTCAGGCCCGAACGGGCGCCGTTCGAGAGGCCCAGCACGTCGATCGGCGCCTTCACGGCACCGCTGGTGATGTTGACGATGCGGCCCCAGCGGCGCGCGATCATGCCGTCGATGGTCGCCTTGATCAGCTCGATCGGCGTCAGCATGTTGGCGTCGAGCGCGGCAAGCCACTCGTCGCGGCCCCAGTCGCGGAAGTTGCCCGGCGGCGGGCCGCCCGCGTTGTTCACGAGGATGTCCAGATCACCGAGCTTGGCCACGGCATCGAGCGCCAGCTTGCGGCCTTCGGGCGTGGTGATGTCGGTGGCCACGGCAATCACGCGACGGCCATAACGCGCGCGCAGGTCGGCGGCAGCCTTCTCCAGCGCCTCGGCGCCACGCGCCACGATCACCACGTCGACGCCTTCGGCCGCGAGCGCGTCGGCACACGCCAAACCTAGCCCCTTGCTGGCACCGCACACCAGCGCATGCTTACCGCGCAGTCCAAAATCCATGGCTTCTCTCTCCTTCCTTGGTTGACTCTGTTCGAATCCAGATTTGTCAGGCTTTCCGGCTCGACAGCAGATACATGCCGCCGAGCACTAATGCACTGCCAGCGAGCTGCGCACCGGTGACAGGTTCACCGAGCAGCCAGAACGCCAGCGCCAGCGTCGACACGGGGCCGATCATGCCGGCCTGCGACGCCATCGGCGCGCCAATGCGCGCCACGGCAATCATCGTCAGCGATACCGGCAGCACCGTGCACAGCACCGCGTTGACCACCGACAGCCACAACACCGGCGCCGGCTGCTGCGCCAGGTCTGCCAGCGGCCGGCCCAGCACGACGTACTGGATCACGCAGCACAGCGTGGAGACGCACATCGCATAGGCCACCAGCCGCAACGATCCCACACGCTGGACCAGTTCGCCGCTCAGAATCAGGTACACACCATACGACAACGCGCTGGCCAGCACCAGCGCGCCGCCGAGCCACACCTGGTTGCCGCTGACGTCCAGGTCGTGCGCGAACACCAGCACGATGCCCGCATAGGCCAGCGCCAGCGAAATCCACTGGCGGGAATGGATCTGCCGGCGAAATCCCAGCGCGGTGAACAGCAGCACGAACGACGGCGTCAGGAACAGGATCAGCCGCTCCAGCCCGGCAGTGATGTATTGCAGTCCCAGGAAATCCAGAAAGCTCGACAGGTAGTAGCCGATGAAGCCCAGGAACACCACTCGGCCACGGTCGGCCCATGACAGCGCCGGCAGCTTGCGCGCCTGCCACCAGCCAATGGCCATGAACAACGGCACGGCAAACAGCATGCGCAGCGTGATGACCATCACGGCATCCACGCTATAGCGGTACATGAGCTTGGCCACGATGGCCTTGGCGGAAAACAGAACGGCGCCGATGGCCGCGGTGGCGAGTCCGACGCGCTGCGCGACTGGCACTTCGGCGGACTGGGAAAGGGACTTCTGGGAGGCTGGCACGGGGACGCGGGAATCGGGGCGCCAGGCCGGATTCACCGGCACGGCGCAACCCGGCGATTGTATGTCAAAAGGCGCGGGCGTTCCCGCCCCGGCGGTATTGCCTGCTTTCCCATACAATGGCCCGCGCCGGACCTCGCACCGCCACGGTGCAGGCGGGCACGATAACAATATTCCGGAGACTCCCGAGCCATGCCGTTTCATCGCATCGCCGCGCCACGACGCGCCTTCCTGACGTTCGCCGCGGCATCCGTTGCCGCCCTGCTGACGGCGCCGGCCGTCCACGCTGCCGATACCTATCCGGGCAAGCCGATCCGCTTCATCGTGCCGTACGCGGCGGGTGGCACCACCGACCTCGTGGCGCGCACCGTCGGTCAGCGCGTGGCCGAGAAACTGGGCCAGCCAGTAGTGGTCGAGAACCGCCCGGGGGCTGGCGGCAACATCGGTATGGAAGCCGTGGCCAAGGCGCCCGCGGACGGGTACACGATCGGCTTCGGCGCCATTTCGACGAACGCGCTCAACCCGCACATCTACAAGCACGTGCCGTTCGATCCGCGCCGCGACTTCACCGCCATCAGCCTGCTCGGCACGTCGACGATCGTTCTCGAAGTCAGCAATGACCTGCCCGTCAAGACCGTGGGCGAACTGATTGCCTATGCCAAGGCGCATCCGGGCCTGACCTACGCCACCGCCGGCACTGGCACGTCGATGCATCTGGCCGGGGCGATGTTCTCGCAGATGACGCAGACGGGGCTGGTCCATGTGCCCTACAAGGGCAGCAGCCCGGCCATCAACGACATGCTGGGCGGCCACATCCAGGTGATGTTCGACAACCTGCCCGCGTCGCTGCCGCATATCCAGGCGGGCAAGCTCCGCGCACTGGCCGTGGCGGGCAAGACCCGGGCGCCGTCGCTGCCGAATGTGCCCACGCTGGCCGAGGCGGGCCTGCCGGGCTATGCCGTGGAACCGTGGTTTGGCGTCTACGGCCCGGCCAACCTGCCCGCTCCGGTGGTGCAGGCGCTCAATGCGGCGTTCGTCGAGGCACTGGCCCGGACCGATGTGCGCGACAAGCTGGCCCAGGCCGGTTTCAACCCGAAGGGGTCGAGCGCGGCGGAACTTCAGACGTTGACGCAAAGCGAGTACGAACGTTTCGGCAAAGTGGCCAAATCCGCGGCCATCACCGTGGACTGAGCGGCGGACTGTTGACGGGGCAGGCTCGCAGCGGCCGGCGCGCATCCATTACAATCGCGCTGCATCGGGCCTTTCCGCTTTCAGGAAGGCCCTTCCCGTATTCGCCGAGCCCGCCATGACACAGGATCCCCGCTTTCCCAACCTCTTCATCCTCGATCACCCGCTGATCCAGCACAAGCTCTCGCACATGCGCGACAAGGAAACGTCGACGCGCAC
>DAIOET010000420.1:0-4136 GCA_036746135.1 Cupriavidus sp.
CATAGAAGCCGGCTTCGTTATCCCACGGGATCATGTGGCCGGCATCGGGCACGCGGACTTCAAGCAGCCCGGGGCGCAGCGACTTCAACTCATCCACGTCGGCGGGCAGTACGACATCGCCACGCGCGGCCGTGATCAGCAGGGTTGGCACGCCGATATGCGGCAGGTCCACATGGATGTCGTCGGTGTGAAAACCGTCGAAGCTGGCCAGCACCGCGCGCTCGTCGCAGGTATGCAGCCACTCGGCGCGCAGCCGCAGTTGATCGTCGGTCCACGTCGGGCAGAAGCGGCGCATCGCTTCGGCGTCGGCACCTTCCGTGGCAAGACGGATCGAATCGACATACCAGGGCAGTTGCGCTGGATAGGCGCGGCGGCCCGGGCCCGAGACCGGCGGGTCGACCATCACCAGCCGCGTCAAACCGGCGGGCTTGGAACGAGCGGCGCGAATGCCGATGCGGCCACCCATCGAGTGACCGACGATCTGATATCGGGCCAGGCCCAATGCCTGGGCGAACGCGATAACGTCGGCGGCCTGCGCATCGAGACTGTAGTCGAGCGCATCGCCCGCCGAGGAAAGGCCCCGGCCGCGCACGTCGAGCACATAGGTATCGAAGCGCGTGCCAAAGCGCTCGCCGACGAAGCCCCAGGTAATGGCCGGACTCGTGATGCCCGGCACGATGATCACCGCGTCGCGCGCATCGCGGCCATCAGCCGTGCCGCCGTAGCGCAGGTAGTGCTGACGAATGCCGTTGGCGTGCACATTGCCGCCGTAGAGAAACGTGCTCATGGCGCCATCCTTCAGTAGGCGCCGGACAGCAGCGCGCCGCCACCGGGCACCACCGCTTCGAGATCCAGCTCCTTGAGCAGCGCATAGGTGGTGGCAATGGCCGCCGTAATCACGGGCTTGCCGGTCATCGCCTCGACCTTCTCCACCACCGGCAACGACGGCATCTGCACGCAGGCCGACAGCACCACGGCGTCCACATCCTTGGTGTTCATCGTTGCCACGATGCCGGGCAGGCGCGACGGGTCATGGCGGCCGACCTCCAGGTTGTCCGGGATCTCAAGTGCGCGCCATTCGACAACTTCGAAACCCTCATGCTGGATGTAGTCCACCACCAGTTCGGTGAGCGGCTTCATATAGGGCGCCACCAGGGCGATGCGCTTCGCGCCGATCACCTTGAGCGCGTTGACCAGTGCGCCCGCGCTGGTCACCACCGGCGCGGTGCCGCCGTTTTCCTCGGTGCGCGACCTCAGCCGCGTCTCGGAAGTGCGGTGATAACCGCGCCCCATCGACATGATCGCCACCAGGCAGGCATAGCCGAGAACATCGACGCGGGCATCGCTCAGCTCCAGCGCGCAGCGGTCGGATTCCGCGTCCATCGCCGCAAGCTCCTCCTTCTTCACTGTCTTCATGCGCATGCGGCTTGAGTGGAACGTGAAGCGCTCGGGACGCACGAGCTGGCGCGCGGCCAGCATGGCGGGAATCTCGGTCTCCATCGTGGTGTTGGAACTGGGGACGATCTGTCCGATCCGGAAAACTTTCTGCACTTGTCACTCCATCGTCTGTGTCTTTGTCTACCCACCCGCCCATGCCGCACGGGACGCATGGCGCACGGTCCGGCGCCTTTCCGAAAAATTCTAGTGTACACACCTTATTTTTACAACACCGGATTTGTTGCTGCGCAGCGCACTCATTCAGTGCGTTCTGAATGAATGAATCCCGTATTTAGCGCATTATTTCGCCATCTATGGGCATTGAATTAAAGTTGACGATGAATCATCAGGGTTTTCCATTAGCTTCGGCAAAGTCGTCTTTACTTGAAAATTTATGGTGTGTACACTCGATTTCAACGTGACAGACCAACTCAGGAGAGACGTCGTGCAAGGGAATACTCGAATTGCAGTGATCGGTGCGGGCCTGGGTGGGACGGCAGCCGCCGCCCTGCTCCAGCGCGCAGGGTTCAACGTGAAGCTGTATGAGCAGGCGCCCGCCTTCTCGCGCCTGGGCGCCGGTATCCACGTTGGTCCGAACGTGATGAAGATCCTGCGTCGTATCGGGATCGAAGACGCGATGAACAGCATGGGCTGCCATCCGGACTACTGGTACAGCCGCGACTGGGACACCGGTGAAGTCATCGCGCAGATTCCGCTTGGCGATTACGCGCTGTCGCATTACGGCGCCAGCTACCTGACCGTGCATCGCGGCGATTTCCATGCGCTGATGACCGACGCCGTGGAGCCGAGCCGGCTCGCCTTCAACAAGAAGCTGGAAAGCGTCGAAGACCTTGGCGATGTGGTGAAGCTGACTTTCACCGACGGCACGGTGGAAGAAGCCGATATCGTGATCGGGGCCGATGGCGTGAACTCGCGCATCCGCGAGCACCTGCTCGGCGCGGAGCCGCCGAAGTACACCGGCTATGTGGCCCACCGGGCGGTTTTCCCGATCTCGCGCGTCAAGGGGTTCACCCACGACCGCTGCACCAAGTGGTGGTCGGACGATCGCCACATGATGGTCTACTTCGACACGAGCAAGCTCGACGAAATCTATTACGTAACCGGCGTGCCCGAACCCGAATGGGACATGAGCAAGAGCTGGGTGCCAAGCAGCATCGAAGAAATGCGCGCCGCATTCGACGGCTGGCATCAGGGCGTGCAGTCGCTGATCGAGGGCACGGTCGAAGTCACCAAGTGGCCGCTGCTGGAACGCGATCCGCTGCCGCTGTGGAGCCGTGGCCGCCTGGTGCTGCTGGGCGACGCCTGCCATCCGATGAAGCCGCACATGGCGCAAGGTGCCGCAATGGCCATCGAGGATGCCGCGATGCTGACGCGCTGCTTTGTCGAGGCCGGCCTGCAGGACCACGCCTATACGTTCGCGCTGTATGAGGCCAACCGTGCCGAGCGCGCCAGCAAGGTGCAAAAGGTATCGCACGACAACACGTGGCTGCGCACCAACGAGAACCCCGACTGGTGCTTCGGTTATGACGTGTTCTCCGTGGCCCTGCGCGAACCGGCTGCCCGGCCGGTGCCCGCGGCAGCCTGATCCGAAACACCAAACGCCCCCAGGAACCCGATGTCCGCGCCCCGCCCCCTGATGTTGCGCGTGAACCGGGATTCGCACGAAGTCTGTGTGGACCCGCAAACGCCATTGCTCTATGTGCTGCGCAATGACCTGGCCTGCAATGGTCCCAAGTACGGGTGCGGGCTGGGCCAGTGCGGCGCCTGCACGGTACTGATCGATGGCGTGGCGGCCCGCTCGTGCATCGTGCCGGCCGGCGCGGCCGTGGGGCGTGCGGTGACGACGCTGGAGGGCCTTGGCACCCGCGCGGAGCCGGACCCCGTGCAGCAGGGCTTTATCGAGGAACAGGCGGCGCAGTGCGGTTATTGCCTCAACGGCATGATCATGAGCACCAAGGCGCTGCTGGCGGCAAACCCGGACCCGAGCGAAGCCGAGATCCGCGAGGCGCTGCGCTTCAACCTTTGCCGCTGCGGCACGCATGTGGAAATCATGCGCGCCGTGCGGCGTGCCGCCGCATTGCAGCGCGAGGCCGTCGCGCGGCGGGAATTCGAGACGGTTCGATGAACGCCCGCACGCGCGAATCGGTCCATCTGGCGTTGCCGGCGGCAACGCTGTACGGGTATGTCGTGCGCCCGGCGGATGGGCCAGGACAGCTCACTGGTTTTGATGACGCAGCGGCGCGCCGCTGCGACGGCGTCGCGGACATCGTCGCACGCGGCAACTTTCTGGCTGTGGTTGCCGCGTCGCGCGAGCAGGCGACTGTGGCAGCCTCCGCCCTGCGGCCGGCCTGGCAGGCGATCACCGCGCCGGCCGCGCCCGCCAATGGCGGTGAAGCGCGCATTGCGTCGCACGGCGATGCCAGCGGTGCGCTGGATCGCAGCGATAGTCGCATCGACGCCACCTATCACTGGCCATTGATGAGTCCGCGCGCCGACGCATATGGCACGGCCACGGCCGACTGGAGCGATGGCGAACTGCGCGTCTGGGTGGCCTGCTCGCAGCCGGCCGCACTGCGCACGGCGCTGGCGGCGCTGCTGCGCGTTCCCGAAGCCAGCGTATTCATCGTCTGCGATCCCGATCCACCGGCGCGGCACGACGGCTTCTGCGCCAGCCAGGC
>DAIOET010000421.1:0-4129 GCA_036746135.1 Cupriavidus sp.
TTCTTGCCCTTGATATGCGCGACCATGCCGACGCCACAGGCGTCGTGCTCATTGGTCGGGTCGTACAGGCCCTGGGCCTGCGGGCGGGCGGCGAGGTCGGAAGGTTGTTGCGAGTGGTCCACGGGCTGAATTCCGGTGAAGGCTGCGCAGCCAGCAAGGCAGACCGAACGGGATGACTGTCGCGGGGCGCCTCTATCTCTTCGGATGGGCTTTGGTGGACAGTGGAACCGCAGCGGCGTACACGAGCGTGACGCGCCGCACAATGACTGTGGGTGGAGCAACTATAAGAGAATCGTCCAGACGCCGCAAAATTATTAAATGGGGTCAGAACACATTAAATATTGCACCACCTCTGGTCGCATTTTAAATGGGGACACATTAGATTTACGCCACAAATGCACGCTTATGGTGCATTTCAATCATGACTGACCTCGTGTTCCACGTCTGCGCCTTCTTCTTCCGAAATAGTCGACTTGCGCGGTCGACCTTTCGGAAGTGGCTGAACCCGCCGCGTTGCATGGCGCTCAAGCTGCGCGAGGAAGGCTTCGCTGCCGAGCGGCCAGCCGCTATGCGCATGTTTCTGGAGCGTAGCCAGCGTCCGACCCGACAGACCTTCCGCGGTGAACGCCCGGTAGTTCGATTGGCGCTCGAACGGCGTATTGCCAAGATCCCAGTACGTGGAGTGATCGCTCACAATCGGGCTTGCTTCGATACCGGCGTGGTGCCGGTAGCTGCTCCAGCGATCAGCCTCTGGCGTCATGGCGTCGCCGGCCCGCATGGCATTCCCTTCGACATAGAGCATGGCCGGCAACAGCCAGGTCTCCGGCTCGACGACAGCCGACCGAAAACGGCCTTCCCAGAGGGTGCCGGTGCGGTCGGCCACGCGGTTGAAATGACGAGCGTAGCGACGCCCCACCGCCTGCATCGTCAGACTCAGCGAATCGGCGCCCTTGGGGGTAGCAACCAGGTGGATATGATTGGGCCGCAGCGCGTAGGCATGGATTGCGACCTCATGCTCGCGCGCGGCCATGCGCAGGCAATCGAGGTAATAAACATAGTCCTCGGTGCCCAGAAACACGGGTTGGCGATTGTTGCCGCGCTGCAACACCATTGCCGGCAGGCCAGCGGGAGAGAATCGGGGAAGGCGGGCCATTGGGCATCCCTCATGGAAGATGCCCGCATGATAGCTTGATCTGTCCCCGTTTTTATCAGCCGAGCGAGTTGCTCTCGCTGACGGCGAAGATGCGCCTGTGCTCGCGAATGGCGTAACGGTCCGTCATGCCCGCGATGTAGTGCGCAATCAGGCGCGGCTGATCGGCGCCGTGACCGGCCTGGTATTGGGGCGGCAGCAGACGCGAATCCTGCATGAAGGCATTGAACAGATCCGAGATGATGCGCTGCGCCTTGGCCGACATGCGCATGACCAGGTAGTGCCGGTACAGGTGCCGGAACAGAAAACGCTTCAATGTGGCCGCTTCTTCGTGGATCTTCGGGCTGAACGAAACCAGCGGCCCGGCGGCGCGCACGTCGTTGATCGATTTCGGGTGGGCCGCGGAGATATTGCGTGCCGTGGTCTCGATCAGGTCGACGATCAGCGTATTGATCATGCGCCGGACGGTTTCGTTGATCGCCCGACGCCCATTGATGCCGGGAAAGGCCGCCACGACCTCGGCGCGATGACGCCCCCACATCGGCACTTCATCGAGCTGCTCCAGCGTCAGCAGACCCGAGCGCAGGCCGTCGTCGATGTCGTGATTGTTGTACGCGATCTCGTCGGCCAAGTTGGCCAGCTGGGCTTCCAGCGACGGCTGGCTGCCCTCCAGGAAACGCCGGCCCAGCTCGCCAAGCGCCGCCGCATTGACGCGCGAGCAATGCTTGAGGATGCCTTCGCGCGTTTCGAACGTCAGATTCAATCCGTTGAAGCCGCCATAGCGCTCTTCCAGCTCATCCACCACAAGCAGGCTTTGCAGGTTGTGCTCGAAGCCGCCGTGGTTCTTCATGCAGCCGTTCAGCGCGTCCTGGCCGGCATGGCCAAACGGCGTGTGGCCGAGGTCGTGCGCCAGCGAAATCGCCTCGACAAGGTCCTCGTTGAGCCGGAGGTTGCGCGCGATGGAGCGGGCAATCTGCGCCACTTCCAGGCTGTGCGTCAGCCGCGTGCGGAACAGATCGCCCTCGTGATTGACGAAGACCTGCGTCTTGTATTCGAGCCGGCGGAATGCCGTACTGTGGATGACGCGATCCCGGTCGCGCTGGAATTCGCTGCGCGATGACGATGCCGGCTCGGCATGCACACGCCCGCGCGTCTTCGCGGAACGCGCGGCGTAAGGGGCAAGATGGGCGTCGAGGTCGGTCACTGGCGAGTTGGTCATGCGGGCAATCCGTTAATCCGTGGCTGGTTCAGGGTTGCAAGGCATAACCAGGCGCTCAGGCGACCGGTGCCTCTGCAGGAGGTTTCAAGACTGCGTGGCGCAACGTGTCACGCAGGTCCGGGTCCGGTACGGTGGTAATGAACGCCTCGCCAAGCTTGCGCAGCAGGATGAATTTGATGCTGCCTGCCTCGGCCTTCTTGTCCACCTTCATCAGTTCAACATAGCGGTCGACGCCGAGATCCGGCGCCACCACGGGCAGCATCGCCGCCTGCGTCAGTGTGCGGATACGTGCGCGGGTCTCGGTGTCGATGAAGCCCAGGCGGTGCGACAAGTCCGCCGCCATCACCATGCCGCAGCCCACGGCCTCGCCATGAAGCCATTCGCCGTAACCCATGCCGGCCTCGATCGCGTGGCCGAACGTATGTCCGAAATTCAGGATCGCGCGCAGGCCGCCTTCGCGCTCGTCCTGGGCCACGACAGCGGCCTTGATCTCGCACGACCGGCGCACGGCCTCGGCCATGAGATCCGAGTCGCAGGCATTGAGTGCGGTGATGTTGTCCTCGATCCAGCCGAAGTAACCGGCATCGGCAATCGCGCCGTGCTTGATGACCTCGGCCAGCCCGGCCGCCAGCTCGCGCGGCGGCAGGGTGTGCAGCGTGTCGATATCGGCAATCACCGCGTTCGGCTGGTGGAATGCGCCGATCATGTTCTTGCCGAGCGGGTGGTTGATGCCGGTCTTGCCGCCCACCGACGAATCCACCTGCGACAGCAACGTGGTCGGCATCTGGACGAACGGAACGCCGCGCATGTAGCAAGCCGCCGCGAACCCGGTCATATCGCCCACGACCCCGCCGCCCAGCGCGATCAGCGTGGTCTTGCGGTCGGCGCCTGCCTTGAGCAGCGCGTCGAAGATCAGGTTCAGCGTTTCCCACTGCTTGAAGCGCTCTCCATCCGGCAGCACCACCGTTCGCACGGTCTTGCCCAGGCCGGCCAGCACCGCCTCGACGCGGGCCGCATAGAGCGGGCCCACCGTCTCGTTGGTGACGATGACGGCATGCTGGCCGCGCACATGCGGCTGCAGCAGGTCGGCGCGGTCCAGCAGGCCGCCGCCGATATGGATCGGGTAGCTACGCGCCCCGAGGTCGACTTCCAGCGTGATCATGAATGGGTGTCCTGCGCCGGCTGCCCCGTCACCACATGGGTGTCGGGCACGGGGTCCACGGATGGAAGCGTGAAGCCGGCCATTTCAAGTTGCATGAGAACCATATTAGCAAGCTGCGCCACAGTCGGCTTGCCGGTTTCGATAATGAAATCCGCCACTTCGCGATAGAGGGGGTCCCGCTGGGCGTACAACGCCTCCAGCCGGCCCTTCGGATCCTCGGTTTGCAGAAGCGGGCGGTTGCGGTCATGGCGCGTGCGCAGCCACAGGTCGTGCGGACTGGCTCGCAGGTAGACCACCGTCCCGTTGGCTTTCAGCGCCGCGCGGTTGGCCTCGCGGAGCACCGCGCCACCGCCGGTGGCCAGCACGATGCCGGTTTGTCCGGTGAGTTCGGCAATCATCTGCGCTTCGCGGTCCCGGAACCCATCCTCGCCTTCGTGCTCGAAAATCACCGGGATCTTCACGCCGCAACGCGCTTCGAGCTCGTGATCGGAGTCGAAGAACGGGTAATTCAGGCGCCGGGCCACCGAACGGCCGACGGTGGTCTTGCCGGCGCCCATCAGGCCAACAAAGAAAAGATTCGGGCGATTGGCTGTCACTG
>DAIOET010000422.1:0-4129 GCA_036746135.1 Cupriavidus sp.
GCACGGTGGACACGGTCACGGCCCAGCAGCCGGTCATCGCCTTCGTGCAGACCAACGCCGGTCTGATGGTCGATGTCTCGCTGAACGGCGCGAAGATCAGCAAGCTCGACCTGTAGCCTTCCATCCGTAGTGGCTCGGCCCCGGGACGCCGGGGCGGCAATGGGACGATGCCCGGCTCCGGCCGGGCTTTTTTTCGTGCGCGCCACGCGCGTGCACCGCCACTGGCATAATCGCGCGAAACCACGTCAGTCGCCCGCGCCCCCGGATGCCACCCATGCACGAACCGCTTGCCGCCCCCGCCACTACCGGCCACACCGGGCGTGTCTATCGCTACTACGACCTCGTGATGGTGGCCTTCGTCACGGTACTGCTGTGTTCGAACCTGATCGGGGCCGCCAAGGCGGCGCAGATGACGCTGCCGGTGATCGGCCCGGTCACCTTCGGCGCCGGTGTTCTGTTCTTCCCGGTCTCTTACATCTTTGGCGACATCCTGACCGAAGTCTACGGCTACGGGCGCGACCGCCGCGTGGTCTGGGCCGGCTTTGCCGCGCTGGCGTTCGCCACGTTCATGGCCTTCGTGGTACTGCGCATGCCGGTGGCGCCATTCATGAGCGACTACCAGAAGAGTCTGGAGGATGTGTTCGGCAATACCTGGCGCATCGCGCTCGGCTCACTGATCGCGTTTTGCTGTGGCAGCTTCACCAACAGCTACACGCTGGCCAAAATGAAGCTCTGGACCGGTGGCCGCTGGCTGTGGACGCGCACGATCGGCTCGACGCTGGCGGGCGAGCTCGTCGATTCGTCACTGTTCTACGTGATTGCGTTTTACGGCATCTGGCCGCTGGAAAAGGTCATCCAGGTAGCCATTGCGCAGTACGTGCTGAAGACGAGCTGGGAAGTGGTGATGACACCCGTCACCTACAAGGTGGTGGCGTTCCTGAAACGTGCCGAGAATGAGGACTGGTACGACCGGAACACGAACTTCACGCCGTTCCGGCTGCGGGTCTGACGGACTTTCCCGACAACGATCAGGGGACGCGGCGGTCCACTTCGTCGAGCGTCAACGCTTCCAGATGGCTGACATCGGCCCATTGCAGCAGCGTCAGGTTGGCGCTGTCGCAACGCAGCCGGTTGACGCTGGCATTGAGCAGTTCATGCGAGCGCGGTGCCTCGAGCGTCATACCCGTCGCTTCCCGATACAGGCAGTCGAGCACCCCGCCGTGAGCCACCAGCGCAATCCGCTCGCCCGGATGGCGGCGCGACAGCGATAGCGCCACCTCCACCGCCCGCTCATGGAATTCGCGCAGCGACTCGCCCGCTGGCGGTGCGTAGTCCGGCACGCGCGCCTGCCAGCGCGCAAAGTCCTCGGGGCGCTTTTCGGCCACCTCCGCATACGTCATGCCTTCGAGCTCGCCATAGCAGCGCTCGCGCAGGCGCCGCTCGGCACGCACCCGCAGACCCAATGCTTCGGCCAGCGGCGTTGCCGTTTCCACGGCCCGGCCGAGATCGCTTGTGTACACCGCGTCGATCGGTTCACCGGTCAGCGCTTCGGCCAGCGCGCGCGCCTGGGCACGCCCCGTATCGTTGAGCGGAATATCGATCTGGCCTTGCAAGCGCCGTTCACGGTTCCAGGCCGTCTCGCCATGACGAATGACGATCAGATGGGTGTAGGCCAGCGACTGCGGGCCAGTGTTCTGCAACATGCCGGTTCCTTGGGGCGAAAGATTTGGCGTCTTTGGCTTGCGCTTACTTCACGAGCCGCGGGTTCAGCGTATAGGTGCCGGTGAAACTGGCCTGGGCCAGCACATGGCCTTCAATCGCGCGGCGCACGTCGGTTCCGGTGAACTTGCCTTCGACCGGCACGTGGTCGATGTCGAGCGCATACACCGTGAACACATAGCGGTGCGGGATCGCGTCGTTCCACGGCGGGCACGGGCCGTCGTAGCCGAAGTAGTCACCCTTCATGTCCGCGTCGTTGGCAAACCATCCCGTGTAGTCGTTCAGGCCATGACGCAAACCGCCAGCCGTGGCGGTACCGACCAGCGCCTCCGGACCCGGCTTGCCGCGTGCGATCACGCCGTTGCTATGCGTACCGGCGGAAATCGTGTTCAGGCCCGGCGGGATATCCACCAGCACCCAGTTGAAGAAGTCCACGCGCGGCAGCGTAGCGGACACTTCGCGGCCTTCCTGGTTCACGTCGTCTCCGTTGCCGGGCGCGTCCGCGTCGTGAGCGATCAACGCAAACGAGCGGGTACCGGCCGGGAAATCGTCCCAGTGCAAATCTGGGTTGCGGTTCGACGACAACGCCACATGGCTGCCTGCGTCGGGCACGCAAAACGCAAACTCGCCAGGAATCGGCGCGTTTTCCGCAAAAGCGTTGCTCCAGAGTTTCATGGGAGTCTCCTTCGATATGTCAGGCCGTTCCGGCTGGCGGCACACGCAGCCAGAATGTCACGGGACCATCGTTGGTCAGGCTGACCTGCATCATGGCGCCGAACTCGCCGGTCTGGACCGACGGATGCGCGGCGCGTGCGCGGGTCACGAAATGATCGTAGAGACGGCGGCCGTCCTCGGGCGAGGCTGCCGGCGTGAAGCTGGGACGTGTGCCGCTGTTGGTGTCGGCGGCGAGCGTGAACTGCGACACCACGAGCAAGCCACCCGTCGCACCGTTGCCATCGATGTTCTGCACAGGCAGGTTCATCTTGCCTTCGGCATCGGAAAACACACGGTACGACAACAGCTTGGCCAGCAGGCGCTCGGCCTGGGCCTCGGTATCGCCGCGCTCGGCGCACACCAGCGCCAGCAGGCCGGCACCGATCTCGCCGGTAGTGCGGCCATCCACGGTTACCCGTGCCTGCGATACGCGCTGGATCAGGGCAATCATCGCGCGAACATCAGGCCAGCGTCACGCGCGCAAAGCGGCGTTTGCCCACCTGAACCACATAGGTGCCGGCGGCAACCTTGACCGATTTGTCGCTGACAGTCTCGCCGTCGATCTTCACGCCGCCCTGCTCGATGTTGCGGTTGGCCTCCGACGTCGAAGGCACCAGGTTGGCCTGCTTGAGCAGTTGCGCGATACCCAGCGGCGCGCCTTCGAGGCTGACGGTCGGGATGTCGTCGGGAATGCCACCCTTCGCACGGTGGTTGAACGCCTCAAGCGCGGCCTCGGCATCCGCCTGGCTATGGAAGCGCGCCACGATTTCCTGCGCCAGCGCCACCTTGCAATCGCGCGGGTTGCGGCCCAGCGCGATTTCTTCCTTCATCAGGTCGATCTCGCTCATCGGGCGGAACGACAGCAGCGTGAAGTACTGCCACATCAGGTCGTCCGAGATGCTCATCAGCTTGCCGAACATGTCGTTCGGCGCCTCGGTCACGCCAATGTAGTTGTTCTTGGACTTCGACATCTTCTCGACGCCGTCCAGCCCCACCAGCAGCGGCATGGTCAGGATGCACTGCGACTCCTGCCCGTATTCCTTCTGCAACTCGCGGCCCACCAGCAGGTTGAACTTCTGGTCGGTGCCGCCAAGCTCCAGATCGGACTTGAGCGCCACGGAATCGTAGCCCTGCATGAGTGGATAAAGGAACTCATGGACCGAAATCGGAATCCCAGACCGGAACCGTTTGGTGAAGTCGTCGCGCTCCATCATCCGGGCCACCGTGTACTTGGCTGCCAGCTGGATCATGCCGCGCGCACCAAGCGGGTCGCACCACTCGCTGTTGTAGCGGATTTCCGTCTTCGCCGGATCGAGCACCAGGCTCGCCTGCTTGTAGTAAGTCTGGGCGTTTGCCTCGATTTGCTCGCGCGTCAGCGGCGGGCGTGTGCTGTTGCGGCCGGATGGATCACCGATCGTCGACGTGAAATCGCCGATCAGGAAGATCACCTGATGGCCCAGGTCCTGGAGCTGGCGCAGCTTGTTCAGCACCACGGTGTGGCCCAGGTGAATGTCGGGCGCGGTCGGGTCGAGACCCAGCTTGATACGCAGCGGCACGCCGGTGGCCTCGCTGCGCGCGAGCTTCTGCAGCCACTCGGATTCGACCAGGAGCTCGTCGCAGCCGCGCTTGGTGATTTCCAGTGCGCGCATCACCGACGGCGTAAGTGGATAATTGGGCGCGGCGGCCGAGGACACTT
>DAIOET010000423.1:0-4119 GCA_036746135.1 Cupriavidus sp.
CCGTTAGAATTCGTCCCTTGCCAATTTTCCAACCCGTACGCGAGGCCGAATTCTCATGTGGTTCAAGAATCTCCAGATTCATCGTTTCTCCGCCCCGTGGACGCTGAGTGCAGAAGATGTGGAGGCCAGCCTGGCCAAACACGCGTTCTATCCCGGCACCAGCCTTGAGATGCAGACCCAGGGCTGGGCATCGCCGCGCGACAACGACCAGCTCGTGCATTGCGTCAACAAGCAGATGCTGCTGGTACTGCGCACCGAAAAGAAGCTGCTGCCGGCCACCGTGGTCAACCAGGTGACCAAGGCGCGTGCGGCTGAAATCGAAGAACAGCAGGGCTTCAAGCCGGGCCGCAAGCAGTTGAAGGAACTGAAGGAGCAGGTCACCGAGGAACTGCTGCCGCGCGCCTTCAGCATCCGCCGCGACACGCGCGTCTGGATCGACCCGGTCAACGGCTGGCTCGCCATCGATGCCGCCGGCACGGCCAAGGCCGACGAAGTGCGCGGCATGCTGTTCAAGGCCATCGATCCGCTGCCCGTGGTGGGCCTGCAGGTCAATCTGTCGCCCGTTGCCGCCATGACCGAATGGCTGGCCACCGATACGGCGCCGGCCGGCTTCACCGTCGACCAGGAAATCGAGCTGCAGTCGAGCAGCGAGAGCAAGGCCACGGTACGCTACGTGCGCCACCCGCTCGACCCCGAGGATCTGCGCCGCCATATCGCCGCAGGCAAACGCTGCACCCGCCTGGCCATGACCTGGAACGACCGCGTGTCCTTCGTGCTGACCGACGCGCTGGCCGTCAAGCGCGTGAATCCTCTCGATGTGATCAAGGAACAGGCCGACGCCACGCTCCACGACGAGAACGAGCGCTTCGACGCCGATTTCGCGTTGATGGCCGGTGAGCTTGCCGGCCTGCTTGCGGACCTGACCGAAGCACTTGGCGGCGAGCGCAAGCCCGAAGGCGCCACGGCAGTGGAACAGCGCAAGGCAGCCTGACCTCCAGCCGGCGGCAACCTCAACCGAGCGTCAACACAATGTGGCGCCCGGTTTCCCCGGCCTGCCGCCATGCGTCCTCGACCTCGCTCATCGGTATCTGGTCCGCCTCGATCGACAGATAGCCCTCGCGCATGCAGCCCAGGACATCCTCCACCACGAACCTCAGGTCTTCTGGCGGAGGATGATTGGCCGGTCCGCATCCCATCAGCACCGCACGCGAATCACGCAGCGCGATGGGCGACATCATGACGCTGGGCGCCATCCTGCGATCGGCCACGGAAACGATGCGCGTCCCGTGGACGCCAGGCAAGGCCGGTACGCCGCCCGCCTGGACCAGCGCCGCCAGCAGTAGCTCCAGGGCTTCGCCCCAGACAAAGTCCAGGACCACGTCGATCCCATCGAGGGCGTGTGTCGCAAACATGTGATGCAGCACGCTCGGCGTCTGGCCGAGGTCGATCTGCGCATCGGCACCGAGTATGTTTGCCAGGTCCATGCGGTGCCCCGCCACGATGACCCTTCCGGCGCCCTGCAGCCGGGCGGCCTGCACGGCCAGTTGCCCGACCAGCCCCGACACCCCAAGCAACAGCACCGTCTCTCCGGGCGCCAGATCCGCACGAACCATAAGCGGCAGCCATGCACTCAAGGCGGGGCCCACCAGCGCGGCGGCCGCGACCGAGTCCACCTCGTCCGGCACCCGCACCACCCATTCAGCCGGCACGAACTCGGCCATCGCGCCAAACGGACTGCGGCCCGCATGGAAGTACACGCGCTGCCCGTCGGCCAGGTAGCCGACGCCATCGCGCCCGCACACATAGGGCAATTCGAGCGGCATGCTCGCGTGCTGGCCGCGCGCGATGGCCAGGTCCGCCGGACGGATCGCCGACGCGCAGACGCGCACCATGACTTCGCCAGCGCGCGGTTCGGGATCGTGGAAATTGGTGAAGCGCGGGGCTTCGCCCATCTGGTGCAATACAACGGCTCGCATCGTGACTCTCTCCTTGGTTGAGATCCGCGAACGATCCTAAGTGGCCATTTGCCCAGCGTCTTTGAGGCGATTCTGAAAACGAAGCACGCGTAGAATCTGGCCGAAAGAGAAAAGAGAAAAAACAAAAGACGCCACGGGCAAAGACGTCACCGCCATTCCAACCAGTTGAGGAGATCCCCCTTGAAGTCGTTGCGCCCCCACACCCGCCTGACGCTGGCCGCCCTGCTGCTGGCCGCCGCCAGCACCGCCCATGCCGCCTGGCCAGAGCGCCCCATCAAACTCATCGTGCCGTTCCCGCCCGGGCAAGCCACCGACATCTTTGCGCGCGCGCTGGCCGAACGGCTCGGCAAGCAGCTAGGGCAATCGGTGATCGTGGAAAACCGCGCCGGCGCGGGCGGCAATATCGGCATGGAGGTGGCCGCCAAGGCCCCGGCCGACGGCTACACGATCGTGATGGCCGGCAGCGCGATGGCGATCAACCAGACGCTCTACAAGAAGCTCAACTACGATCCGCGCCAGGACTTTGCGCCGGTGTCGGGCGTGTTCTCGGTGCCGCTGGTGTTCCTGGCCACGCCGCAATCGGGCTTCACGTCACTGCGCGATCTGATCGCCAAGGCCAAGGCCGCGCCGGGCAAGTACAGCTACGCCAGCGCGGGTATCGGCGGCACGCAGCACCTGTCCGCCGAAATGCTCAAGGCGCAGACCGGCACCTTCATCGTCCATATCCCGTACAAGGGCAGCGGCCCGGCCCAGGCGGACTTTCTCGGGAATCAGATTCCTCTGATGGTGGACTCGGTCACCGCGGCCATGCCGCTGATCCAGACCAACAAGGCCTTGCCGTTGGCCGTCACCACGGCAACGCGTGTGCCCCAGCTGCCATCGGTACCGACCGTGCGGGAGCAAGGCGTGCCGGGCTTCGAGGCGCTTGGCTGGGCCGTGATGATGGCGCCCGCCGGCACGCCGCCGGCCATCGTCGGCCAGCTCAATGCCGAGACCGTGAAGGCGCTGCAATCGCCGGAACTGCACAAGTTCATCACCGACCGGGGATCGGAGCCGATGCCGATGACGCCGGCGGAAACCGGCAAGTTCGTCGACAGCGAGATCAGGAAGTGGTCGGCGGTGGTGAAGCGGTCGGGGGCAACCGCGGATTGAGCGACGAAAACCGTGCGATCGCACGGTTCTTGGCAGACCTGTCAAAAAAAGCGGCGCCAAAGAAAAACGGCCACCGGGTTCTCACCCGATGGCCGCTCCTCACCCGTCCCGGCTGCCTGGACTGTTCAGTACATGTAGTTACTGCTGTGCAGCCGACCCTTCAATCGATACTTCGCGGTGGTGCCGCCAATCAGTCCCACGACAGCGCGCCGCCGGTCTGATACTCGATCACGCGCGTTTCGAAGAAGTTGCGTTCCTTCTTCAGGTCGATCATCTCGCTCATCCACGGGAACGGGTTTTCCTCGTTCGGGAACAGCTGCTCCAGGCCGATCTGCTGGCAGCGGCGGTTGCAGATGTAGCGCAGGTAGCCCTTGAACATCGGCGCGTTCAGACCCAGCACGCCGCGCGGCATGGTGTCTTCCGCGTAGCGGTATTCCAGATCCACGGCCTTCTTGAACAGCTCGGTGATCTCGGCCTTGAACTCGGGCGTCCACAGGTGCGGGTTTTCGAGCTTGATCTGGTTGATCAGGTCGATACCGAAATTGCAGTGCAGCGATTCGTCGCGCAGGATGTACTGGTACTGCTCGGCGGCACCGGTCATCTTGTTCTGGCGGCCCATCGCCAGGATCTGCGTGAAGCCCACGTAGAAGAACAGGCCTTCCATGATGCAGGCGAACACGATCAGGCTCTTCAGCAGCTTCTGGTCGTTCTCGGGCGTGCCGGTCTTGAACGACGGATCGGTCAGCGTGTCGATGAACGGGATCAGGAACTCGTCCTTGTCGCGGATCGACTGCACTTCATGGTACGCGTTGAAGATCTCGGCCTCGTTCAGGCCCAGCGATTCCACGATGTACTGGTACGCGTGCGTGTGGATGGCCTCTTCGAAGGCCTGGCGCAGCAGGTACTGGCGGCATTCCGGCGCCGTGATCTGGCGGTAGGTGCCCAGCACGATGTTGTTGGCGGCCAGCGAGTCGGCCGTCACGAAGAAGCC
>DAIOET010000424.1:0-4119 GCA_036746135.1 Cupriavidus sp.
TGCCACAAAGGAAAACAGATTGGCTAAGGAAGAACTCATTGAATTTGGCGGCGTGGTGTCGGAAGCCCTGCCCGACAACCGTTATCGCGTGACGCTGGAAAACGGCGTGGAAATCTGGGCATACGCTTCGGGCAAGATGCAGAAGCACCGCATCCGCATCCTGGCCGGCGATCGCGTGACCCTGGAAATGTCGCCCTACGACCTGACCAAGGGCCGCATCAACTTCCGCCACAAGTCCTGAGTTCGCCGCACGCGGCCGATGCACCGCTGTCACGCGGTTGACATCGCCGCTGCCGACACTAACGGGCTATCCGTGGGCCTTGCCCACTGGATGGCCCGTTTTGTTTTTTGGCGGCGGTATCGCGATTTTCTTGCGACGCCTGCCGTGGCTCACCATACTCAAGGCTCGACGAAGCCCCCTGCCAACCATGAATCTGATTCTGTGGCGCCACGCCGAGGCCGAGGATTTGCCGGATGCGCTGAGCATCTCGCGCAGCGCGGACCTGCAGCGTCCGCTCACCCGCCGAGGCCGCAAGCAGGCCGAAGCATCCGCTGACTGGCTGCGCGGCCATCTGCCGGCCGATTACCGCGTGGTTTGCAGCCCCGCCCTCCGCACGCGGGAAACCGCCGCCGCCCTCTCCGGCAAGGCCGAAATCCTGGAAGACCTGGCCCCCGGCGCCGATGTAGGCGCCGTGCTGGCTGCCATCGACTGGCCTCAAGGCCACGACCACACCGTGGTAGTGGGCCACCAGCCCTGGATCGGCCAACTCGCCAGCCTGCTGCTCGCCGGCCAGGAAATCCCCTGGAGCGTCAAGAAAAGCGGCATCTGGTGGCTGGCCGGCCGCACCCGCGAGCACGAAGCCCAGGTTGTACTCCGCGCGGTGATCCAACCCGACTTCCTTTAAGACGTTTCACGACGGTTGTGACGCCAAAAGCGCCGCAGCCGTCGCAACTTTGCCATCAGTTCGAACTTCTAGAGAAACTGCGATGTGCGCGAACGGAAGCCTGCTCTATGTTTAAGGCCTACGTAGCGACAATGATGTGTCAGTCACAGAACCGTCATCATCAGTTCACGTCGCTGTCACCCGGCCTCTCTACATTGTTTCGAAGCCGTTTCGTCACCGAAAGGACATACTGATGCGAGATCTTCCGACGCCTACCCAGCCGCTTTTCGACTCCTTGCCCACTGGCTTTTCCGGCCAGTCGGCGCGGAGGCGTCTTCCTCGTCAGCCAGCACAACACCAAACCCAGGTTCAAGCTCCGGCGCCTGCTTTCAGCGTGGCGTGGGCACGTCACCAAGACGAAGTAGCCGAGGCCCAGCGCCTGCGCTACAAGGTGTTCGCCGAGGAAATGGGCGCGCGCCTGCAATCCTCGGTCAATGAGACCGACGTCGATATGTTCGACGCCTACTGCGACCACCTGATCGTGCGCGACCAGGAAACGCTCAAGGTGGTTGGCACCTACCGCGTACTGCCGCCGCACCAGGCCAAGCGTATCGGCTGCCTCTACGCCGAATCCGAATTCGATCTCGTCCGCCTGGCGCACCTGCGCCCGAAGATGCTGGAACTGGGCCGCTCGTGCGTGCACCGCGACTATCGCTCGGGCAGCGTGATCATGGCCCTGTGGGGCGGCCTGGGCGAATACCTGCAGCGCTACAACCTCGAATCGATGCTCGGCTGCGCAAGCGTGCCGATGAGCGACGGTGGCCACTACGCCGCCAGCCTCTATCGTCAGTTCGCGGAAAAGTCGCTGGCACCGATCGAATATCACGCCTTCCCGCGCGTGCCGCTGCCCGTCGACGACCTGAACCAGACGCTCGACGTGGAACCGCCCGCGCTGATCAAGGGCTATCTGCGCCTTGGCGCAAAAATCTGCGGTCTGCCTGCCTGGGACCCCGACTTCAACGTTGCCGACTTCCTGACATTGCTGCGCGTGCGCGACATGAACCCGCGCTATGCCCGGCATTTCCTGGGTCTTCAATCGGCCTGACCCGCTGATCGGCAGCCCACCACCACCGGACGAAACGGCAACTCGAACCGGCATCGCAAACAAAAAACGGCGACTCGATCGAGTCGCCGTTTTTCATTCGGCACCAGCGCGCCGCTGCCTGCCTCAGACGTACACCACCTTGTAGCGCTTACCTACCCGCTCCCACTCGTCGGCCTCCTGGGCCAGGCTGTATTCCACCAGCGGATTGGCATCGATCCAGGACTTCGGCAACCGGACCTCGAACCCTTCGTCGAGTTCGTCCGAACGTTGCCTGACCTGGATGTCGGGCAGCTTCATATCGCCGCGCCGCCGGCACAGGACAAAGGCCAGCCGCAGACTAAACAGCATGCGCCAGTCCACGAACTTGCCGCTGCCGGACAACTTGCCCAGCTTGCCCGCATGACCCAGCAGCAGCGTTGCCAGGCGCGCCTGGTCGGTCTTGGAAAAGCCCGGCATATCCGCATGCGTGGAGATATAGGCCGAATGCTTGTGGTAGCCGCTGTGCGAGATCGTCATGCCGATTTCGTGCAGATTGGCGGCCCAGCCCAGCAGCGCGAGGTTGTCCTCCCGGCGTTCGTTGCGTGGCTCGGGGAACTGCGCCAGCAGGTTGCGCGCGGCCTGGCCTACACGGGTCGCCTGCGCGCGGTCCACGGCGTAGCGGCGCATGAACTGGTCCACGGTCACCGTCCGCATGTCCTCGTGATGGCTGCGACCAAGCAGGTCGTACAGCACACCCAGGCGCAGCGCACCGTCGGTGACATCCATGCGGTCGATATCGAGTTCGGCGAACACGCCGAGCATGATGGACAGCCCGCCCGGCAGCACCGGAATGCGATCGGCCTTGAGGCCGGTCAGCTTGACCCGGTTGGTGTTCTCGGCCTTGATCAACGAGCGCTTCAGTCGCTCGAGCCCTTCACGCGTGATGCCATGCTCGGACGTGCTGTCGTTCATGCCATTCAGCTCGATCAGCTCGGCCAGCGCGCGTGCCGTACCCGACGAACCCACCGCCTGCTGCCAGCCGGCCGCCTTGTACTGGCGCACCAGCACCTGGATCTCGCGGCGTGCCGCCAGCTCGGCCTGCTTGAACGCGTATTCGTCGACGTTGCCGCTCGGAAAGAACTGGCGACTATGCGACACGCAGCCGATGTAAAGACTCTCCATCAGCTTTGACTGATAGCCACTGCCAATGATGAATTCGGTGGAGCCGCCGCCGATATCGACGACCAGCCGGTTGCCCTGGCACGCCGGCGCGTCATGCGACGCGCCCAGGTAGATCAGGCGGGCCTCTTCGCGGCCAGCGATCACTTCGATCGGGAACCCGAGCGCGGCTTCCGCCTCGATCAGGAAGTCCGATGCATTCTTGGCCACGCGCAACGTATTGGTGGCTACCGCACGCACCTGCTCGGGCGCGAAATCGCGCAGGCGGTCGCCAAATCGGCGCAGCGCGTCAACGCCGCGGCGGCGCGCCGGCTGGTCCAGGTACTTGTCCGGCGTCAAGCCAGCGGCCAGCCTGACGGGTTCGCGCAGGGCATCGACCTGAAAGATCTGGCTGGCTGGGCCCGAGGCCGTAGGCGTTTCATCCACCCGCCCGATCATCAGGCGGAAGCTGTTGGAGCCCATATCGACGGCGGCCAGCAAGCGGGGATTCTGTGTCATTGCGTCAGTATTGCGCGGGATAGGCCAACAATGGCCAAGCCCGTGAGATTATGTCTCTGTCATGTCCGGATCATGACAAAATCAAAGTGTCATCAAATTGACACGATTTTATGAAAAAGTCGCCACATCGCCAAAACAAGGTCCTAGACATGTCGACGACTCCGCCCGGCACGCTGCTAAACCGCGAGCTGGGCATTCTGGAATTCAACACGCGCGTCCTCGCGCAAGCCGCCGACCCCAATGTTCCGTTGCTGGAACGGCTGAAATTCATCTGCATCGTATCCAGCAACCTGGACGAGTTCTTTGAGATCCGGATGGCCGGTCTGAAGGAACAGATGCGCGACAACGCGTCGGGTCTGACACCCGACGGCCTCTCGTTCCAGCAGACCTACCAGCTTGTCACCGAGCGCACGCAGCGCCTCGTGGCCTCGCAGTATGACATGCTGCAGAACGTCATTTTCCCCGCGCTGGAAA
>DAIOET010000425.1:0-4113 GCA_036746135.1 Cupriavidus sp.
CGTCGTAGCGTCCGCCGTTGCGCACCGTGTCGAAGTGCGACCCGGTCATCAGCACCTTGGGGTTCGCCTCGGCCGGATCGGCGGCATAGCGGCCGATCACGTTGCCGATGGCGTCGATGCGCACGGTCATGCCGGCGTCTTCCATCCAGCGCGCCAGCAGGGCCTGGGCCTGCGCATGCGCCGGCGTCAGAAAGGCGCATGTCAGGCCGTCTTCCATGTCGGAGTACTGGGCGAGGGCGTCGGCACGGTCCAGGATCGACTGGCCGAGAGAGGGCGTGGCAGTGGTCATGACATCAACACATCGGAACAACAATTGGGAATGACGGCGTTCAGCCGTTCCTGAGCCAGGTCTTCCAGGCCAGCCAAAGCTTGCGCATCGGCGTCAGTGAAATACGCTGGGTCAGTACCTGAAACTGGCTCGCTTCGATTTCGTCGAGCAACGCCTGCTGGATCGCGGCCAGCGCCAGCGCCGCCCGCTGCGAACGGCGGTCCACGCGCGGCAGCAGTGCCAGCGCTTCCTGGTACAGCGTCCGCGCCTGGCTGGCCTGATCGCGCATCAGCGCGACGAACTGATCCGAATGGCGCGATTGCAGGATGTCAGCGGCAGGTACCTCGAAACGCTGCAAGGTATCCACGGGAATATAGATGCGGCCCTGGCGGGCGTCGTGCCCGACTTCACGCACGATGCGCACGCGGATCAGCGACAGCCCAAGCTTTTCCGCCGATTCCAGCGTGCGTTCATCGGTAAACCCAAGCAGGCGCGCGGCCAGTTTGCCCGAGGTGCCGCCGACGAGCCGGCAGTAACGGCCGAGTGCGCTTTCATCGAAATAGCGCGACTGCGCCAGGTCCATTTCCGTGCCATCGAGCACCTGGGCCATCTCGGCCTGCGGCAGGCTGGCCACGAATGGCAACAGGGCAAGGCTGACCGGATGGTTTGGGCTGCCTTCGTACAGGCGGCGCAGTTCGGCGCGCCACCAGTCCAATCGTTGCAGGGCTACGCCGGCATCGTGGTTCTCATGGACGATGGCATCGAGTTCGAGGCGCCAGGCTTGCAGTGCGGTCAGGGCGCGGCGGCGTTCGGGGGAAAGGAGTAGGCAGCTGTAGTAGAAGCTGGAGCCGCTTTTTGCGGCTTTGTCCTGGCAAAACTGATCGGGCGTCACGCCAATCTCTTTCTGGTGGGGCGGCGGGGTGGCGCCAAAGTGGCGAATTGTAACATCGGCCTGCCTTGGCGCGGCCGTGCGCCATTGGCGCCGGCGGGGTGCAGGCCACGCCGGGGAGGCGGCGTTTTGTCGCCAAATACGGCCGTTCGTCATCCGCCGTTTGACGCACTCTGGACGGATCGCTATATTACTGACCGCAAAGTTATTTATTTCCCGGCCGATATCCGACGATCGGCCGCAGTCAGCATGGAGGCACCCAGTCAAGAGGTGCCCGGAGCAGCCCCTCACGGCCAAGCGGCCGCGCAGTATCTCTGTAGTGCAGATTATTCAGCTTCATCCTTTCCACCGACTCAACACGCTTGTCCATGCCAGTGCAATACGCCGGGCCGGAAGTTGCGGCCGCTGAAGTTCAGGTCCTCACCATGTCACGCCATGCCGTGCCCGCGCCGCGCAACCGCGCGCGGACGGCCAGGGTGGCGCTTGGGTTGCTGGCCGCGGCCGGGCTGCTGGCGCTGAGCGGCTGTGGCAAGAAAGCCGAACCGGTGGAGGACGTACGGCCGGTGCGTGTCATGCAGCTCAGTCCGTCGGCCGGCAAGACGGCGTTTGAATTCTCGGGAGAGGTGCGGCCGCGCATCGAATCGCGCCTCGGTTTCCGCGTCGGCGGCAAGATTTCCGCCCGTCTGGTGGACGTGGGCGCCACCGTGCGCAAGGGACAACCGCTGGCGCGCCTGGACCCCACCGACCTGGCCCTGGCCGAATCGGGTGCGCGGGCCCAGTATGAGGCGGCAAGAACCGATCGCGATCTCGCGGCCGCCGATCTCAAGCGCTACAAGGAACTGGCTGCCAAGAACTTCATCAGCGCCGCCGAACTGAACCGGCGTCAGGCCACCTTCGATTCGGCCGCTTCGAGACTCGATCAGGCGCAGGCGAACCTGCGCAACCAGTCGAACCAGACCGGCTACGCCGTGCTGACAGCCGATGCGGATGGCGTGGTCACCGCCGTCGATACCGAGGTCGGTCAGGTCGTCACGCCCGGCCAGCCCGTGATCCGCGTGGCCCAGACCGCCGAAAAGGAAGTGGCCATCGGCCTGCCCGAGGACCAGGTCGACATGCTGCGTGGCATTACCGACGTCGCCGTTCACACCTGGTCAGATCCGGACCGTCTGCTGCCGGGCCGGGTGCGCGAAATTTCAGGCGCGGCCGACCCCGTGACGCGCACGTATCCAACGCGCGTCAGCATTCCGAACCCGCCGGCGGACCTGCGCATCGGCATGACCGCCGTGGTGTCGTTCACGCGCGCGGGCGATGCCAGCACGATCCGGATTCCGCTGACCGCGCTGCTGCAGGACAAGGGCACCAGCCACGTGTGGATCTATCAGGCCGGCCAGGGCGGCAACGGCACAGTCAAGCCCGTGCCGGTGACCCTGGGCGACGCGCAGGGCAACCTGATCGAAGTGCGCCAGGGCCTGGCGCCCGGTCAGACCATCGTCACGGCTGGCGTGCACCTGCTCAAGGCCGGACAGAAGGTCAAGCCGATGCAGAACGTGGCGCCGGCCCAGCCGGCTTCAAATCCGGGCGCGCAGATGGGCGCCCTCGATCGCCGCATGGGCTGAGGGCGGCGCATGGAACATTCGCGCTTCAACCTGTCGCGCTGGGCGCTCGAGCACCAGCCGCTGACGCGTTACCTGCTGGTTGTGCTGCTGCTGGGTGGCCTGCTGGCGTTCTTCCAGCTTGGTCAGGACGAAGACCCGCCATTCACGTTCCGCGTGATGGTGGTGCAGGCGTTCTGGCCCGGCGCCACGGCGGAGCAGATTGCCGTGCAGGTGACCGACAAGATCGAACGGCAGCTGCAGGAGGTGCCATACGCCGACAAGATTCGCAGCTTCTCCAAGCCTGGCGAAACCACGGTGATCTTTCAGCTGGCCGATAACGCGCCGTCCAAGGACATCGCGCAGATCTGGTACACGGTGCGCAAGAAGATCGGCGATATCCAGCAGACGCTGCCGCAGGGCGTGCGCGGACCGTTTTACAACGACGAGTTCGGCGATGTCTACGGATCCATCTACGCGCTGTCCGCCGACGGCTTCAACTACAAGGAACTGCGCGAATACGCCGACCTGGTGCGGCAGGAACTGCTGCGCATCCCGGCCGTAGCCAAGGTCACGCTGCTGGGGCTGCAGGACGAAAAGATCTTCATCGAGTTCAATCAGACGCGCTTTGCCCAGCTGGGACTCGATATCAACGCCATCGCCAACCAGATTTCAGAGCAGAACAACCCCACGGGCAGCGGCGTGCTGGTGACCCCGACCGACAATCTGCAGGTGCGCGTCACGGGCCAGCTTGGCGATGTGGATGACCTGAAGAACCTGGTGCTGCGCGGCCCCAATGGCATTGCCAACATCCGCCTTGGCGATATCGCGCATGTCTATCGCGCCTATGTCGATCCGCCCGTCAGCAAGATGCGCTTCAACGGCAAGGAAGTGATCGGGCTGGGTATTTCGATGGAGAAGGGCGGCGACATCATCGCGCTCGGCAAGGAGTTGCGCCGCGTGACCGACGGGCTGCGAGGCCAGTTGCCGGTGGGCATCGAGATGGATCAGGTGCAGGACCAGCCCCAGGCCGTCAAACGCAGCGTCGGCGAATTCGTGCACGTGCTGATCGAAGCCGTGGTGATCGTGCTGGGTGTGAGCTTTGTGGCGCTCGGCCTGCATACCAAGCCGCTGCGGCTGGACGTGCGGCCTGGCCTGGTGGTGGCACTGACCATTCCGCTGGTGCTCGCCGTGACGTTCCTGTTCATGAATATCTTCGGGATCGGCTTGCACAAGATATCGCTGGGCGCGCTGATCATTGCGCTCGGGCTGCTGGTGGACGATGCCATCATCGCGGTGGAGATGATGGTGCGCAAGCTCGAGGAGGGTTTCTCGAAGATGGAGGCGGCCACCTTTGCCTATAC
>DAIOET010000426.1:0-4113 GCA_036746135.1 Cupriavidus sp.
GCACCTTCTGGAAGCGGCGCTCCAGCGCGGCGTCCTTCTCGATGTACTTGCGGTATTCGTTCAGCGTGGTGGCGCCGATGCAGTGCAGCTCGCCACGCGCCAGCGCCGGCTTGAGCATGTTGCCCGCATCGATCGCGCCTTCGGCCTTGCCCGCACCCACCATCGTGTGGATCTCGTCGATAAAGACGATGGTCTGGCCTTCGTCCTTGGCCACGTCGCTCAGCACCGCCTTCAGACGCTCCTCGAACTCGCCGCGATACTTCGCGCCGGCCAGCAGTCCGGCCATATCCAGCACCAGCACGCGCTTGTTCTTGAGTGTCTCCGGCACTTCGCCGTTGACGATGCGCTGCGCCAGCCCTTCGACGATGGCGGTCTTGCCCACGCCCGGTTCGCCGATCAGTACCGGATTGTTCTTGGTACGGCGCTGGAGGATCTGGATCGCGCGGCGGATTTCGTCATCGCGCCCGATCACAGGGTCGAGCTTGCCCGCGCGGGCCCGCTCGGTCAGGTCCACGGTGTATTTCTTCAGCGCTTCGCGCTGTGATTCAGCATCGGCGCTGTTGACGTTGTCACCGCCGCGCACGGCCGTGATCGCCGCTTCCAGCGACTTGCGCGACAGGCCGTTTTCGCGGGCAATGCGTCCCGTGTCGCCCTTGTCGTCGGACACGGCGAGCAGGAACAGCTCGCTGGCGATGAACTGGTCGCCGCGCTTGATGGCTTCCTTTTCGGTGGCATTGAGCAGATTGTTGAGGTCGCGTCCAACCTGTACCTCATTGGTCCCCTGAACCTGGGGCAGCCGCTTGATCGCCGCGTCGAGCGCGGTCTGCAGGCCATTCACGTTGACGCCGGCACGCGACAGCAGCGTGCGCGCCGAGCCGTCGTCCTGGCTCAGCAGCGCGCGCAGCAGGTGCTGGGGTTCGATGTACTGGTTGTCGTGGCCCAGTGCCAGGCTTTGCGCTTCAGCCAGCGCTTCCTGGAACCGGGTAGTGAGTTTGTCAATTCGCATCAGGATCCCTCTCTCATGGTCGTGAGTGTGTCCTGGTGCGGGGCGGCGACGTTGCAGCCCACGGCTGCCGTTTCGCGCATGCCCTGCCGGACACGGTACTTCCGAAAGATAGGGCTTTGCATTGACATTTCAAGACACCCGCCACACAACTTGTACAGACTGCAAGTGCATGGCGGGTTACCTGGCGACGTACGGCTAGTTCGGCACGTCGACGGTGGTGCCGGTGACAGAAATGGTATCGCCGGCAGCCGGGGTGGCCGCGATCGGGGGCACGTTGGCGGGCAGGATCTGCGGGCCGACGATGGCGGTCGCGCCGCCGCCACGCGGCGTGGTTCGCACCACTTGCGATGGCGGAAGCGCCGTATTGCTCTTGAGGTTGGCGTAGACCGCATCGAGCGCGCGATTCACGTACACGTGCATGGGGATGAACCGCGAGCTATACCCGGCGACGAGGTCGATGAATCCATCGAAATGCTGCCCGTTTGTCACCTCGATATAGGACAGCTTGCTGGCGCTGCCTTCCACCGACTTGTTCAGCCCCAGGTAAGGGCGGGACGTGTGGTTGACGGGCAGCAGCGCATCGCTGCGGCCATGCACGATGATCGCCGGCTTGCCACGCAAGTTGCCATTACGGTATGTCTGGCCGATGCCGGCCATCAGGGCCGCGTTACTGGCGTCCAGCAGATTGCGCAGGCACAGCGCGCCATCGAGATTGGCATCGGCCAAGGTCGTCGTTGGGGAGGTGGACAGGAAGTCGCGGAACGGCCCGGCCGGATTCACGTCGTTGATGATCGTGACCGGCGCGGTGGGCGGAATGCCGTTGCCGGTGGAGAACATGCCCGCCAGCGACGGGGCGGGAATGGCCACCGGCGTCAGCCCCGTGCTGACTGCGGCGTAGCTGTAGTTGCAGAGCCGGTCCGTGACACTGGCACGGGAATACGAGTTGGCGTACGTGACCGAGATCGAACTTGCCACCTCCAGCAGCGACAGCGATGTATGCAGCTCATCGGACTCCTGCTCCCAGCCGGCCGCGCGCAAGGCGTTCAACGCGGCGTTCGCCTGATCCGTGGTCGTCGCCCCAGCCAGCTTGTTCTTCGTCACAAGCGACTGGCAGCGGTCAATCGTCTGCGAGGGCAGCGCCGGCAACGTCGAGGTTGCCGATACGCGCGGTGCGTTGACCAGGCTCGGCACCTGTGCCGCGCATAGCTGGAACAGGTTTGCCGTCGTCGTGTAGTCATAAAGATGCTTGCCCGATGCCGCCACGGGCGAGCCGCCGCGCCGGACCGTGATGACCGGGCTGGGTGGCATTTCCACGTTCGGTTCGCCCACGGCCACGCCGTCGATCAGCCCATCCGTGTCCTGTTCGGCGGCGGCAATCGCAGCGCCTCCCCCATTGGAAATGGCCGACGCGATGATCAGCACCTTGTCCTTGGTAAAGGTGTTCTCGCGCACACCGTCGGAGCCCATCGCGCCAAACCGGTCATTGATGGCGAATAGCGCGAACTGGATGGCCTGGAGCGTGTTCTGCCCCCAGTCCGCCTCGGGGTTCTGCTGCGAATGCGCATGCTTGAAGGCCAGGCGATGCGGATTGGCCACAGTGAAATCGGCCAGGGACTGCGCGCCCGGCTCGGCCGCAAACTGGGCCAGCTTGCCGGCACCACGGCGGTCCGCGCGGGTGCCGTCGATCAGCGGCACGGTATCGGTATCGAGGTCGTGCGGCGCGGCGCCGGTGCCCTTGTCGGTATAGGCCACGGCGCAGCCGCGCTTGAGGCCCCACTCGCCCACGGCGATGCCGCCATAGACGCCACGCGACCCCGACGACGTGGCCGAGATGATGCATGGATTGTTGCGGTCGAACGAATCCGGAACCTGCGCCATCATCGTCACGTTCTTCTGGCCCGTGCCGTCATCGGCATAGCCGATGTACTCGAAGCCGGGCACCTTGCCCTGGCTCGCGGTCACATTGCCCTGCGCGTCGACGTTCGGCCCGTACAGCGAGCCATAGCCACCGGCCGCCTGCACATCCACGATGGCGCGATAGTTCGTCCAGATTGCATTGCGGCGCAATTCGGCAGCCGTCGGCGCATTGGGATTGGCAAATGCCGGCGCCGCGGCAGCCAGCCCATCCTTGCCCAGCCCGCCCGTAAGCAGGTCATCGGAATTGCCGTCGTATTGCTTGGTCTGGATCGTTCCGACGATGAAATCGGGACGATTGTTCGGATTCTGCGTGGTGCTCCCGCCTCCGCCGGGATTGCTGGACGAATCTCCGCCGCCGCAGGCCGAGATCAGCAAGGTGGCGGCTGCGGCCGCAATGGCGGTCTGGCGGAGTCGACGCCGCAGGATTGGATCCGCAAGGCGCGAGGCGTAGCGAGGCTGCATGGGGGTGTCTCCTTGTAATGGACGGAACGGTGAGGCCGCGATAAGACAAGGACTGCCTGAAGACAAGAACTAGCACTGCGTGAGCAAAACGACACGCCGGATTCTTGATAGCCACGGCGAGCCGGCAAGCGACCGTGACCGCACTTTCTAATGATCTGGAAACCAGACAGGCGAACGAAGTGAGGTGCGTTGCACACCCCAATGCCCATGCGGGAAATAGTAGTCGGTCCCGTGCGGACCGGAAGGAACAAAAGTATCGGGACTGTTACCTATGCCCCAGAAACTGGCCGGACAGACGGGGATACCGTCCCCGCCCGGCCCCGCTGTTCAGGACAGCGTGCGATACGTCCAGATGCCCAGCGCGGTCAGGAACAGCGAGCCGCCCAGGTGCAACGCCACGTGAGCCAGTGCCCAGCGGTAGTCGCCGGCCAGCAGATTGCCGATTACCTCGCTGGAAAACGTGGAAAAGGTGGTCAAGCCGCCCAGGAAGCCAGTCACGGCCAGCAGGCGCCATTCAGGCGGCAGCGACGGGTGGGTATCGAAGAACGCCACGGCCAGGCCGATCAGGTAGCCGCCCACCAGGTTGGAAGCCAGCGTGCCATAAGGCAGCGCGGGATTGGCCGCATTCCACACCACCGAGAAAAACCAGCGCAACCAGGCGCCCACGGCGGCGCCGACGCCGACCGCCACAAAACCCAACGGAGCCATTATTCGCCCTTGTTGTTATT
>DAIOET010000427.1:0-4111 GCA_036746135.1 Cupriavidus sp.
GCACGAACTGATCGAGCTTCTCGCGGGCGGCGCCGCTGGCGATGGCTTCGCGCGCGCGCTGGATGCCGTCTTCGATCGAGCTTGCCACGTTGGCTGCATAGAGCGCGGTGCCGGCGTTCAGCGCGACGATCTCGCGCGGCGTGCCGGGGACATTGCCCAGCGCTTCGAGCAGCATTTCCTTGGATTCGGCCGCATCGGCCACCTTGAGGCCCCGGTTCGAAATCATCGACAGGCCAAAGTCTTCCGGATGGATTTCGTACTCGCGTACCTCGCCATCCTTGAGTTCGCCCACCAGCGTGGCGGCGCCCAGCGACACTTCATCCATGCCGTCCTTGCCGTAGACCACGATCGCGTGCTGCGCGCCCAGGCGCTGCATCACGCGCACCTGGATGCCCACCAGATCCGGGTGGAACACCCCCATCAGGATGTTCGGCGCATCGGCCGGGTTGGTCAGCGGACCCAGGATGTTGAAGATCGTGCGCACGCCCATCTCCTTGCGGATCGGCGCCACATTCTTCATGGCTGGGTGATGGGTCGGCGCGAACATGAAGCCGATGCCGGTCTGCTCGATGCACTGGCCCACCTGCTCGGGCGTCAGCATGATGTTCACGCCCAGCGCCTCCAGCACGTCGGCGCTGCCGGATTTGGATGAAACCCCGCGGTTGCCGTGCTTGGCGATCTTCGCGCCAGCGGCGGCGGCCACGAACATCGACGCCGTCGAGATATTGAACGTATGCGAGCCGTCGCCGCCGGTGCCGACGATATCGACGAAGTTCTCGCGGTCCTGCACGGTCACGTGATTGGCAAACTCGCGCATGACCTGCGCCGCCGCCGAAATCTCGCCAATGGTTTCCTTCTTCACGCGCAGGCCGGTCAGGATGGCGGCCGCCATCACCGGGCTGATCTGCCCCTGCATGATCTGCCGCATCAGGTGCAGCATCTCGTCATGAAAGATCTCGCGGTGCTCGATGCAGCGCGTCAGCGCTTCCTGCGGCGTGATGGACATGGCGGATTCTTTTACGTTATTGGCGGCTTGATGGTCGGCGGCGTAGGCTGAAAAGTCGGTGCGCCTCATCTTGGCGCCTTGATGAAGTTGGCCAGCAGCGCATGGCCGTGTTCGGACAGGATCGACTCGGGGTGGAACTGCACGCCTTCCACGTTCAGCGTCTTGTGGCGCACGCCCATGATCTCGCCGTCCGGCGTCCAGGCCGTGACTTCCAGGCAATCGGGCAGCGTTTCGCGCTCGATGGCCAGCGAATGATAGCGCGTCACGTCGAAGTGCTTCGGCAGGCCGGCGAACACGCCTTCCTGCGTGGTTTCGATCGTGCTCACCTTGCCATGCATCACCTGCTTGGCGCGGATCACCTTGCCGCCGAACGCCTCGCCAATGGCCTGGTGGCCCAGGCACACGCCCAGCAGCGGAATCTTGCCCGCGAAGTGTTTCAGCACATCGACCGAGATACCGGCCTCGCGCGGGCTGCATGGCCCGGGCGACACGCAGATATGGTCGGGCTTCAGTGCCTCGATGTCTTCCAGCGTGATCTCGTCGTTGCGATAGGTGCGCACATCGGCGCCAAGTTCGCCGAAGTACTGCACGAGGTTGTAGGTGAACGAATCGTAGTTGTCGATCATCAGCAGCATGTCATCTCTCCCGGGGGCTCAGAGGTCGGCGTCCAGGCCGTCCTGGACCTGCTCGGCGGCACGGATCACGGCGCGCGCCTTCGCCTCGGTTTCCCTCCATTCGGCCTCGGGGTCCGAGTCCGCCACGATGCCGGCCGCGGCCTGCACGTAGAGATTGCCGTCCTTGATCACGCCGGTGCGGATGGCGATGGCCAGATCCATCTCGCCACCGAACGACAGATAGCCCACGGCGCCGCCGTAGATACCGCGCTTGCGCGGCTCCAGCTCGTCGATGATTTCCATTGCGCGCACCTTGGGCGCGCCGGACAGCGTGCCGGCCGGGAACGTGGCGCGCAGCACGTCGAGGTTGCTCATGCCGTCGCGCAGCGTGCCTTCCACCGAGCTGACGATGTGCTGCACGTGCGAGTACTTCTCGATCACCATCTTGTCGGTGACCTTGACCGAGCCGGTTTCGGCAATGCGGCCGATGTCGTTGCGCGCCAGGTCGATCAGCATCACGTGCTCGGCGATCTCCTTGGGGTCGTTGAGCAGTTCGGTGGCCAGCTGGGCGTCGCGCTCGGGCGTGCTGCCGCGCGGGCGCGTGCCGGCCAGCGGCCGGATCGTGACGATGTGCGCGGTCTCGGCGTCGCCGTTCTGGGGCGTGCCGACCTTGCGGGTTTCCTGGCGCACCAGGATCTCGGGCGAAGCGCCAACCACCTGGAAATCGCCGAAGTTGTAGAAATACATGTACGGCGACGGATTCAGCGAGCGCAGCGCGCGGTACAGCGACAGCGGCGAGTCGCGGTACGGCTTCACCAGGCGCTGGCCTATCTGCACCTGCATCATGTCGCCGGCCATGATGTATTCCTTGGCCTTGTGCACGGCCGTCAGGTAGTCGGCCTTGGCGAATTCGCGGTAGACCTCGGACTGGACCGACGGGCTGGTGACCGGCACGTCAACCGGCTGGCGCAGCTTCATGCGCAGCTCGCGCAGGCGCTGGCGGGCGCGGGAGTAGGCTTCCGGGGTGGTCGGATCGGCGTAGACGATCAGGTAGAGCTTGCCGGACAGGTTGTCGATCACGGCCAGTTCTTCGCACAGCAGCAGCTGGATATCGGGCAGGCCCAGGTCGTCGGGCATCTGCTTGTCGGCCAGCTTCTTTTCGATATAGCGCACGGCGTCGTAGCCGAAATAGCCGGCCAGGCCGCCGCAGAAGCGCGGCAGGCCAGGGCGCAGGGCCACCTTGAAGCGGCTTTCGAACTCGGCGATGAAATCGAGCGGGTTGCCTTCGCGGGTTTCCACGACCTTGCCGTCGGTAACCACCTCGGTGCGCTGGCCGTAGGCACGGATCAGCGTGCGGGCATGCAGGCCGATGAACGAGTAGCGGCCAAAGCGCTCGCCACCGACCACCGATTCCAGCAGGAAGGTGTTCACGCCGCGCGTTTGCGACTGCGCCAGCTTCAGGTACAGCGACAGCGGGGTTTCCAGGTCGGCCAGCGCCTCGGCGATGATCGGAATACGGTTGTAGCCCTGGTCGGCCAGCGATTTGAATTCCAGTTCGGTCATGTCGATCCTCTACTTGCGGCGCCGGCCAGTGTGGTCGGGTCGGACGGCACCGTGATGTCGTTGGCGAGGGAAGGGCGACAACCTGCGTCAACCCGCCCCAATCGTTCGATAAGGCGGACCGTGGTGCACACGAGCTTTCGGGCAAGGCAGCACACGGCCGGGCGGCGCGTGGCGCGTTCTCGAGGCTAACCGTAGCACAGGCGCAAGCGGGAGCAACCGGAACTACGGCGCTGGCGGAAGGATCTGCCGGGGAGGCCGGTCGTCAGGACATCGGGACCGGTCCGGCGGAGCTTGGGGGGTGAGGAATCTGCAGCAGACTGCGCAAAATCCGGGGTGCCCCGGCAAGCCCGTCAGGAAACTCGCGAACGCACTTTACGCCTGTTCAGAGGCGCGCCAGCGACGCCAGGGCCAGGCCTGCCGATCACTGCCAGAAAAGATGCGTTTGCGGTTGAGGAACATTGATGGTGTTCAGCGGGGATTAACCGTGGTTTGACCGGTGTGCAGCAAGGATCGCTGCCACGCGGGCAATGTCGGCGACTATACCATCGGCGTCAACGCCTTGTACAGGGTTGCCGTGGTTGTAGCCATAAGGCATAAGCAGCACACCCATGCCCGCCGCGCGGGCGGCGCGGGCGTCATTCTCGGAGTCGCCGATGGCCAGCACGGCGGCGGGGTCCAGGTGGAAAACCTCGGCCACCTTGAGCAGCGGATACGGGTCGGGCTTGCGCAGCGCGAAGGCGTCGCCGCCGTAGACCAGCTCGAAATACTGGGCCAGGCCCGTCTTGGCCAGCAGCGGCTCCGTGAAATTCCACGGCTTGTTGGTCACGCACGCCATGCGCAGCCCAAGCGCCTTGAGCGCCGCCAGGCCCTCGCGCACGTTCGGGTAGACATTCGAGAACTGGCCGTTGATGCGCACGTACTCGCGGTC
>DAIOET010000428.1:0-4105 GCA_036746135.1 Cupriavidus sp.
TGCAGAACTATAGCGGTCGCCTTCCCGGAGAAAGTCGGCTATCGCTGTCATAGTTATTCAAAATAATTGAATTAAGCGGTTCGCCCCTATTTCCACGCGTAGGCGATCCCGGCGCCATACGTGATCTGGTTGCGCGTCCCGCGCTGGCTCACGACGGGGCTGTCCGCGGCATCCCCCGTAATGCGCTGCATGTACACCAGCGCGCCCGCGAACCAGTGCTTGTCGATCTGATAGATGGCGGCCAGCCAGCCTGTGTACTGTTCGAGTCCGCCGCCGGGGCTGTAGACCGGCAGGCCGCTGGCGGCGCTGTCGGCCGGGGTGACTCCAAAATAGGTCTGGTTGAAGCTGCTGCTGACCCAGGTGGCGCCAAGGCCGATGCCCAGGAAGATGCGCCGGCTTGCGGGCATCCAGAAACTGCCGTTGGCCGCGACGCGCACGCCGCCGTACTGGATGCCCGCGTTGGTCACGACGTTGATACTGCCCCGCAGGCGGTACGGAATGGCGCCCGGGGCGATGTATTCATAGCCGAAGAACCCGCCGGCCTCGACCGTCGTGTCGATTTCGTGGATGCGGGCCACCACCGGATCGTCGACGTTGTTCCGGCCCAGGCGCAGCTGGACGGCGGGTCCGTACTGCCAGCCGGTCAGGCCGCCGAAGTTGAACTGCGCATACGGCCCATACCACTCCAGCAGCTTGCCGCCTTCCGTCGTGTAGCGCAGCCCCGGCAGCACGCCAAGCGTGCGTTCGTTGCCGCCCGCGTACTGGGTGGTGGAGCCGATGCCGCCGCCCACCATGTTGGGAATCATGCCGGGCAGGTCGATGGGGGAGGCACTGGCGCCACTGGCCACGGCGACGAAAAGCAGCGCTGGAACATGGATGCGGAACGCGAGCATGGCGGGCCAGATGTCGACAGATTCAGCCGGCGAGTGTGCGGCGCCTTCGCGGCGAATGGAATTCACTCTTTTCGCAGCGCGCGTTAAGTGGATCGGTCGGCCGGGCCGGCTCAAGTTTCTTTCCGTGCGTCCGTCAACCGAAATAGGTCAGTCTGATAACCAGCGGCGCAGGCAGGCGACAGACCATCATGAGAGCAGTGGGCAATGATCCGCGCCGTTCCGAACGGAGACATGAAATGATGAAGCACCCGTCGATCCGAGGCTCGCTGAGCCTGCTGATCGCGTTCTTTGGGCTGGCGCTGGTTATTGGCGCCGCCGTGGGACTCTATTCCATTCACGCCGGCAACGAGGCGCTCAAGCAGACCTATACCGTCGACACGCCCGCCGTGGCCGACCTGGAGGGCAGCGCCAGCCAGTTGCTGCGCCTGCGGCTGGCGCTTGCCACATATGCCTCGCTTTCCGAGCTGAACGATCAGGAGGGCGCCAACGCGGTGCTCAAGCGCTTTGATCAGTACCTGAAGAATGCGAACGAGCGCGTCGACCACTATCTTGCAGTCACCGGCAACGGCGACGAAGAGAAGCAGCGCCTGGTCAAGGACATGCAGGACAAGCGTGCGAAGTTTCTAAGCGAAGGCGTGGAACCTGCCTTGGCCGCGCTCAAGGCGGGTGACCGGCAGACCTTCCTGCAGCAACAGGCGCACAAGCTGCCGCCGCTCTACAGTGCCTACGAAAAGGCGATGCTGGCGCTGGAAAAGCTCCAGGTCACCTATGGCGAACAGCGTTACAACGCCGCACAGGAACGCTTCAGGCTGGTGGTCTGGGCCGTGGCGGTGGGCCTGGCTGGTGCGCTGGTGCTGGGCCTGTTTGCGCGTTGGCTGATGATTCGCGCGATCGTGGCGCCGGTGGATGCCGCCGTCGCGCAGTTCCAGCGCATTGCCGGCGGCGATCTCACGGGCCGCGTGGAAGTGGCAAGGAGCAGCGAGATGGGCAAGCTCACCACGGCATTGCAGCGGATGCAGGCATCGCTGATCGATACCGTCGGTACCGTGCGGGCCGGCACCGATGCCATCGGCACGGGCGTGGGCGAGATTTCCAGTGGCAACACCGACCTGTCGCAGCGTACCGAGGAGCAGGCGGCCTCGCTGGAGCAAACGGCGGCGAGCATGGAGCAGTTGACGTCCACCGTGAAACAGACCGCTGAAAACGCACGGCAGGCGAGCCAGCTGGCGGCGGGGGCTTCGGGCCTGGCGGCCCAGGGCGGCGAGCTGACGCAGCAGGTCGTCGACACCATGCAGCATATCGTGGCGGACTCGCACAAGATTGGCGACATCGTTGGCGTGATCGAGAGCATCGCGTTCCAGACCAACATCCTTGCACTCAATGCCGCGGTGGAAGCCGCTCGCGCGGGCGAGCAAGGACGCGGCTTTGCCGTGGTGGCGTCGGAGGTCCGGTCGCTGGCACAGCGCAGCGCCGGCGCGGCGAAGGAAATCAAGGGCCTGATCGAGCTGTCCGCGAACCGCGTGGAATCGGGCGCGGGGCTGGTCGAGCGGTCTGGCGCGACGATGGGCGAGATCGTGACCGCCATCGCGCGCGTCAGCGGCATCATGAACGAGATCGCCGCCGCAGCAGCGGAGCAAAGCAGCGGGATCGATCAGGTCAACGTGGCCGTGACGCAGATGGATGAGGTGACGCAGCAAAACGCGGCGCTGGTGGAACAGGCCGCCGCCGCTGCTGGCTCGCTGGAAGAACAGGCGCAGCGGCTGGCCGCGGCGGTGGCGGTGTTCCGGCTGGAAGCGCAGTACGCCTGAGGGTGCGGGTGAGGGCGGGGGGCTAACCGTTCGACGTTATCCCCCCTCCGAGTGCGGGCGAAATTGCGAGGTGTCACGCAGATCGTTTAGGGTTACGGCTGTGGTGCTCACCCCGATAAAAACACTCCCAACCCCCGCACGAGGAGACAACGCCATGACTCCCTGGCTCACCCGGACCATTGCCGCGATCGGCAGCGTCCTCGCCCTGGTTGCCGTCCCCGCGCACGCGGGCGATGCGCCCGCCACGCTGACCATCAGCGCTGGCACCGAGCAGAAAACCTGGACGCGCGACAGCTTGCTCAAGGATCGGCGCCTGGTGAACGTCACCGTCGACGATGACAACTACAAGCGCCGCATGACGTTCAAGGCCATTCCGATGGCGGCACTGCTGGCCGGCCTGCCGGCCCGGTCCGATGGCAGCGCCACCACGGCCGCGACCGACGGCTATGTTTCGCACCTGCCGCTGGGCCTGTTGCTGGCCGACCGTGCCGATGGCCCGCGCGCATGGCTGGCCGTGGAAAACCCCGCCAGGCCGTGGCCCAAGCTGAAAGGGCAGGACATCGGCCCGTTCCGGTTGATCTGGACCGTGCCAAAGGGCGCGAAGCAGGCCGATGCGTCCGTCAGGATTACCGAAAGCCTGTGGACCTGGTCCATCGCGCGCATCGATCTGGGCGGTACCGCCGCCGAGCGCTTTGCCGCGATCCGTCCCGCCGACGGCGAGCCGGCCGACGGCCCGGTCATGCGCGGCTTTGCCACCTTCCAGCGGGTCTGTTTTTCCTGCCACTCGATGAACCGGGCGGGCGACGCGAATCTGGGGCCAGACCTGAACGTGCCCTACAACCCGGTGGAATATCTCGGCGACGACAAGCTGACCCGGCTGATCCGGAATCCCCAGTCGTTGCGGTGGTGGCCGGGATCGAAGATGTCTTCGATCGACGAGAAGACGTTATCCGATGCCGAACTCAAGGACTTGCTGGCCTACCTGCACCATATGGCGGGACGCAAGGTGGAGGCGCCGGTGGCGCCCGGCCCCTGAGTGGCGAGGCAAGATCAGACGTCGATCGCCGAGGCGGACTGTAGTTGCCGCCGCAGTTCGAACTTCTGGATCTTGCCGGTGGACGTCTTCGGCAGCGGCCCGAAGTACACCGCCTTCGGCACCTTGAAGCCGGCCAGCAGCGTACGGCAGTGCGCGATCAATTCTTCCGCGGTGGCCGTTGCGCCGTCCTTCAGCTCGACGAACGCACACGGGGTTTCGCCCCACTTGCTGTCGGGCTGCGCCACCACGGCGGCGGCCATCACGGCCGGATGGCGATAGATCGCGTCTTCCACTTCGACGCTCGAAATGTTCTCGCCGCCCGAGATGATGATGTCCTTGCTGCGGTCCTTGATCTTGATATAGCCGTC
>DAIOET010000429.1:0-4105 GCA_036746135.1 Cupriavidus sp.
CGCGCAAGATGAAGTTCGGCATGTCCGAAGGCATGGTGCTGGCCGCCTCGGCCGCGGATGAGAAGGCCAACCCCGGCCTGTACATCCTTGAGCCGCACAGCGGCGCCGTGCCGGGCATGCGGATTCGGTAAGACGCCCGCGGCGTCCCTGCTCCTTTCTCCCGTCCAGCGGGAGAAAGGAGAAACCCATCCTCAACCGCCCTGCTGCTTCGACGGATCGTCGCTGCGCGACGTCGTGGTTACCATCCCGTCGTTGTTGAAATGCACGTTGAAGAAGGCCCGATCGGTCGGGCTTTCGAACCAGCGGTAGCCCCAGACCTCCTCCTGCTTGAGCCGGAACGCCTCCACCTTCGTCGGCTTGCCCAGCATCCGGCGGATCTGATCCTTGTTCATGCCGGGTCGCACCTTCTGGAAGTTCCCGGCGGTCAGCACCTGCTCGATCGACCGTACGGTGCCATCGGCATTGGTCACCACCATCCACGTAGTGGCGCCCTCCGGGCCACGCGGATACTCAAGCCGCCGGCCTCCGTCGGGTTCTTCCCAGACGATCTCCGGCTTGCCGGCCTGGCGCCGCACGTCGTCCTCGGTGGATTTGCCAAACTCGATGCCCTTGAACAGCTGACTGTCGGGCTTCACGCTGTTCCAGGTATCGGTGGCCACCGATTTCGCTTTCTTCATCGCTTCGTCGACCTTCTGCTGGTCGCAACCGAACAGGGCAAGCAGGCTGGCAATCAGTCCCATGACGGCAAGGCGTCTGCGCGACGCATGATTGAGTGGTTTCATCGCAAGCATCGGTTTCATCGTTTGATCGCTTCGACGGGGTCCCCAACGGGGGCGCTGGCGCCTTCCACGGCGGCATCGGCCGCGGCGCCGGAGCGCCGGTTCGAGTCGCCGGAGAACAGCGTACTCCAGTTGTTGAAGCGGCGGTTGAACAGCACGGACAGGCCGTTGATCGACCCGCCCTTGGCAATCAGCGACCAGCGGCGCGAGAACGCCCAGGTCAGCTTGACCACGTTCGACGCCGACGTCAGGCTCTGCTCGTAACCGACCGAAATCTGATCGGACACCGCCTTGCCGATGCTCACCACCTGCTGGTCATTCAGGCCGGCCGTGCTGGGTCCGATCGAGAATTCGTCGATGCCGAAGTGAGACACGACGCTCTTGCCCGCCTTGCCTCCGATCATGCCCAGCGCCGCCCCGCCTAGCGCGCCACCGCTCAACTGGCGCTGCTGACTCGAACCGGCGCTTTCGGCTCCGTAGCCGAACATCAGCCACGACAGCTTGTCTTCATCGGGCACGTTCGGCTCCGATACCAGCCGCACGCGCGGCAGGCGCACCGTCCCCGTGACCTCGACGCCGGCTTCCACCTCCTGGTTGCGGCGCAGCGCGCGGATGTACATGTTCGGGTTGTCGACCGGGCCGTTGAAGTTGATCGTGCCACGTTCGATATCGAGCTTGCGCCCAAAGGCTTCGTAGGTGCCATCCACCACACGGACCGTGCCGGTCGCGCGCATCGGCGAAAGCGGCTCGCTCTTGATGCCGAGCTGGCCCGCCAGCAGGATGTCCGCACCGGCTCCACGGAAGCGGAAGTTGTCGCCCAGGTCGATCGTCACGTCGATCAGCGGGCTGAAGCGGCTGGCCGGCTTGGCCTCCGGCACCACCGGCGTGGCGGCGGTCTTGAGTGCGCGCTCGTCCTTGCGGCGCACGACCACGACATCGTCGCCCAGCACCGGCGCGCTGGCCTTGGGCAGGTCGAACAGTCCACGATCGACGCGGAATTTGCCGCGAATGGCGATCTGCTTGTTCTCATTGGCGATGCCCGCCTCGCCTGACACGATCAACGTGCGCTCGGGGCTGGCAAACAACTGCAGCTTGTCCGCCACGATCTTGCCGGTCAGGTTCGGATCGGTCTCGCCGAGCTTGACCGCGCCGGTGGCCGTCAGCGTGCCGTCACCGCCCCTGAAGCGCACCTGCTTCAGTTCCACCGTGTTCTGGTCCAGCACCACGTGCACTTCGCCGTCGGTCAGCCGGATGCCCAGGTCATAGAGCGTGATGCCGATGTCGCTACCATCGATGGCGCCGGTCAGCAGCGGCTTGCCCACCGTGCCCGCCAACTGCAACGCGGCCGCCAGCTTGCCTTCCAGCGCGTATTGCGGCCCGGTCAGTGCCTCCAGCGACTTCAGCCTCGGTATGTCGGCGCTGATCGTGCCGCCGAGCGTCGACGCGGGCCCCACCGTCAGCAGGCCCTGCTCGCTGATCAGTCCCGCCGATGCATCGACGGCCACCTTGCCAATCCGTTGCGACGTGGACCCGCCGCGCAGCGTCACGCGATTGCCGCTGAAATCGGCGCGCAGCGCGGTCTCGCCAAGGCCGAGCGTGGTCCAGCCACGACCCGCGTTCACCGACGCATCGCCGCCGCGCCGCCGGATTTCGGCAAACCCGGTAGCAGTCTCCGCCAGGTTCAGGTTCCAGTTGGCATCGAGCACCAGATCGGAACGCACCGGCTGCGATTCGCCAGTGACCGTTTCCAGCAACTTGATGATGTTGGCCACTTCCACGCCATTGAAGTTGCCCTGCGTGCGGATGCGGCCACGATCGAATTCGAAACCATCGATGCGCATCGTCGCGCGCTCGAACTGCAATTGCGTCTGACCCAGCCGGATATGCTGATCGGCCACCAACAGCTGCGTGGGCGCCACCAGCCTGACGCTGACAGCGCTGCGCTCTTCGAGCGTGCGGATCGTGCCTTCCCATCCCTTGGCCCCACGCCACGCCCCTTGCCCCGACAGCGCCAGTTGCACCGGCCGGTCGTGCATCGAGCCAGCCGCCTTGGCATCGAACGTGTGGTTGCCCTGCGTGCCAGCCAGGGTTGCATCGAGCGTACGGATCGACGCCTGCGGGCCCTGATAATCGCGCGCGGCCAGTTGCGCGGACAGCGTGCCGTCCAGCCCGCCGCGCAGTTCCACATGGCCGCTGGCGCTGGCCACCTTGTGCGGCCCCACCACCAGCGATTGCGCGCTGTAGTCGCCCACCACTTCTGGCTTCTTCAGCGTGCCGGTGACCACGGCATCGACCTTGGCGCGGCCGCCCACGCCAAACTTCAGGCGATCCAGTTGCGGCGCGTCGATGTTGACCTTGAGACTGTCGCCGCGTGCGCCAAAGCTGCCATTCAGGTTCACCTGGTTGCCGGCCATCAGCAGCGATGCCTGGCTCGGCAGCAGCCGCTCGCCCTCCAGACGCACCTTGCCGTTGCCGGTCATCGGCAGGCCCGCATACTCGCTTTCGCCGAGCGCGAAGTCCAAGGCCACGCGCAGCACTTTCTCCAGCGAGCCTTTGGTTGAGAAGTCGGCATTGATGCGGCCCGGTGCCACCTTGGCCAGCCGCGCAGGATCGAAGTTGGCCAGCTTGCCCTTGAACTCGAACGCCTGCTCGTCCTTCAGGCCGAGCTTGCCATCGGCGGTCAGCGTGCCGCCGCCAAGGCCCGCACGCAGCGCCGTCAGCGTGACCGCGTCCTCGTCGATCCGTGCATCGGCAAACAGCTTGATTTCGCCGCCCGACACATCCAGCGCGACGCTCTGACGGCCCGGCTCCAGCCGAACGATCACCGGACCCGACAGGTTCGTGGCCACCATCCCCGTGTGCAACGCCGCGGCATCGAGGCGGCGGACATCGAGATCGAAACCGCCGCGCCCTTCGTGCAAGGTGCCCTGGCCGACAATCTCGGCACGGCCCGGCAGCGCGATGCGCAGGTCGCGCAGCGTCTGCGTCATCTCGCTCAGTTCCACGCGCGCCTGCACGCTGTGCACCGGCAGCCGCTCCTTGTCGATCGGGCCGGGGTCGAGGTTGCGCACCGAGACTTCGCCCGCAACGGCCAGCGGATTTCTGGCGGGTGCGGCAGGCGTGGGGACTGGCGCCGATGCCGACGCAGCCGAGGCGGCGGCCACTGCGCTAGCGGTCGACTCGCCGGGCTTGGGTTGCGCAACCTGGGGCGGCGGTGGCACCGATTCCACCGGGCGCAGCTCCGCGTGCACGGTCAGGTTGGCTTGCGGCGCGGTCGGGCTGAACAGACGCGGGTTGATGCGTTCGCCATCGACCATCAGGTGCGT
>DAIOET010000430.1:0-4104 GCA_036746135.1 Cupriavidus sp.
CACCGCCATCTCCACCAGTCCGTTCTGGACGCCATAGCGGCATAGGTTTCAACCACATCCATTGCCTTCGACGCACTGTCAGAAGACTCGCTCGACACCACGCTGCTGAGTCCGAGCGAGATCGAAGTGCTGCGGCTCTATGCCGGCGGCATGTCGGTGTCCGAGGTTTCCGAGCGCCTGAACCGCAGCATCAAGACCGTCAGCACCCACAAGCGCAAGACCATGAAGAAGCTTGGCATCCATACCGATACCAACCTCTTTCAGTATGCGCAGAAGAATGGATTGGCGTGACCGGCACGAACGGCCGGTCCGTGGCACAACGCTTTAATCGCTAGACGGCGCCTGTTCGGCGTCTTCGCCGGCCGGCGCGCGTAAGCCTTCAAGAAAGCGAATGACCGTATCGGCCTCGCGCGTGCGCGTGAACGGCGGCAGGCTCTGCCAGATCTGCCGGCCGTAGGGCTTTTCCACGAGCCGTGTATCGCAGATGGCCAGCACGCCGCGATCCGATTCCGAGCGGATCAGCCGGCCGGCGCCCTGCTTCAGCGTGATGACCGCATGCGGCAGCTGATGCACGGCGAACGGACTCAGCCCCTTTTTCTGCAGGACTTCCATGCGCGCGGCCAGCACCGGATCGTCGGGCGGCGCAAACGGCAGCTTGTCGATGATGACCAGCGACAGCGCCTCGCCACGCACGTCCACGCCTTCCCAGAAACTCTGGCTGCCGACCAGCACCGCGTTGCCCAACTGACGGAAGCGGTCGAGCAATTCGGTGCGGCTGGCCTGGCCTTGCACCAGCAGCGGAAGGTTGATGCCGCGGGCGGCAAACAAGTCGTAGAGCATGTCCGACGCCTTCTGCACGGCACGCAACGTGGTGCAAAGCAGGAACGTGCGGCCACCTGCCGCCTCGATCAGCGGCAACGCCTTTTCCACCACGGCCTCGGTGAACTGCGGCGAATTCGGTGGCGGCATGTCGCGCGGCACGTACAGCAGGCCTTGCTTCGCGTAGTCGAACGGACTCGGCAGCGTCAGCGACTGTTCCTTGTTCAATCCGAGCTGGGCGGCGTAGTGGGCGAAATTGCCCTTTACCGAGAGCGTGGCCGAGGTGAAGACCCACGCGCGCGGCTGGCCCTCGCGCTGCCGCGTGAAGATCGGTGCGATCGACAGCGGCGTGCGGTGCAGTTGCACGGTGTGCGAGAAGACTTCCACCCATCGCACGGTGTCGGGGCCAAGCTGGGCCGGCTCCGCGACGGGCGCGACGTCTTCGGTCGTGCCGGCCGTCTCGCCTTCGGCCGGTGCCGCCGGCGCGGGCGGCGGGCCAACCCGGTCGTCGCGCCAGGCTTCCAGCCGCTGCGACAGCTCCACCGCGCGGCGGTGGCATTGCTCCAGCGTTTCCGCGCGCTCCGCCTGCGACTCCAGCGCTTCGACAAAACCCGAGAGCGCTTCTTCCAGTGCATCGAGCGTTTCGTAGAACGGTTCGGCGGTGCGTGGATCGGCGTCGATCTGGCCCATCGCCATGCGCACGTTGTCGCGGCCGAATGCCAGGCGCAGATCGCGTGCCGCGCGCTCCAGCGGCGCGCCAAGGGCCACCCAGTCGACCGCATCGCGGGCGTGGGACAGGCCCTCCGCTACGGTGTCGCGCGCCAGCTCCAGCAGCTGGCTCGTCGACAACGTCTCGCCAAAGAACAGCGTCGCGGTTTCGGGCAACTGGTGAGCTTCGTCGAAGATCACGGTATTGGCGGCGGGTAGCAGCTCGGCCATACCCGTATCGCGCAACACCACGTCGGCAAAAAACAGGTGATGGTTCACGACCACAACGTCGGCCTGCTGCGCCTCCTTGCGCGCGCGCATCACAAAGCATTCCTTGTAATGCGGGCATTCGCTGCCCAGGCAGTTGTCGCGCGTGGACGTCACCATCTGCCAGACGGGCGCGTTCTCGGGCACGGCGGCAAGCTCAGCCTTGTCGCCCGTGGCGGTGGTCTTGGCAAAATTGCCGATATCGCGCAGCCACGCGGCGTCCTGCTTCGATGCGAGCCTGCCGTTGGCCTGCGCGCGTTCAAGGTGGTAGTGGCACAGGTAGTTGGCGCGGCCCTTGAGCAGCGATACCGATACCGGCACGTTCAGCGCGTGCCGCACCGTCGGAATATCGCGCAGGAACAGCTGGTCCTGCAGGTTCTTCGTACCAGTGGACACGATGACCTTGCCGCCCCAAAGCATGGCCGGCACCAGGTAGGCAAAGGTCTTGCCCGTGCCGGTGCCTGCCTCGACGATGACCGTGTCGTTGCGCGCGATGGCATCGGCCACGGCCTCGGCCATCTTGTGCTGCGATGCGCGCGGACGATAGCCGGGGATCGCCGTGGCCAGCGTGCCGGTCTCGGCGAACATCGCCGAAAGCTGCGCGGATTGCGTGGCCACCTGGCTGGCCGATGCCGCGGCGATGGCATCGCCCAGCGATTCGGCGGTGTCATGGGCGTCAGGCAACTCGGCGGCGGCGGCGGACAGGAGATCGTCGGTGGGTTCTGGCAAGGTGGGGTATTCGTTGATGCCCGCGGCATGTCGCCAAGCCGCGGGAAATATCTGGTGCGGGGCCGCGCTTCAGGCTGGAACGTCGGGTTCCAGCTGCAACTGCAGCAAGGTGATCGCATCCTTGAGCTTCAGGCGACGCTTCTTCAGGCGCCGCAGCTGCAGTTCATCGTGGGCGGGATCGGCGGACAGGCGGTCGATCAGGAAGTCCAGATCACGGTGTTCGATCTGTAGCTCGATGACCTGCCGCTCCAGCGTATTGAGATTTTCATCCATGATGCGCCTTCGTACTCCACGGCGGCGGCCGATGGCCTCCGCCTGACCCTGCATTGGAGAATCAGAAGCCGAACGGGCTCGGCGTCGAACCCTGGCCCTGCTTCTGCTTTTCCTCGGCATTGGCGCGCCGTTCGTCCAGATCCTTCTGGCGTTGCGCGGCGTCGGCCTGCTTCTGCTGATACGTCTTGACGTTTTCCTGCCGCTGGCGCGCCTGCTCGGCCCCCTTCTGCTGGGCCTCCTTCATGCGCGAGCTGAAATCGTCCTGCTTCTGCTGGTACGCCTGCGCGTTGGCCGCGCGCTGCGGCGCCTGCTGGCCGGCCTGCGCGTCACGCAGCGCCTGCTCCTGCTGCTTGCGGTCGAAGGCCTGGCGGCTGGCCTGCTCGTTGGCCGCGCGGCCTGGCTGGCTGGCTTCGTACTCGGCACGGCGGATGGCCTGCTCGCGGTCGCGTTTCGCGGCATTGAAGGTACGCTCCGAATCGCCTACCTCCAGTTCCTTGGCCCGTAGCACGTGCAGTTCCTCGCGCTGGGCATCCTTGGCCTTCTCGATGCAATGATTGACCAGGAACTTGCTGTAGCACTCGCGTTCAGCCTGCGCGAACCGGTAATTGGTCCAGGCGCGCGAATCGCCAATCGCCTTGCGTTCGGCGTCGAAATCGCGCGGCTTGCCTGGGTCCGGCGGGATGGCGGTGGACGTGAGCGCGGCGGCGGGTGCCGATGCCTGTGCATGGGCCACGCCCAGGGGCGCGGCCAGCAACAACGCCGCGAGCGCGAGCGTGGATACCGGGAAAGAAGTCATGTAAACCGGGCGAGCCATGACGACCAGAAGGGGCTTGACGATCATGCCGCGATTCTAGCATCCGGGGCCACGTCATATCCCGCTCCAGGTGCCGCCCACGCGCCATTGGCGCCCAACATCGAAAAGACGGGGTAAAAGGTGTCTTCCCGTCACCGGACCGATGCTGCGCTTGTGGCACAATGCCCCGCTTTCGACTGACTCGTTTTCTCGATGTCCAATCTGCCTGCTTCCGTCCTGCAAAAGATTGTGTCGCTGATCGCGGCCGAACTGTCCGTGCAACCCCGCCAGGTGGCGGCTGCCGTCGACCTGTTGGACGAAGGTGCCACGGTGCCGTTTATCGCCCGCTACCGCAAGGAAGTCACGGGCAACCTGGACGACACCCAGCTGCGTACGCTGGAAGAACGCCTGCTGTACCTGCGCGATATGGAAGACCGTCGCGCCACGATCCTGGCGTCCATCGAGGAACAGGGCAAGCTGACCGACGAACTGCGCACGGCCATCGAAGCGGCCGA
>DAIOET010000431.1:0-4086 GCA_036746135.1 Cupriavidus sp.
ACGCGCCGCGGAACTTGAAGGCGCCCATGCGCTGGAAGTTCTCGCACTTGAAGAACACTTCGGCGCCGAGCATTTCATTGAGCGTGCGCGAGGTATTGACCGGCGTGCGGTTGGCGTAGCCTTCAAGGCGTTTGGCGGCGGCTTCGACGTCGGCGTAGGTGGGCAGTTGCAGGGTCGTCATGGTGGTCAGGGATCGAAGTAACGGTTACCAGGGCCAGGCCAGGCGCGTACCGGCGCCATCTGCCAGGGCCCGTTCATGCAGAAAGCGGGCGACCGTCAGGTCCTGCAGGGCCAGGCCGGTCATGTCGAAAACGGTAATGTCGGCGGCTTGCCGCTCGAACGTTGCGGCGCCGGTCAGCAGGTCGCCAATCTCGATGCAGTGCAGGTCAGGCGCCCACTGGCATTCGCCAATACTGCGCGCCTGGTCCAGATCATCGACGACGATACGCGCCCGCGCGAGTACCCCTTCAGGCAGCTCGCGCTTGCCGCTGGTATCGGCGCCCACGCAGGTCAGGTGAGTGCCCGGCTGCACGGCTTCGGCATCGAACAGCGCACCGCCACCGGGCGTGGCGGTGATTACTACATCGCTGTCGGCCACGGCTGCATTGCGGTCCGCTGCCATGCTGATCCGGCAGCGCGCGGCGAATTCGGCTTCGAAGCCCGCGCTGGGCTGGCCGTTCGCGCTGACATAGCGAACCTCGGTGAGCGTCGGCATCAGTGCCAGTGCATAGGAGAGTTGCACCCGCGCCTGTACGCCGGTGCCGAATACGCAGACGCTGCGGCTGTCCTTCCGTGCCAGCGTCTGCAGGCCGATACCGCCTGCCGCGCCGGTGCGCGCCGTGGTAATGGCATTGCCGTCGATGATGCATAGCGGGCGGCCCGTGGCGGGATCGATCAGCACGATCGTCGCCTGGTGGGGTTCGCCGCCGCGCTCGCGGTTGCCGGGCCAGAAACCGGCCGCCTTGAATCCGAGCAGATTCTGCCGGCCAACGTCGCCGGCCTTGATGCCGAAGACGCCGCCGGTGGCGAGCTTCTCGCGGATCAGGGGAAAGACGCGACCCTCGCGATGGCTGTGCAGGATGAAGGCTTCGCGCACGGCGGCCAGGACGTCGTCCGGGACCAGCGCCGCTTCCACGGTGTGTTTGTCGAGCAGCAGGAGTTGCGCGTCGGCGGGATTAGCGTGCATAGCTGTAAACGGTGGCGCGCGACACGCCCAGGTGTGCCGCGATGGTTTCCATAGCCCGCCGCACTTCCAGCAGGCCGGATGATTTGAGTTCGGCCAGCAGCGCGCGCCGTTCGTCCGTCTTTAGCGAGCGGGGCGTGGTGGCCAGGCGCGCCGCGAACGCATCGATGCGGGTGCGCAGGGCTTCGGTGCTGGCGGGATCGAGCGTTTCTTCCGGGCCTTCGGCGGTGGTCTGGACGAACTGGCCCATCGCCATCTGCAGGCTGCGGAACAGCGTAAGGTCGACGTTCATGCACAGCGCCGCGATGTAGCGCCCGCTGCTGTCCTTGATGCCGATCGACGTGCTCTTGGCTTGCCGCCCATCGGCGAACTGGTTCGGATAGTTGGCCAGGATCTGCGGATAGTCGGGATCGGTGATGCGGGCCTCGCCCAGTTCCGTGGTGGGATCGCCGGCAGTGCGGCCGGAAAGGTTGTTGTGGATGGCCAGGATCGACTGGCCGGGCTCCAGCAGATCGTGCACAACGACCTCGCAGAACGGGGCCAGCGTCTGGCCCAGCCCGTCGGCAACCTGTTTGATCTGGTCCAGCAGCAAGCGCTGCTCGGGAGTCCGTTCTGGCATGTCTCGCCGGCAAAGGAAGGTAAATCGATGTCGGACAGTTTGTATAGTGTTGGACTAATTGTCAAGATTGAGGCGAAAAAATGACGCGGGGGCCATATGCCCGCGCGTCATCGAGGGATGCAAATGCCGATCAGGCCGCTTCGGCTGCTTCGACGATGCGGATCTCGGTCAGCAGCTTGCGGAGTTCAGGCACGCAGGAGCCGCAGTTGCCACCGGCCTTCACACACGCCGTGATTTCCGCGGGCGTCTTGAGGTCGTGCTTGCGCACCGCATCGCAGATCGTATTGCGGCCCACGCCGAAGCACGAGCACACCGTGGGCCCGGCGTCGGCGGTTTTCTCCAGCGGCTGGCCCAGCAACAGGCCGATGCGGTCGCTGTCTTCCAGACGGTCCTGTCCGAACAGTTGCGACAGCCAGGCCCGCGAGGGCAGATCGGCGCGCGTGGAAACGTAGACGCACGCTTCCAGGCGATCGTTGACCACGTAGCCCGCGTGATAGACGCCCGCGGTGCGGTCTTCGTATTCGAGCCAGTCGGCGTCGGGGTCCTGCACGCCGAGCAACTCGCGCGCCCACGCCGCGCGCTCAGCCACGGTTTCGCGGCCGGCGAATTCGTAGCGATGGAACTGGCGGCCCTGGATGCGCGTCCAGTACGTCAGCGATTCGGCGGGCAGCGCCTGACGGCTCAGCACGAAGCCGTGCCACGACACGCGGAATTCCTCCACGCGCACCGGCGTGTGTTTGAACTCCGGCTCGCCTGAAACGGGGTCGACCACGGGATTGACCACGGAGCCGACGCGCGCATCGGAACTGAACTGGTCGTTCCAGTGAATCGGCACAAAAATGCTGCCACGGGGAATGCCGCCGCCAAACCGCACGCGCGCCACCAGGGCACCCCAGCGGCTGGTCACGCGGGCCAGCTTGCCTTCACCCACGCCACACAGCAGCGCGTCCTGCGGATGCATGTCGACAAACGGCTCGGGCAGATGGTCGGACAACTTCGCAGCCTTGCCGGTGCGCGTCATCGTGTGCCACTGGTCGCGCACGCGGCCTGTGTTGAGGATCAGCGGAAACTCGTCGTCGGCGGCATGAACCGGCGCGCGGGCCGCCGTGGGGACGAAGCGCGCGCGGCCGTCGGCAAACGCATAGCGGCCATCTTCGAACAGACGCTGCGTGCCATCGAGCGTGGCCGCGGGAACCGGCCATTGCACGGGTACGAATTCGTCGTAGCCGGCCTTGCCCAGGCCGGTCAGTCCGCCGATGTCGAACATGCGGGGCGCTTGCTGCGCGTCCGCGTCACCATTGCGCCAGGCGGAAAGGCGCGCGTGTTCGTCGAAGATTTCGTGCTGTCCGGCGTAGTCAAAGCCGGCAAAGCCCATGCGCCGTGCCACGTCGCAAAGAATGTCCCAGTCGGCGCGCGCCTCGCCGGGCACCGGCAGAAAGGCGCGCTGGCGCGAGATGCGGCGCTCCGAATTGGTCACGGTGCCGTCCTTCTCACCCCAGCCCAGCGCGGGCAGCAGCACGTGCGCGGCATCGTTGGTGTCGGTGCGCGTGACGACGTCCGAGCTCACCACGAGTTCGCACTTTGCCAGCGCGCGGCGTGCCTGGTCGGCATCGGGCAGACTGACCACCGGGTTCGTGGCGATGACCCACACCGCCTTGACCTTGCCCGCCTCGATCGCATTGAACAGATCCACGGCCTTGAGGCCGGGCTTGTCGGCCATGTAGGGGGACTGCCAGAAATCCTGCACGATGTCGCGGTGCACCGGATTGGCCAGCTCCATATGCGCCGCCAGCATATTGGCGAGGCCGCCAACTTCGCGGCCACCCATCGCATTGGGCTGTCCGGTCAGCGAAAACGGGCCCATGCCAGGGCGGCCGATACGGCCCGTCAGCAGATGGCAGTTGATGATGCTGTTGACCTTGTCCGTACCCGCCGACGACTGGTTCACGCCCATCGAAAACGCGGTGATGACTTTCTCGGTGCCGGCGAACAATTCGAAGAACGTTTGCAGGTCCTGCGGATCGAGCTTGCACGTGCGGGCCAGGGCGGCGATGTCCGCGCTGTCGGCATCGGCCACGGCCAGCGCGTCGTCCAGGCCGCTGGTATGCGCCTCGACGAAGGCGGCATCGGTATGGCCGTGGCGTGCCAGGTAGCTGAGCAGGCCGTTGAACAGGCGCACGTCGGTGCCTGCGCGCAGCGGCAGGTGCAGGTCGGCGAGTTCGCAGGTGGCGGTGCGGCGCGGGTCGATGGCCACGATCTTCATGTCGGGCCGCGCTTCCTTGGC
>DAIOET010000432.1:0-4085 GCA_036746135.1 Cupriavidus sp.
GCCATATGTCCGACGCCGGCTTCATGGAAGTGGAAACGCCGATGCTGCACCCGATTCCGGGCGGCGCGGCGGCCAAGCCGTTCATCACACACCACAACGCGCTGGACATGCAGATGTTCCTGCGCATCGCGCCCGAGCTCTACCTGAAGCGCCTGATCGTGGGCGGCTTCGAGCGCGTGTTCGAGATCAACCGCAATTTCCGTAACGAAGGGGTGAGCCCGCGCCACAACCCCGAGTTCACGATGATGGAGTTCTACGCGGCCTACACGGATTACCGCTGGCTGATGGACTTCACCGAAAACCTGATCCGCCAGGCCGCCATCGACGCAAGCGGCAGCGCCGTGCTGACGTACCAGGGCCGCGAGCTGGATCTGAGCCGCCCCTTCCATCGTCTGACGATCTGCCAGGCCATCCAGAAGTTCGCGCCCGAATATACGGATGCGCAATTGGCCGACGCCGACTTCCTGCGCGCGGAGCTGAAGGGCAAGTTCAAGATCAACACGGCGGCGCCGCAGTTCCTGAACGCCGGCCTGGGCACGCTGCAACTGGTGCTGTTCGAGGAAACGGCCGAGTCGCAACTGTGGGAGCCGACCTTCATCGTCGACTATCCGGTGGAAGTGTCGCCGCTGGCGCGCGCCTCGGACACCCAGCCGGGCATCACCGAGCGTTTCGAGCTGTTCATCACGGGCCGCGAGATCGCCAACGGTTTCTCGGAGCTGAACGATCCGGAAGACCAGGCCGACCGCTTCCGCAAGCAAGTCGAGCAGAAGGACGCCGGTGACGAGGAAGCGATGTACTTCGACGCCGACTATATCCGCGCGCTCGAATACGGCATGCCCCCGACCGGCGGCTGCGGCATCGGCATCGACCGCCTGGTCATGCTGCTGACCGACAGCCCGAATATCCGCGACGTCATCCTGTTCCCGCACCTGCGTCGCGAAGACTGATAAGCGTGACAAAGTTCTCTCCTCTCTCTCACTGCGGGAGAGGAGAGCGCCTCAAGGTGTTACAGACACCGCGCCACATTGCCACGCATCGGCTGTAATGCATTGATTTTTCGACCGATTTCCAGCAACAGATCCTTACAAAATCAAACGGAAACCGGATCGTAATTCCGCCAGACTCTAGTTATCCACCCCTCGCGGGTGACTCGGAGAACAAGAAATGTCTGGTCCGGAAACCCTTCCCGCCCTGCCGCCGCAACGTCGCCTGCACCCACTGGTTGGTGCCGCGGCGGTTGCCATCGTGATTGTGAGCCTGACCGCAGTGGCTGCCGTGACTGGCGTGCTGCCAATCACCAAGGCCAACCAGGGTGCCACAACGGAAGCGTCGTACAACTCGCAACCGCAGCAACCGTATTCCATTCAGGGCATTCCGGGGCCGGAACCGGTCACGAACCGCGCGCCAGACCAGGCACCGGGATCGACCACGCGACCTCCGTCCTATTACGCACAGCAGGCGCAACCCACGCAACCAGTGCAACAAGCACAGCAGGCACAACAGGCGCAACAGGCGCAGAACGTGGCTCCGCCACCGGCGCAGCCTGCCCGGCAGGCCCAGGCCGATGAACGGTCCGCCGCGCGGCCCAGCCACACTGCGGGCCAAGTGACCGGCGTACAGGTCGTGGAAAGCGAAAAGCCGACCAGCGGGCTTGGTGCCGTGGGTGGCGCGGTCGTTGGCGGCCTGCTCGGCAATCAGATCGGCAGCGGTAACGGACGAATCCTGGGCACCGTGGCCGGTGCGGCGGCTGGGGGCTTCGGCGGCAACTATGCCGAAAAGAAGCTGAACACGAACAAGTCGTACCGCGTCAGCGTCAAGATGGATGACGGATCGCGCCGGACCTTTACCTATCAAAACCCTCCGGGCGTGGAGGTAGGCCAGCGCGTGCACCTTGAGCGCGGCGTGCTGGTAACGGGCTGATACCTTCGGTAATCAACGGAAATATCGTCCGTTACCAATCACACACACAGGGCCGGCTTTTCGCTGGCCCTTGTTGCTAAGATGGCGTAGCCCCAATGTGCCGGCCATCATCATGCCTTCCCTGCTTCCTATTGCCCTGTCGCGACGCCTGCGCATGCCTGCGCTGCTGCTGAGCGCGGCAGCATGGATTGCGCCGGTGCATGCGCAGGAAGCCCTCATACTGGGCGGTCTGCAACGCACCGACGAGGGTGGAGAAACCAGCTACGGCTACTCCTACAGCTACCAGCACAATCTGGCCGAGAACTGGTACGCCTCGTTCTCGTACCTGAACGAGGGGCATGTCACGAATCACCATCGGGATGGCCATAGCGTCCAGCTTTGGTGGCGCTACCCGTTTGCCGATCGTCGATTCAACCTCGCTATTGGGGCCGGCCCTTATCGATATTTCGATACCACCGACCGCAACGCCGATGGCAGCTCCGACGATCATCACGGCTGGGGCCTGCTGGCCAGCGTGGCGGCCACATGGTATGTCAACGGCGGCCCGTGGATGGTGCAGGCCCGCTTCAACCGCGCCCAGACGCCGTCGAGCATCAAGACCAATACGCTGCTGATCGGCGTGGGCTACCAGCTCGACCGGGGCGATCGTGGCGGCCCCGTGGTGCCGCCCCCGTCGCGGACCGACAACGTCACGCAGAACGAAATCACCGTGTTCCTGGGCCAGACCATCGTGAATACGTTCAACTCCGAGACCTCGGTCGCCAAGGCAGTCGAGTACCGCCGCGGCCTGGCCCGCTACGTGTCTGGCACCTTCAGCTACATCAACGAAGGCGAAAGCTCGGCGCTACGCCGCAACGGCCTGGCCGCCCAGCTATGGCTGGAGCGTGCGTTCTTCCGCGATGCGTTGACGCTGGGGGTTGGCGCCGGGCCTTACTACGCGATCGACCTCAGCGAGCACGGGCGCAGCGCTTCGAGCGAGCCGTCGCGCTGGTCCGGACTGCTGACGATGTCCGCAAGCTACCGCATCAGCCAACGCTGGCTTGCGCGCGTGTCGTGGAACCGGACGGTGACCGGTTACGACCGTGACACCGATGTGTTCCTGGCCGGCGTGGGTTATCGGTTCTAGCTTCCGCGCCAACCCTTTGCGCAGGCAACAAAAAAGCACGGCGGACTGCCGTGCTTTTTTTGTGCACTGGGGACGCGGGCTTACTGCGCTTCCTCGATCCAGGCCTGCTGAATCGCCTCCAGGATCTTCTCGCCCGAGCGCTCGGGCAGATCGCTGAAGCCGTCCAGTTCCAGCACCCACTGGCGCAGCTGGGTGAAGCGGATCGTCACCGGGTCCACGTCGGGAAATTTGTCGTACAGCGCGGCGGCGATATCGAAAGTGTCAGTCCATTTCATGGGGATGTCCTGGCGTGAGGTCTTAGTGACCTTCCTTGGCGTGGTTGATCGTGTACTTCGGAATCTCGACGGTCAGGTCCGTATCGGCAACCAGTGCCTGGCACGACAGCCGCGAATTCGGCTCCAGGCCCCAGGCCTTGTCGAGCAGGTCTTCCTCTTTCTCTTCGGCGTCCTCGAGCGAGTTGAAACCCTCGCGCACAACCACGTGGCACGTGGTGCAGGCGCACGATTTTTCGCAAGCGTGCTCGATTTCGATACCGTTCTTCAGCAGCGCGTCGCAAATGCTGGTGCCGGAGCTGGCTTCAAAGACCGCGCCCTCGGGACACAACTCGACGTGGGGCAAAACGATGATCTGTGGCATTTCTATCCTGTTCTCTCTTTGGGTTGCAGCAGCGGCGATCAGCCAAGCTCCTGCACCTTCTTTCCGGCCAGAGCGCTCTTGATGGAGCGGTCCATGCGGCGTGCGGCAAATTCGTCCGTGCCGTGCGACAACTGCTCCACGGCGGCCTTGATCGCGCGATGGTCTTCGCCGCGGGCAATCTCGCTCACCTTGGCGATCAGCGCGTCCACGGCGGCACGCTCGTCGGCGGACAGCAGGTCGCCATCGACTTCCAGCGCGCGCATGGTGGCCTCGACCAGCCGCTCGGCTTCGACGCGCTCCTCGGCCAGTGCGCGACTCTTCATGTCGTGCTCGGCCTCGCGGAAGCTCTCCTGCAGCATGCGCGCGATATCGTCATCGGCCAGGCCGTACGACGGCTTGACCG
>DAIOET010000433.1:0-2738 GCA_036746135.1 Cupriavidus sp.
CATGGAACTGCTGTCAGAACACGGCTGCCACGGCGGCGTCCAGCGCTTCTACCAGCACCAGTCGGCGGCCATCGGGCTGCCGATGCGGTTCTCGGTCTTCCTGCCGCCACAGGCGCTGATGCCGAACGCGGGGCGCCTGCCCACGCTGTTCTATCTGGCCGGCCTGACCTGCACCGAGGAAACGTTCATGATCAAGGCCGGCGCCCAGCAATACGCTGCGCAACACGGCCTGATCCTTGTTGCGCCCGACACCAGCCCGCGCGGCGCGCACGTGCCGGGAGAAGCGGATGCATGGGACTTTGGCGTCGGCGCGGGTTTCTATGTCGATGCCATCGAAGCACCGTGGCGCATGCACTGGCGCATGGAAAGCTACGTGGCCGATGAACTGTTCCATCTGGTCACCAGCGAACTGCCTGCCGACGCGGCGCGCGTCGGCATCTTCGGCCACTCGATGGGCGGGCACGGCGCGCTGGTACTCGCGCAGCGCCATCCGCAACGGTTTCGCTCGGTGTCCGCGTTCGCGCCGATCGCGGCGCCATCGCAATGCCCGTGGGGCGTGAAGGCGTTCACGGGCTACCTGGGCGAGGACCGCGGCCGCTGGGCCCAGCACGACGCCAGCGCGCTGATGGCTGCACAGGCATCGGCGCCCTTCCCGTCCGGCATCCTGGTCGACCAGGGCCTGGCCGATAAATTCCTGGCCGAACAGCTCCATCCGGAAGCCTTCGAGGCCGCGTGCAAAAAGGCCGGCCAGCCGCTGACGCTACGCCGTCATGAGGGCTACGACCACGGGTACTACTTCATCGCCACGTTCATTGCCGACCATCTGCGGCATCATGCGGAGAGACTTTGAGCGTTGACGTACGGGCGCCGGCTCAGCCGGCGCTGCAGTGCTCCCGCTCGCACGGGATGCCGTCGTTATCCCCGTCGATCTTCACGCCCGGACAATTGCGCAGGTAGAACTTCGCTTCCTCGCACGATGTCATCTGATGGCAGCGGGTCTTACCTTCGCAGCGGAAGGCTGGCGAGCTGACGGGCTGGGAGCGCGGCATCACGACTGACGCCGAAGGCTGTTCGGCCACCGGTGCCACGGACATGGCCTCCAGCCGGGCTTGTTTCTGGTGTTGGTAGTAGAAATACCCGGCAATGCACAGCACGGCGACCAGCATCAGCTTACGCATGGATTCTCCCTGAATATTGTTTTGCTTTTGGGCGAGATGATACTGGAGGCGCCGCGCTCGGCGTTTTCAGACACCTCGCCTGGCAAGCGTATGATTTGACTTCCGCCCCCCGCACCGCAACGCCATGACTGCCGCCCCCTATCGCCCTCACCCCATCGTCATGCTGTCCGCCCGGCAGCTTTCCGAAGCGATTCACGCAAAAACGGTGTCGAGTCGTGAAGTCATCTCGGCCTATCTGGCGCATATCGCGGCGGTGAATCCGGGATGCAATGCCATCGTCGCGCAGCAGGATGAGGCCGCGCTGATGCGCGAGGCGCAGGCCGCCGACGATGCGCTCGCGCGGGGCGAATCGTCGGGCTGGATGCACGGCATGCCGCAAGCGCCGAAAGACCTGGCGATGACGCGCGGTATCCGCACGACCTACGGGTCACCGATCTTCAAGGACAATGTGCCGGCCAGCGATTCGGTCATCGTGGAGCGCATGCGCCGTGCCGGCGCGATCCTGATCGGCAAGACCAACACCCCGGAATTCGGACTCGGCTCGCACACATTCAATCCGGTCTACGGCGCCACGCGCAACCCGTATGACCCGACGCGCTCGGCGGGCGGCAGTAGCGGTGGTGCGGCGGCCGCGCTGGCGCTACGCATGCTGCCCGTTGCCGACGGTAGCGACTTTGGCGGATCACTGCGCAATCCGGCGGCATTCTGCAATGTGTTTGGATTCCGGCCGTCGGCGGGGCGCGTGCCGTATGGCCCGACACCCGAGCTGTTCCTGCCGCAACTGGGCTGTGAAGGCCCGATGGCCCGCAATGTGGAAGACCTGGCGCTGCTGCTTGCCACCCAGTCCGGACCCGACGCCCGTACCCCGCAGGCGCTGCCCGAAGAACCCACGCTGGCCGCGCTGACGCCCCAGAACGTCGGCAATATGCTCAAGGCCGACCTCTCAGGCAAGCGCGTGGCATGGCTTGGCGATTGGGGCGGCTACCTGCCGATGGAAGACGGGATTCTCTCGCTATGCGAGCAGGCGTTGCGGTTCTTTCCCGACTTCGGCGTTCAGGTCGATGCGATCCAGCCGCCCTACCCGCCTGAGAAAATCTGGCAGACCTGGCTCGTGCATCGCCACTTCCTGACCGGCAACGCACGGATATCGCTCTATACCAACCCCGCGACGCGCGCGCAGTTGAAGCCCGAGGCCATCTGGGAAATTGAAGGCTCGCTAGCCCTCAAGGCCGCCGACCTGTACACGGCAAGCGTGCAGCGCAGCGCGTGGTACCAGGCCCTGCTGCGCACGTTCGAACAATTCGACTACATCGCCGTACCCACCGCGCAAGTCTTTCCGTTCGACGTCGAGCAGCATTGGCCGAAGTCCATCGCCGGCCAGCCGATGGACACCTATCACCGCTGGATGGAAGTAGTGGTGGCGTGGACGCTTTCGGGTTGCCCCGTCATCAGCGTGCCAGTGGGATTCAATACGGAAGGCTTGCCGATGGGCATGCAGCTGATCGGGCGTCCGCGTGACGACTTGAGCGTGCTGCGCTTGGCGGCCGCGTATGAAGCCAC
>DAIOET010000433.1:2838-4078 GCA_036746135.1 Cupriavidus sp.
GCGGCGCGATCCGCGGCAAGCTTGATGCGCTCGGCTAGCGCACCGTTGCCCACCTGATAACCGTCGAAATCGCCCGTCGACGCGTACACGCCAATCGGCAGCGTCAGCGCCTGCAGGAAGCTGAACAACGGGCGCAACTGATGCTCCAGCACCAGTGCATGGCGATCGCTGCCGCCGGTGGCCGCCAGCAGCACGGGCTTGTCGGCCAGCGCGTCCATGCCCACCAGGTCAAACAGATGCTTGAAGTGCCCAGGGAACGAACCGCGATACACGGGGGCGGCGGCAATCAGCAGATCGGCCGATTCGATGGCCGCGACCTGGGCCTCGATCTCGGCCGGCAGTTCCTGGCGCGTCAGCGCGGCGCCCAGCGGGCGGGCGATCTCGCTCAGGTCCACGATCCGGGTATCGAGCACGAGCCGCTGCTCAAGCTCGGCCAGGAGCGCCTGAATCAGCACCAGCGTGCGCGACGGTTGATGGGCGCTGCCATTGACGGCGACAACTTTCAGCGGCGTGGACACAATCTATCTCCGGGGGCGAAAAGGCATTCCTCGTACCTTAGCGCCGTCGTCCGACGATGCGAACGAACCAATTCAAATATGCATAGATGCGAAAACGGCAGCCCGGGCGTGAACCCAGGGCTGCCGTTTCGCTTGCCGCAGCAATACCGTTCGTTATTGCGCGAAGCGGCTTAGAACGACGGCACCATCGCGCCCTTGAACTGCGTCTTCATGAACTGGCGCACTTCCTCGGACTGGTAGGCGGCCACGAGCTTCTTCACCCACGGCTTGTCCTTGTCCTGCGTACGAACGACGATGATGTTCGCGTAAGGGCTGTGGATGTCTTCCAGCGCAATCGCGTTCGTGGTCGGCTGCAGGCCGGCGGCCAGCGCGTAGTTCGTGTTGATCACGGCGGCGGCCACGTCAGGCAGTGCGCGGGCCAGTTGCGCGGCGTCCAGTTCCACGATCTTGATCTTCTTCGGGTTCTCGGCAATGTCCAGCGGCGTGGCGTTCACACCGTTCGTGCCCACGCCCGGCTTCAGCTTGATCACGCCCTGCGCGGCCAGCAGCAGCAGCGCGCGGTTCTCGTTCGACGGATCGTTGGGCACGGCCACCTTGGCGCCTTGCTGCAGATCCTTCGGCGACTTCAGGTTCTTCGAGTAGATGCCCAGCGGCGAGATATACGTGTAGCCAACGCTGACCATCTTGTAGCCGCGCTGCTTGATCTGGCTGTCCAGATACGG
>DAIOET010000434.1:0-4074 GCA_036746135.1 Cupriavidus sp.
TGGCGATGCTGCTGCTGATCTCGCCGCTCAAGCACCTGACCGACCTGAACCAGCCGCTGACGCGCGGCCTGACGGCGGCCGAGATGATCTTCCGGCTGATCGACGAACATATCGAACCGCAGGAAGGCGGCCGTTCGATCGACCGCGCGCGGGGCGACCTGGCTTTCCGCTCGGTTTCGTTCGGCTACGCCGAATCGGCCAAGCCGGCGCTGCAGGGCATTGACCTGCACGTGCGGGCGGGCGAAGTGGTGGCACTGGTCGGCCCATCGGGCAGCGGCAAGACCTCGCTGGTGAACCTGGTGCCGCGCTTTTTCGAGCCGACGTCGGGCGCCATCCACCTGGATGGCCATCCGGTGACCGATATCAACCTGCGCGACCTGCGCCGCCAGATTGCCTTCGTCAGCCAGGACGTGGTGCTGTTCAACGACACCGTGGCGGCCAATGTGGCCTACGGCGCCACCACCCAGGACGCGATCGACATGGACCGCGTCAAGCGCGCGCTGGCAGCCGCGCACCTGACCGATGTGGTCAACGCGTTGCCGGAAGGGCTGAACACGAATATCGGCGATAACGGCATGAAGCTGTCCGGCGGCCAGCGCCAGCGCATGGCCATTGCGCGTGCCATCTACAAGGATGCGCCGATCCTGATTCTGGACGAGGCCACGTCGGCGCTCGATTCCGAATCGGAACGTCAGGTGCAATCCGCGCTGGAGGCGCTGATGGTGGGGCGCACCACGCTGGTGATCGCCCACCGTCTGTCCACGATCGAAAACGCGGACCGCATCGTCGTGCTCGACCACGGCAAGGTGGCCGAATCCGGCACGCACGACGAACTGCTCCAGGCCAACGGGCTGTACGCTGGCCTGCACCGGATCCAGTTCTCCACGCAGGAACTGGCGGCCTGACCGGTCAGCAGCTTCGGCGGCACGAAAAAATGGCGGTGAGCCCTTTCGGGGCTTCACCGCCATTTTTTATTTCGACCGGCTGCGGGCGGGTCAGGACGCCAGCACCGGCGCGGGGTACACCTCTTCGAGAGCGGCCAGCACTTCGGCGATGCTGGGCGTCACGCCATCGCCGCCGAGCGACACGACACGTCCCGGCTCCTGCACGCCGTAGTAGTGCTGCGACGTGCTGTTGAATACCATGACGACCGGCTTGCCCAGCGCCTCGCCGATATGCACGAAGCCGGTATCGGTGCCCAGCACGACGTCGGCGGCGTTGACCAGGCGGGAGCATTCGAGCACGCTCATCCGGTCAAGCAGCTCTGCATTCGGAATGCCGGCCACCAGTACGTCCGCTTCCTTGCGCTCCGATTCCGAACCCCAGGGCACCAGCACGCGCAGGCCGCGCTGGCTCAGCACCTTGCCTACCTCGATCCAGCTTTGCGGCGGCCATTTCTTGGCCTCGTCGGACGTGGCATGGAACAGCAGGGTGAACGGTCCGTTGCGGCCTTGTGCCGGCAATTTGTCCGGCTCGGGCAGTTGCAGGCCGTACACCATCTTGTCGTCGATCTGATAACCGAGCGCGCGGCTCACCGAGCGGCGCACGCGGGCACGCTGACAGAAATTGTCCTCCGGCGCGCGGCCGGCCAGGCGATCGGTATAGGCGAACGCCGAGCCGCCTTCGCCCAGTTCGTGGTCGGGATAACCGTAGCGTCGCTTCGAGCGGGTCAGGGCCACGGCGATGGCGCTCTTGTAGACGCCGTGAATGTCGATCACCGCGTCGTACTTTTCCTTGCGCAGCGCCCGGATGGCGCTCAGGATCGCACGCACGTTGGCCCAGCTACGGTCCTTCTTGATGGCACGCAGCGGCGCGCTGATGACGCGGTCGATCTCCGGATTCCAGCGGCATACCTCGGCACAGTATTCGTCGGCGAACCAGTCGATCCGGACGCCGGGATACGCACGCTTCAGGTCTGTGACCAGCGGCTGGGCAAAAACCTCGTCGCCGAGCGACGTGATCTTGACGATAAGAACTCGCTTCATGAGGGCGCGAAGTCAGTAATGGTTATATGTAATGGCTGCCGGAGCGATATTGGACGCCGCCGGCCGTTTGCAAGCCGCGTAAGTATGCCCGAATTGGTGAGCGTTCCCATATTTCGAAACATGCCGTTGCGAACGTCGCAGATTGACTAGAATGTGGCTGATTCGATGCAGCCGGAGGAGACCATGACCGCACAGGCGCACACCCGCAGCCCGCTTATCAGCCGCTATCCCGTTCCAGAAATTGCCACGCTGCCTGACGATATTCGCCAGCGCGTGCTGGAGGTGCAGGAAAAGGCAGGCTTTGTTCCGAATGTTTTCCTGGCGCTGGCGCACCGGCCGGACGAATGCCGCGCGTTCTTTGCGTACCACGACGCGCTGATGCTCAAGGAAACCGGCAACCTCACCAAGGGCGACCGCGAAATGATCGTCGTGGCGACGTCAGGGGCCAACCAGTGCCTGTACTGCGTGGTGGCGCACGGCGCCATCCTGCGCATCTACGAGAAGAAGCCGCTCGTGGCGGACCAGGTGGCCGTCAACTACCGCAAGGCCGACATCTCGCCGCGCCAGCGTGCGATGCTGGATTTCGCGATGAAGGTCTGCGAATCGTCTCACTCGATCGGCGAAGCTGATTTCGAGGCGTTGCGCGCCCACGGCTTCGACGACGAGGACGCATGGGACATCGCCGCCATCACGGCGTTCTTCGGCCTGTCCAACCGCATGGCCAACACCATCAGCATGCGGCCGAACGAGGAGTTTTTCCTGATGGGGCGCGTGCCAAAGGCGAAGTAGCCCCGGCACCGGCTTGCTCCCTTCTACCGGGCGTGGCGGAAGGGAGCAGATTCCGAGCGGTCAACGAATCTGCGCGCAATCTCCGCTGCGGGGATCGAACAGCACCGGCCACGCCTGTTCGTAGATTCCTGGCGTGCAGTATTTCTCGCAACGCGCGTGGGCCAGCGTGATACGGCGCGGGTCCTGCCAGACCATGAGCTTGCAGCCGCTGCCGTCCACCGCATGCAGTTCGATGTGCGGCGTCTGCTGTACCTGCTTGAACTGTTCCAGGTCGAAGCGGCACGAACCCTTGCGCGATACCCAGAGTTTCCAGCTCAGCGTCTGCACGGCGTTGTGCGACACCCGGACGACGGCATCCTCGCGGAAGCCGTCTTCCTCGGTGCGCTTGCAGGCGCCGGCCATGTTGATCTCGCGCGCGGCGATTGGCGTGGCGCGCGACATGGGCGTGGGCGGGTAGGTCGTATCGGCATTGACCATAGGGCCAGCCAGTGCTGGCGAGCTGTCTACCTTGTGCGGCAAAAGATCCGCGCAGCCCGCGCATAAAAAAAGCGCCAGCATTGCTGGCACGGTAACGCGTATTGACTTCATGTCGACCCCCCTCTGGCCTCCCGCCACCTTCAATGTAGGGGATCGCGGTACAAAGGCCAGCGCTATGCGATGAGGACTAGTCCTATCGTGCGCGGGTAAGGTCCACCGTCTATATTCAGAGAATGTGGCCGCGCACCGGAGACGATGCGCGGCCTTTCTTTTGGCTTTTCTTCACTATCCGAACGCGCGTTTGAAGGCGCGTCGGTCGCTCAGGCCACGGCCTGCAGTTCGCTTTCGCGCGGCGCTGCGTGTTGCACGGCCGGATAGCCGGCGGCAAATACCAGGCGGCCGGCCGACCAGGTATGCGTGACCAGCGGCTGGCCAGCCACGCTGGCGACGGCAATCACGTCGGCACGCTTGCCGGGCAGCAGTCGTCCCCTGTCGTCCAGCAGGCAGGCATCGGCCGGATTGGCGCTGACCAGTGCCAGCGCCTGGTCGAGCGGCAGGTCGGCCAGGCGCGCGGCGGCGAATGCGGCGGCAATCAGCGTCGAAGGCTGGTAGTCGGAACAGAGGATATTGCCGACGCCGGCATGAATCGCATCGATCGCACGCATCGAGCCGCTCTGGCTCTTGCCGCGCAACACGTTAGGCGCGCCGAGGATGGTCGGCAGCTTGTGCGCCGAGGCGGCCTGCGCGGTGTCCAGGTTGATCGGGAATTCGCTCATGCGCACGCCCAGCGCGTGCATGGCGGCGATGCGCTGCGGCGAATCGT
>DAIOET010000435.1:0-4074 GCA_036746135.1 Cupriavidus sp.
CGATGAACACGCGGGTCTTGGGCGGCAACAGCTTGCGGTTGGGATAGTAAAGCGCGATCGGACCGTTGTCAGCACACCAGCCCGGAAGCAGGCGGACCAGCGCGCCGCTTTCCAGCCACGGCGCGGCATGGGGCATCGGCAGCATGGCCACGCCCAGTCCCTGCATGGCCGCGTGGGCCATCGCCTCCGGATCGTCGAAGACCAGCCGCGTGCGCGGTTCGGCCAGCGCTTCTTCGCCAATCTGATTGCGCAGGCTGTAGAGCCGCACGCGGCCCGTGGAAGCCGAGCGCCGCACGATGCCATCGAGCGTCGACAGGTCCGACGGGTGCCTCGGCAACGGCCGGTCCTTCAGGTAGGCCGGGGCCGCGGTGGCCACGACGTAGGTATGCGCGAGTTCGCGCGCGATAAGACCTTCGGTGAGTTCGATGCCACCGCCAATCGCCACATCGAAACCGCCAGCGATGAGATCTACCGCGCGGTTATCGAAATGCCAGTCTGGAACGATGGCCGGATATTTCTCCAGGAACTCGCCCAGCAGCGGCACCAGATACTCGCGGCCGAACGCCACACCGAGGCTGACCTTGAGCACGCCGGCGGGCTTGCCATCGTCCTGCGCGGCGCTGGCGAAGGCATCGCGCAGCGTCGAGAACGGGTCGGACACCTGCCGGTAGAACTGCTCGCCGCCCAGCGTCAGCGTGAGCTTGCGCGTGCTGCGCTGAAACAACCGCAGGCCAAGATGATCTTCCAGCCGGGCCACGTTCTTGCTGACGGCGGCCGGTGTCAGGCCAAGCCGCCGGGCCGCAGCCGAAAAGCTGCCCGTTTCGGCACTCTGGATAAACGATTCAAGCAGGTTCAGGGCTTCCATAGCGCAGAAGCTTATACCAGCGGTTGAAAAAGTTGATCCGTATTTACGACTACCGGTAGGGGAGTCCGCCGACCATACTCCGTTCACATACCCCTCACACAGGAGCTGAACCATGACTTCCCTCTCGAACAAGATCGCTTTTGTCACCGGTGGCGCGCGCGGTATCGGCGCAGCCATTGTCCGCCGCCTGGCCCGCGATGGCGCCACCGTGGCGTTCACCTATCAAAGCTCCGGCGCAGCCGCGCGGGAACTGGTGGCATCGATCGAAGCCGCCGGCGGCCGCGCCAAGGCCTATCCCGCCGATGCCGCCGACGCCGCCGCATTGACCCGCGCCATCAACGATGCCGCGATCGACTTCGGACGTATCGACATCCTCGTGAACAACGCGGGCGTGCTGTATCTGGGTCCGGTGGATGCGTTTGCGCTGGAAGACTTCGACAAGACCTTTGCCGTCAACGTCCGGGGCGTCTTTGTTGCAAGCAAGGCAGCGCTCTCGCACATGGGTGAAGGCGGCCGGATCATCAACATCGGCAGCACCAATGCAGACCGCATGCCGTTCGCCGGCGGCGCGGCCTATGCGATGAGCAAGTCCGCGTTGAAGGGGCTGGTGCAAGGCATGTCGCGCGACCTGGGACCGAAGGGCATCACGGTCAACAACGTGCAACCCGGCCCGGTGAATACCGACATGAATCCGGAAAACTCCGACTTTGCCGCGTCGCTGCACGATCTGATGGCTCTGCCGCGCCACGCGCATCCCGACGAGATTGCGAGCCTGGTCGCATATCTTGCCGGCCCGGAATCCAGCTTCGTCACGGGCGCCAGTCTCAATGTGGATGGCGGCTTCGCGGCGTAACCGGAAGCACAGGCAACGCATCGCGGGATGGCGGGCCAGGTGGCCCGCCATTCTGCATGGAAAGCCTTCTTGGGCGTCACTGCGCAACCTGAACCGTGCTTCGGAACACTCCGAACCTCGTTGTGTTCTGCTTGCCGAAGGCTTGTATCAATAGGGAGACATACGAACAGGTTTCTCTGTAAATACGAATCATTCTTATCTATAATCCGGCGCTCTCGTCTCTTTTTGGGCGCTTCAGGTCTTTTTCGCCGCACGTTGCGGCCTCGCCGGATTACGCATGACGTCTCTTCGCTGCCTCCTCACCCCCGCCGCTCTCGCCTGTCTTTCCCTGTTTGCCACCACCGTACGCGCCGATGACGGCGCGCCCGTGCTGCCCACGGTCACGGTCAGTGCCGGCACCGATGCCGCCGCCGATATCGGCTTTGCCACGCGCCGCGCCGCTGGCGTGACCAAATCAAATGAATCCGCCGCGGACAGCGCGCAATCGATCACGGTCATTACGCGCGACCTGATGGACAGCCAGCAGTCGCAAACCCTGAGCGATGTGCTGTGGAATTCGGCAGGCGTGTCCGCCAACACCTATGGCCGGCGCGGTTGGGACGATTTCATCATTCGCGGTCAGCGAGCATCGGAATCGGTCTTCGCTGATGCACTGCTCGTCGACAGCAACAATCGCGTGGCCCAGGAGATGTATGGCGCCGAACGGGTGGAAGTACTGAAGGGACCGGCTTCGATCCTGTTCGGCCAGGTACAGCCGGGCGGCCTCGTCAATATCGTCAGCAAGCGGCCGCGTCCCGAACTGTTCGGCGAACTCGGCCTCACAGTGGGCAACTATGGCCTGCGCCAGATGACAGTGGATGTGGGAACGCCGCTCAAGCCAGACAGTAAGGCTGCCTTCCGGCTGACCGCGCTGGCGATGAACAGCGACGACGCCACTGACTACGTATGGTTCCGCAACCGCTATATCGCCCCGTCGTTGACGCTTGATTTCGGCGAGCGCACCGACTTCACGATCCTGGTCAGCCATAACGAGCGCCAGTACGTGCGCCAGCAGGGCCTGCCGGTCAACGGCACGCTCACGCCGAACATCAATGGCGTGGTACCGAATTCGCGCTTCATCGGAGAACCCGGCGCGCAGCCGTACGATGGCGAGCAGAACCGCGTTGGCTACGCGCTGACGCACCGCTTCGACTCGGGCTGGACGGTCAACCAGAACCTGCGCTATCAGACATCGTCGCTGACCGGCACGCTCGTGACGGCCGGCACGATGGCCGTGAACAGCCAGATCATGAACCGGAGCGGTACGCAGCAGAACTTCTCCGGCGATTCGTTCGGCGTCGACACTAACGCCCAGAAGACGTTCGCATTCACCAGCCACCAGCACAGCCTGACGTTCGGCATCGACTATCGCCACACCAACGAAGACCGCCTCCAGAAAACCTGCCGCGTGGCCGCGCTGAACGTCTATAACCCGGTCTATGGCGCCGCTGTCAATTGCCCGGCGAACTTCAACATGGACAGCACCGACTCGCTGAACGCCCTCGGCCTGTACGTCCGGGATCAAATCCGCATTGCGGAGCGCTGGATGGTGACAGGCGGCTTGCGTTACGAAACCGCCCGTTCGGCCAGCACGAATCGCCTGGCCGGCACGCGCACCGACAACGACGACAAGGCGGTCACGGGCAGCGCCGCCGTGATGTATGACCTGACGCACTGGGCGCGTCCCTATGTCAGCTATTCGACGTCGTTCCTGCCGAACGTCGGCACCGACGTGAACAACAACACGTTCAAACCCGAGAAAGGGCGCCAGGTGGAGGTGGGTGTGAAGTTCGACATGCCCAACAAGAGCGGCCTGCTGACCCTGGCGGCTTTCGATCTGACGCGCAACAACGTGCTGACGTCGGACCCCATCAACACCGGCTTCAGCGTGGCCGTTGGCGAGCAGCGTTCGCGCGGATTCGAGGCCGAGCTGACGCAGGACCTTGGCAACGGCCTGAGCATTACCGGCGCCTACGCCTATATCGATAGCGAAGTGACCGAAGACACCGTGGCTGCCAACGTGGGCAAGCCGCTCAACGCCGTGCCACGCCACAGCTTCTCTCTCTGGACGCAGTACCGCTTCCGTGGCGCGCTGGCGGGCTGGTGGGCCGGCGTTGGCGCGCGCGGTGAAAGCGCCAAGCGCGGCTACAGCTTCAGCTACACGGTGCCCGGCTATGCCGTGGCCGATCTGGGCTTTGGCTATACGGCCAGCCATTGGCGTGCCGCGTTCAACGTCAAGAACGTGTTCGACAAGGCGTACTACGCCGGCGGACTCAACAACAACGTGCTGCCGGTAGGAAATCCGCGCGTGGCGATG
>DAIOET010000436.1:0-4039 GCA_036746135.1 Cupriavidus sp.
TCTTCGAGGTCTCGGGGTCCAGCGACGGCGTGTCGATGCCGATCAGCTTCACGCCCCGGCGTGCCAGCAGCGCGATCGTGTCTGGCGCGACGGCGCAGAACGATGAATCCCACGCGGCCAGCGGCACCTTTGCGTACGTGCGCAGCAGCACGCGCTCCGGCACGCCCGTCAGCGCGGCCTCGATATGGTGCGGCTCCACGCGCGGCGATGCGCCGATGCAGTGGATCACGCGGCAGGGGCCGAGGTAGGCGTCGAGCGGCACTTCGCCGATCGGCGCGCCGTCGGCAGCGTAGTGCAGCGGTGCATCGGCATGCGCGCCAGTGTGCGGCGACATGGTGATGCGGCCAACGTTGACCGGGCAGTGCTCGTCCAGCTGCCAGGCCGGCTCATGGCGAAATGGTGTGTCGCCAGGCCAGACAGGCGTGGCATTCGAAACCGGTGGGCTGATGTCCCAGACGCGGCGTGGGGTAGTGGGGGCGTTCGACATGGTGGAATCGGGTCTCCGGGGCGCGTTTCTGTAGACGCGGTGCGTGTGGGGATCATAGTCAAAAGCGCCGAGAAGAGGCTTGCGAAATGGGCCGTCCAGACCCGCATCTTTCGCATAAAATTGTGCGAACGAAAACGAAAACAGTGGATTCTGCGAAATGACACTCGATCCGATTGATTTGCGCATCCTGACCGCCCTGCAGGAGAACGGTCGCATCAGCAATCAGGACCTGGCCGACCGGGTGGCGTTATCGCCATCCGCGTGTTTGCGACGGGTGCGGCTGCTGGAGGAAAACGGCGTGATCGGCGGCTACAAGGCGTGGTTCGATGCCGAGCTTCTGGGGCTGGAGATCGAAGCAATCGTGCAGGTATCGATGCGGCACGATGTGGAGGGGTGGCACGACACGTTCAACGCCGTGGTGCAGACGTGGCCCGAGGTGCTGACCGCCTATGTGATCACGGGCGACAGCAATTACATCCTGCGGGTGCAGGCGCGCAACCTGAAGCACTACTCCGATTTCATCGTGAACCGGTTGTATCGCACGCCGGGAGTGATGGATATCCGCTCGAACATCGTGCTGCAGCGGATCAAGACTGGTGGATCGCCGCTGGCGATCCTCAAGGATGCGGGGCAGCCGGCCTAGCGGTCCAGCGGGCAGAGCGTGGAGAACTGGGCGCCCTGGAACACCAGAGGCTGGCCGGCGGCGTCGAGAATGCCGCAGCGTTCCACTTCGCCGACGAAGATCACGTGATCGCCCTCGTCATAGCGGCTGCGATTGTGGCATTCGAACCAGGCCAGCGCATTGGCCAGGATCGGCAGGCCGGTTTCGGACAGTCGGTAGTCCACGCCGGCAAAGCGGTCGCCCTTGAGCGTGGCAAAGCGCTGGCAAAGATCCATCTGTGATGCGGCCAGCACGTTGATGATGTAGTGCGACCCGTCGCGGAACATCGGCAGGCTGTTGGCGCGCGTGGCCATGCTCCACAGCACCAGCGGCGGATCGAGCGATACCGAGTTGAACGAACTGGCCGTAATGCCCGCGAACGGCGCGCCATTGGCATGCGGATGCCCCGCCGCGCGCGTGGTGATCACCGTCACGCCGGTGGCGAACTGCGACAGCGCGCGCTTGAAATGTCGGCTGTCAAAATCGGGGGCGGCGGCCTTGCGGCGCTCGGTGACGAGGGCTTCGGCCTCAGGCATGCCCATGTCTCGGGCTCCACACAAATCCATGATCTTCATTTCGGGACGGACGGCGCGCGTTCAACACGCCAAACCTAATCCGCGGCGGGCGTAATTTCGGTGGCTTGGCACACATAAAGTGCGTCCTGCCACTGCGCGATTGTAGCGGACTCAGGACATTCGCTCCCGAGTGACGTTATCGGGGTCTTGATAGTAGTTGTTTCATTTTTAACGGCAACCCGTCTTGTCATTGCTTATGCTGGAAAAACGATGCCCGCTTTGAGCCGGCGCGGTATCGGATACCCAAAGGGGAGGGAGCGAGCAAGATGGACCACGAACTTGAGATTGCAACGCTCGGTGGCGGGTGTTTCTGGTGCCTGGAAGCGGTGTTCCAGCAGGTGCACGGCGTGCGTGCCGTGGAGTCGGGCTACACCGGCGGATATATCGGTCATCCCACCTATCGCCAGGTATGCGAGGGCGACACCGGTCACGCCGAGGTCGTGCGCCTGACGTTCGACCCGGCCACGATCACGTTCCGCGAGATTCTGGAGATCTTTTTCTCGATTCACGATCCGACGCAGCTCAATCGCCAGGGCAATGACGTGGGCACCCAATACCGTTCGATCATCTTCACGCATTCCGAGGCGCAGCGCGCCGTGGCCGAGTATGTGATTGGCGAACTGGTGGCGAACAAGGTGTTCGACGCGCCCATCGTGACGCAGCTTGAACCGGAGCAGCCTTACTGGCGTGCCGAGATGAGCCATCAGAACTACTACCAGGAGCATCCGGCGCAAGGCTATTGCGCGTTCGTGATTACACCCAAGCTGGCGAAATTCCGGCGCGATTTCGCGCACCGCATGCGGCGCTAGACGGGTGGTGCTTCCAGTCGGTCGGCAATGGCCGCGGCCAGCCGGCCGATACTGAGCGGCGCGCAGCCCTCGGCGTTGTTGCTGACGATGACGTAGGCGGGCTGGTTGGCGCGCAGCGTGCGGACCACCACGTCAGCGATCGCGTCACGTGTCTGGTCGTCCGGATCGACCAGCTTGTCGAACGGCATGTAGGCCTTCTCGGCCATCGCATAGGACCGGCCTTCACGCAACATCCAGCGCAACACCAGCGGACCCGGTGCGCCGTCGTCCATCAGCGCCTGTGCCTGCGCCTGGCGCGGAACCGGTGGCAGGCGGTCGCGCGCGGCAAGGCAGAAGCGCACGCCGCGCTCACGCAGCATGCGGATGTAGCGCGGTGTGAGCAGAGCGGGGTCGCGTATTTCGACCGCATAGCAGGCGTGCGGGGTCAATGCCGGGTCGAGCGGTGGCAGCGCCGCCAGAAAGGCATCGAGCTGGGCAAGGAAGGCGGGGCCATCGTCGGCCACGCTTTGCAATGGCGATAGCTGGAACAGCAAAGGGCCGCAGCGCTGGCCCAGGCCGCCGGTGGCCGGCACGATGAAGTCGCGGATTGCGATGTCGGCATCGAGGAACGCCGCGTTGGCCAGGCGACCCGCGCCATCGGGGCCGCGTAGCCAGGCATCGCAGACGCTGGCCGGCGCCTTGACCAGAAAGCGGAAGCCTTCCGGCACCTGCGCGGCGTAATTCATGTAATCGGCCAATGGAATCGGCCCATAGAAGCCGCGATCGATCCCCGCGGCATGCAGCAACGGATGCTGGCCGCAGGCGCGCAGGCCTTTGCGTGACAGCAGGCTTTCCGTGTACTGGCCGTCGTAGACCATGCCATGCCAGCCCGGATAGGACCACGATGAGGTACCGAAATACAGGTTCGCGGGCAGGCGGCCGGCGAGTGCCGTCAACGCGGCGTCGGGCGTCCAGGGCTGGACGAGCTTGCCGGCGGGCTTCTTCTTTTCGGGTGGGGCCGCTTGCGCGGGCCCGGGAGGCGAATCCGGCGATGCCAGTGCATCGCCGAACAGGTCGAGGTTGTCAGTCAAGCGTCAGACGGCGTTACCAATGGGAGAGGCGTAAATATAGCGCCGCGAGATCGGAAACGTGTCAGCAGCGTGATCGGACTTCTGACACACCACCTGGTGCAGCGACATGATGCTGTTGGTGAACGCATGCTCGCAACCGGCCAGATAGACGCGCCAGATGCGGTACTTCTTCTCGCCGACCATGTCGCGGATCTTGTCCGAATTGCTCTCGAAATTGTCGGCCCAGTGGCGCAGCGTCTGCGCATAGTGCCGGCGCATCAGCTCCACGTCGAACGCTTCGAGACCGCCCTTGGCCATCGTGTTCAGGACCATGCTGATATGGGGCAGTTCGCCTTGCGGAAATACGTAGCGATCCATGAAGCCCGAGCCGTCCAGTGGCACGGCGCCGCTGTCGGGGTCGGTGGCCGTGATGCCGTGGTTCATCGCCACGCCATCGT
>DAIOET010000437.1:0-4036 GCA_036746135.1 Cupriavidus sp.
CGCTGTTCTCGTCCCGCAAGGGCACTGATCCGGCACCCGAACGCGGTCGCCGCACCCGCGCGGAGCCGGGCGCCGGCATCGGCGCATCGCGCCGGCCTGCCGAGGAATACGCGGACGATACCCTCGATCCCGACTTCCCTCAGAAACAACGCGCACGCCGCCGGCTGATTGGCGCCGTGGTGCTGCTTGCGGCCGCGGTCATCGTGCTGCCGATCGTGTTCGAGCATAAGCCGCGTCCCGTCTCCGACGACGTGGCGGTCAGCGTGGCCAACGGCCAGGGCGCGCAAAAGCCCAAGGTCGAGGCGCGCAAGGCGCAGGCGCTGCCGCCGTCGGCCAACGCCGGCCGTAACGACGCGGCACTCGACGCCGGCGAGGAAATCGTCAACACGCCGGCTCAGGACAAGCCAAAGGCCGACGCCAAGCAGCCGGATGCCAAGGCCGACACCAAGGTGGCCGACGCCAAGCCCGCGGAAGCAAAAGCGGCTGACAAGCCCGCTGCCAATACCAAATACCTGATCCTGATCGGCGCGTTCTCCTCGGAAGAGCGCGCGAAGAACTGGCTGGCCAAGCTCAAGGAGAGCAAGGTGCCGGCGTTTGTGGAAAAGAAGACGCTGGCCGATGGTGACCGTATCCTGCTGCGCGCGGGTCCGTTCAGCAGCCGCGATGCGGCCGATGCGGCGGACAAGAAGGTGAAGTCGATCGGGCTGACCTCGAAGGTCATCGAGCAGTAACGGATCGATCGAAGACGATTGCAGGGCGGCAATTTGGCCCCATCTGACAGGAACCGGCGTCGCACGCATGGCTTTTACTTTCTTTGACTACGGCGTGGCCTTCATTCTGGTGGCGTCGGCGCTGATTGGCGTGTTGCGTGGCCTGGTGCGCGAGGTGCTGGCGCTGGTGGGCTGGGTGGTGGCTTTCGTGCTGGCCTATCACTTCGGTGGCGTGGCCGCGAAGTGGATGCCGGAGACGCTGCCAGGCGGTGAACTGACCCGCAGCGCGCTTGGTTTCCTGACCGTGTTCTTTGGCACATGGATCGTTTCCGCGCTGGCCGGTGCCATTCTGGGCCAGTTGCTGGAAACCACGGGGCTGAAGCCCGCGGATCGGGGCCTGGGCATGGTGTTCGGGCTGGCGCGTGGTGTGCTGATCGTGATGCTGATCGTCGTGCTGGCGGGGCTCACGAAGCTGCCCGAGGAGCCTTTCTGGCGTGACGCGGTGTCGCGTCCGTATGTGATACAGGCTATGGACGAGCTGCGGCATTGGCTGCCGCCCGACCTGGCGAAGTATGTGAAGGCCTGACCTGGTCTCGGGCCTGACTGGATTGAATCCGCAAGCGCTGGACGAACCCACGCGCGCGGCGCAGTATCAACGCAGATTCCGTCGCGTACATGACGGGATTGCGCCCCTGAATCAATTTGCCTTTCCTGGGAGTTCGGCATGTGCGGTATCGTCGGCGTGGTTTCCACCAGCCCTGTCAACCAACTGATCTATGACAGCCTGCTGCTGTTGCAACACCGCGGACAAGATGCAGCCGGCATCGCCACGGCGAACGGCAGCACCTTCCACATGCACAAGGCCAACGGCCTGGTGCGCGATGTGTTCCGCACGCGCAACATGCGCGGCCTGCCGGGCACGTCCGGTATCGGCCAGGTGCGTTACCCGACCGCCGGCTCCGCCTCCAGCGAGGAAGAAGCCCAGCCGTTCTATGTGAACGCGCCGTACGGCATCATGCTGGCCCACAACGGCAACCTGACCAACTCGGATCAGCTGCGCGAGGAGATGTTCCGCCGCGATCGTCGCCACATCAACACGCATTCGGATTCCGAAGTGCTGCTGAACGTGCTGGCTGACGAACTGCAGCGCGCCAGCAACGGCAAGTCGCTGGTACCGGAAACCATCTTCACGGCCGTCAGCGGTATGCATCGCCGTGTGAAGGGTGCCTATGCCATCACCGCGCAGATTTCGGGCTACGGCCTGCTTGCCGTGCGCGATCCGTTCGGCATCCGCCCGCTGTGCATCGGCAGCGTCGATACGCCGACCGGCAAGGAATACCTGATTGCCTCGGAATCGGTGGCGCTCGAAGGCATGGGCTACACGATGGAGCGCGACGTGGCACCGGGCGAGGCAATCTTCATCGACCTGGACGGCAAGTTCCACAGCAAGCAGTGCGCTGACAATCCGCAACTGACGCCTTGCATCTTCGAATTTGTGTACCTGGCCCGTCCGGACTCGTGCATCGATGGCGTGCCGGTCTACGATGCGCGGCTGCGCATGGGTGACTACCTGGCCGAGAAGATCCGCCGCGAAGTGCCGGCTGGCGACATCGACGTGGTCATGCCGATTCCCGATTCGAGCCGCCCCGCCGCCATGCAGGTGGCCAACGCACTGGGCGTGCCTTATCGCGAAGGCTTCTTCAAGAACCGCTATGTGGGCCGCACGTTCATCATGCCGGGCCAGGCGGTGCGCAAGAAGTCGGTGCGCCAGAAGCTCAATGCGATGGGCGTGGAATTCAAGGACAAGAACGTGCTGATCGTGGATGACTCGATCGTCCGCGGCACCACGTCGTTCGAAATCGTGCAGATGGCCCGCGACGCCGGTGCCAAGAAGGTGATCTTCGCCTCGGCCGCGCCGCCCGTGAAGTTCCCGAACGTGTACGGTATCGATATGCCCACGCGCGCCGAACTGGTGGCCCACGGCCGCACCGACGAGGAAGTCGCGCGCATGATCGGCGCGGACCAGCTCGTGTACCAGGACGTGGAAGCGATGAAGCAGGCCGTGCGCGACATCAACCCGAACCTGCGCGATTTCGATGCCTCGTGCTTCGATGGCAAGTACATCACGGGCGATATCGACGAAGCCTATCTGGACCGCCTGGAAACGGCGCGCAGCCAGGCCGACCGCGAAGGCAACAACGGCGGCGAGACCGAGCGTTCGCAACTGCACCTGCAGCGCTCGGGCGGCAACGAATAACAACTACACCCATTGGGCAGCACAGCAGCATGAGCGATCCGAACCAACCCGAGTCCTACGGCATTGACACCCTCGGCGTGCGCGCCGGCACGCTGCGCACTGGCGAGTTCATGGAGCACTCCGAGGCGATGTACCTGACCTCGAGCTTCTGCTTCAACAGCGCCGCCGAGGCCGCCGAGCGCTTTGCCAACTCGGAAGAGGGCTACACGTACTCGCGCTTCACCAATCCGACCGTGTCGATGTTCCAGTCGCGCCTGGCCGCGCTGGAGGGTGCCGAGGCCTGCATGGCCACGGCATCGGGCATGAGCGCGATCCTGTCGGTGGCGCTGGCGACGCTGCAGGCTGGTGATCACCTGGTCAGCTCGCGCTCGATCTTCGGGTCGACGATGACGCTGTTCAACACGATCCTGGCCAAGTTCGGCGTCGAGACGACCTACGTCGACGGCACCGACCTGGCGGCCTGGCGTGCGGCTGTGAAGCCCAATACGAAGCTGTTTTTCCTGGAAACGCCGTCGAACCCGCTGACCGAGATTTCGGACATCGCGGCCGTCGGCGAGATTGCCCACAACGCGGGCGCGCTGTTCGTGGTGGACAACTGCTTCTGCTCGCCGGCACTGCAGCAGCCGATCAAGTTCGGTGCCGACGTGGTGGTGCATTCGGCCACCAAGCATATCGACGGGCAGGGCCGCGTGCTGGGCGGTGCCGTGGTGGGCAAGCATGACTTCATCATGGGCAAGGTGTTTCCGTTCGTGCGCACGGCTGGCCCGACGCTGTCGGCCTTCAACGCATGGGTGATGCTCAAGGGCATGGAAACGCTGGCTATCCGCATGGAGCGCCATTCGCAAAGCGCGCTGGCGTTGGCCGAATTCCTGGAGTCGCATCCGGCTGTGAATCGCGTGTTCCATCCGGCGCTGAAGTCGCATCCGCAGTACGAAGTGGCGAAGCGCCAGCAAAGCGGTGGCGGCGCGATCGTATCGTTCGAGCTGAAGGGCAGCACGCCGGAGCAGATGCGTGCCAACGCCTGGCGCGTGATCGACAACACGAAGCTGTGCTCGATCACGGGCAACCT
>DAIOET010000438.1:0-4026 GCA_036746135.1 Cupriavidus sp.
TGTCGATCCGCATGATGCCGATGGACTACGTGTTCTCGCGCTTCCCGCGCCTGGTACGCGACCTGGCCAGCAAGCTCGGCAAGCAGATCGATCTGGTGACGTTCGGTAAGGCAACCGAACTCGACAAGAGCCTGATCGAACGCATCATCGACCCGCTGACGCACCTGGTGCGCAACAGTCTGGACCACGGCATCGAAACGCCCGAGAAGCGCGTCGACGCCGGCAAGGAGCCGACCGGCCAGCTGATCCTGTCCGCACAGCACGCGGGCGGCAATATCGTCATCGAAGTCAGCGACGACGGTGGCGGCCTGAACCGCGACCGCATCCTGGCCAAGGCGATGCAGAACAACCTGCCGGGCGTGTCGGAGAGCATGCCCGACGACGAAGTCTGGCAATTGATTTTCGCGCCGGGCTTCTCGACTGCCGAAGTCGTGACCGACGTGTCGGGACGCGGCGTCGGCATGGACGTGGTCAAGCGGAACATCCAGGAAATGGGTGGTCACGTCGAGATCAGTTCGCGCCAGGGCCTGGGCACCACCACGCGCATCGTGCTGCCGCTGACGCTGGCCATTCTCGATGGCATGTCGGTACGCACCGGCGAAGAGACTTTCATCCTGCCGCTGAACTGCGTGATGGAGTCCCTGCAGCCGAAGGCCGATGACGTGCATACCGCCGCCAACGGCGAGCGCGTGATGAACGTGCGTGGCGAGTACCTGCCGCTGCTGGAACTGCACAAGGTGTTCAACGTCGCCAACGCCGTGCAGGAGCCGACGCAAGGCATCGCCGTGATTCTGTCCGCCGAGGGCAAGCGTTTTGCGCTGCTGGTGGATCAGCTGATCGGCCAGCACCAGGTGGTGCTCAAGAACCTGGAAACCAACTATCGCAAGGTGCCATGCATTTCGGCCGCGACGATCCTGGGCGACGGCAGCGTCGCGCTGATCGTGGACGTGGCCGCGCTGCAGCGCACCGGCGTGCGCCGCCAGGACATGGCGATTGCACTGTAACTGACAGCAAGGAGAACAGACATGGCCGGCATCGGACACATCGATACCCAGGGCAGCGAAGCCTCTGGCCAGGAATACCTGGTCTTCACGCTGGGCACCGAGGAATATGGCATCGACATCCTGAAGGTGCAGGAGATCCGCAGCTACGAAACGGTGACCCGCATCGCCAACGCGCCCGATTTCATCAAGGGCGTGACGAACCTGCGCGGCGTGATCGTGCCGATCGTGGATCTGCGCCTGAAGTTCGACCTGGCCAACGTGCGCTATGACCACCAGACCGTGGTGATCATCCTGAACGTGGCGGGCCGCGTGGTCGGCATCGTCGTCGACGGCGTCTCGGACGTGCTCACGTTGACCGGCGATGACATCAAGGCGGCGCCGGAGTTCGGCGTATCGGTATCCAACGAACACCTGACCGGTCTCGGTTCGGTGGAAGGCCGGATGCTGATCCTGATCGATATCGAACGCATGATGACCAGCTCCGAAATGGAGTTGATCGAAGCCGAGCTCGCCTGAGAGCGCGCCGGTTCGCCCCCAACAGCTTGTACCGCCGTGCATCGGCAAACCTGACGAAATACACTCATGACGCCGCTCCGTTCTTCCTCCAGCGCCACCGGGAAGCCAGGCGCGGCCGCCAGTGCCGCCGCGCCGGTACTGGCGCCGCTGCGCGACGACATGCGTGACTTCCTGCTGACCGAGCGCGACTTTGAAAAGATCCGCGTGCTGATTCACAAGCGCGCGGGCATTTCCCTCGGCAGTCACAAGCGCGAGATGGTGTACAGCCGTCTTGCGCGTCGCCTGCGCTCGCTGCAGCTCAGCGACTTCGGCACGTATCTGGAACTGCTCGAAGCGGACGATCGGTCCGACGAGTGGGAATACTTCACCAACGCGCTGACGACCAACCTCACGTCATTCTTCCGTGAGGCGCATCACTTTCCGTTGCTGGCCGAGCATGCCAAGAAGGTGGGCCGGCCCTACAGCGTATGGTGCGCGGCGGCGTCGACCGGCGAAGAGCCGTATTCGATCGCGATCACGCTGGCGCAAGCGCTCGGCGACCGCGCCGGTACTGTGCTGGCCACCGACATCGACACGCAGGTCCTGGCCAAGGCACGCGCCGGCGTTTATACGTCGGAGCAGGTGGCACGCCTGCAGCAGGACCAGCTCAAGCGCTTCTTCCTGAAGGGCACCGGCGCGCGCGCCGGATCGGTCAAGGTCAAGCCGGAACTGGCATCGACCATCACGTTCGAGCCGCTGAACCTGCTGGCGCCGGACTGGGGCATTCGCGAGAAGTTCGACGCGATCTTCTGCCGCAACGTGATGATCTATTTCGACAAACCAACCCAGGGCCGCATCCTGGAGCGGTTTGCCCCGTTGCTGAAGCCGCATGGCCTGCTGTTTGCGGGGCATTCGGAGAACTTCTCGTATGTCTCGCGCGCGTTCCAGTTGCGCGGGCAGACCGTATATGAACTGGCGGGCAAGGGCGGAGGTGCATGATGCGCGGCACGCCCCAGATTCCCGAGGCCATTGCCACGCGAAAGTACTTCGATCGCGAGTTCGGCAAGCAGGCCATCAAGCTGCTGCCCAACGAATACTACGTGACCGGTGACGACGTGGTGCTTACCACGGTGCTCGGTTCGTGCGTGGCGGCGTGCATCCGCGACGAATTCGCGGGTGTGGGCGGCATGAATCATTTCATGCTGCCCGACGACGAAAACGCCGGGCCTGACCGCCTGTTGTCCGCGTCGATGCGCTATGGCTGCTATGCGCTGGAAGTGCTGATCAACGAACTGCTGAAGATGGGTGCGCGGCGCGAGCGGCTGGAAGCCAAGGTTTTTGGCGGCGGCGCGGTGCTGGCGAACATGACGACCCTCAATATTGGGGACCGGAATGCCGATTTCGTACTGAAGTACCTGCGCACCGAAGAGATCCGCGTGGCCGCACAGGACCTGCGCGGTCCGCACGCACGGCGCGTCAGTTACTTCCCGCAGACGGGCCTGGCGCTGGTGCGCCGCCTGACGCGCCAGGACGATACGGTTGGCGTGGAACGCGAGGAGCGTGCCCTGGCACGCGCGCTGTCCACATCCACAAAGGCGCCCACTCGTGGCGCCGTGGAATTGTTTACGCGGCAGGCAACGGCCAAGACGCCGACCTGAAACTGAAGACGTAGAGACGAATATGACCGCCGCGAAGATCAAGGTGTTGTGCGTGGATGATTCCGCGCTGATCCGCAGCCTGATGACGGAGATCATCAACAGCCAGCCCGATATGGAGGTGGTGGGTACCGCCCCCGATCCGCTGGTGGCGCGTGACATGATCAAGCGCCTGAACCCGGACGTGCTGACGCTGGACGTGGAAATGCCACGCATGGACGGACTCGATTTCCTCGAGCGCCTGATGCGTCTGCGGCCGATGCCGGTGCTGATGGTGTCGTCGCTGACCGAGCGCGGCTCCGAAATCACGATGCGCGCGCTGGAACTGGGCGCCGTCGATTTCGTGACCAAGCCCAAGCTCGGCATCCGCGAAGGGCTGATCGAGTACACCGACACGATTGCCGACAAGCTGCGTGCCGCGTCGCGCGCGCGTGTGCGCGCACGCACCGAAGGGGCCGCGGGTGCGGCACCGGCCGCGCCGATCCTGCGCGCGCCGCTGCTGTCGACGGAAAAGCTGATCATCGTCGGCGCATCGACGGGCGGAACCGAAGCCATCAAGGAATTCCTGATGCCGCTGCCGCCGGACTCGCCGGCGGTCATGATCGTGCAGCACATGCCGGCCGGCTTCACGAAATCGTTTGCCCAGCGCCTGAACGGCCTGTGCCGCATCACCGTCAAGGAAGCGGAGCATGGCGAGCGCGTACTGCCCGGCTATGCGTATATCGCGCCGGGCGACTCGCATCTGCTGCTTGCGCGTAGCGGTGCCAACTACGTGGCACACCTGTCGCAGGAAGCGCCGGTCAATCGTCACCGTCCGTCGGTGGACGTGCTGTTCGACTCCGCCGCGATTCACGGCGGCAAGAACGTGACGG
>DAIOET010000439.1:0-4008 GCA_036746135.1 Cupriavidus sp.
TCGCGAAGCTGCTCAAGGCGATTCTTGAAGAAGGCGAGCTGCGCCTCGTTCATGTAATCCTTGTCGCTCATCTTCAGGATTTCAGCTTCAGTCAGAAGTTTGTTGCTGCTCATGGTTCCTGCTGATTCTCTTGTTGATGCGACCGGCGGCGTCTTCGTCCGCTCGGGTGCAGTGGCCGTCCGCTTGCGCGGTGCGGCTGTTTCACTCTGGCTGGCTGCAGTCTTGCTGCTTCGCGTGCCTCCCTTGGCCTCGCCCGCATCGGCGTGCGCCGTACTGCCGCGGGGAGCTGGCGTCGCCTTTTCGGGCGAAGCCTTGAGCGTCTCCGCCGCAGCGGTACCTGTCTTGCTGCGGCTTTCCTTGGTCTTTGTTGCGGCTGTCATGGGGACACCTCTCTCAACGCGTCGAAGAGTGACGGCGCACCGATCGTTGGTCCCCAAGCGGAGGGCGGTCTCCGCACGAAGCCAACGACCGCGCCTGCCGGCGGCCCCGCCTCATGCTGACGACGACCGCCGCCCTGCAAATACCGATGGCGCCCAGAGGTGCGCCGCCGGTATCAAATCCGGCCTATTGTACTTGAACAAATTTTTCCGAGATATGGGAGAAAGACCCACAAGAGACAGGAGTTTTCCCGGTATTGCCCACCCAAGGGGAGGGTAGCGGGCGCAGGCGGGGTGGCTGGGCGCCCCGGCCGCCAGGCGGCGGCGGGCGCACCTGGAGAGGAAATCAGGCCAGGCAGGCGGCCAGGCCCTTCAGAATGGCGTCGCGCGGCAGCTCGACGCCGATGAACACCATCTTGGTGCCAGGGGTTTCGTCGCCCCACTTGGCGCCGATGTCGCTGCCCATCAGCTGGTGCACGCCCTGGAACACCACCTTGCGGTCCACGCCTTCCATATAGAGCACGCCCTTGTAGCGCAGCAGCTTTTCGCCGTAGACCGACAGGATGCCCGACAGGAATTCCTCGAGCTTGCCATAGTGGAACGGCTTGTCGCTACGGAAAACGAACGATGCGATGCGGTCGGTGTGGTGATGGTGGTGGTGATGGTCGTGCGCGTGGCCGTGGTCATGCCCATGATCGTGATCGTGGCCGCAGTCGGTGCCGCAGTGCTCGCCATGCTCGTGCGCATGGTCGTGTTCGTCCGCGCGCAGGAAGTCCGGGTCGATTTCGAGCTTTTCGTTGAGGTTGAAGCCGCGCAGGTCGAAGATCGTGTCGATCGGCGTTTCGCCGAAGTTCACCGCACGGATCGGCGCGCGCGCGTTCATGTGCCGCAGGCGGTGGCGCAGGTCGTCGACCTCCTCCTGGCCAACCAGGTCGGACTTGGTGATGAAGATCGTGTCGGCAAAACCCACCTGGCGCTGGGCTTCTTCCTGCTTGTCCAGCTGCAGGTTGCCGTGCTTGGCGTCCACCAGCGTGACGACCGCGTCCAGCAGGTAGCGCGATGCAATCTCCTCGTCCATGAAGAACGTCTGGGCCACCGGGCCGGGATTGGCCACGCCCGTGGTTTCAATCACCACGCGGTCGAAATCGAACTTGCCTTCGTCGCGTTGGGTGATCAGGTCGGACAGCGCCTGCACCAGGTCGCCACGGATCGTGCAGCAGATGCAGCCGTTGCTCATCTGCACGATCTGCTCGCGGCCGTCCTGCACCAGGATTTCGTTGTCGATGTTTTCCTCGCCGAACTCGTTCTCGATCACGGCGATCTTCATGCCGTGCTGCTCGTTGAGGATGCGCTTGAGCAGCGTGGTCTTGCCGCTGCCGAGGAAGCCGGTAAGGATCGTGACCGGGACGAGTTTGGACATGTTGTTCTGCTCCGAGGAGGAAGCCGGTAAAAAGTGAGCGCGAAAAAATCGCCCTGGTTCAGTGATCGATGTCGCCGCCGTGGCCGCCGCGTACCTTGCCGCATTCCGCGCAGACGCCATTGACCGTCAGTTCGACGTGCTCCACCGCGAAGCCGCTCGGCACCTTCGGCGCCACCGACTTGCCCGCCGACTCCAGGCAGAACGTGCGGTCGCAGCGCGTGCAATGAAAGTGGCTGTGCTGGCGGTGGACTTCGGCGCGCGCGGCCTCGTGCTCCACCAGCGTGAAGCGGAATACGCGGTCGTTGCCGGCGCGCTTTTGCGCCATTCCCTGGTCCACCAGCCAGTCCAGCACGCGATAGACGGTCACGCGGTCCACGTCGCCATCGGCCGGCAGGCGGTCGATCACGGCCTGGTGCGTCAGCGGCGCCTCGGCGTCGATCAGGCATGCCAGGATGGCCACGCGCGGCTGCGTCACGCGCGCGCCAAGCTGGCGCAGGCGCGCCTGGGCCGCGTCGAGGCTGCCGGCGGCCGCTGCTTCAGGCACGGCGGCGGCATCCGGATGGATAGTGGGGCGGTTCATGCGGGGATTTAACCATAGGCCCCGGCGAGTTGCAATTCAGTTGCACAAGCAGGGTCTTTGTGCGCCGGCTGGCACGAGCGTGCCGCCAAAAGCGCCTATGATCGGCAGGCGGGCCAGACGACAAACCGGAGACTTTGCCATGCAGAACGACGCCAGCGCGCTGCTGTTTCCCAACTTCGAGTGGTTTCGCCTCAAGGTGGGCGATGTCGAGATCGGCGGAGTCCGGGGCGGCTCGGGGCCGCCGCTGCTGCTGTTGCACGGCTTTCCGCAAAGCCACCTGATATGGCACAAGGTGGCGCCGGCGCTGGCCGACCGGTTCACGGTGATCGCCACGGACCTGCGCGGTTATGGCGCCAGCAGCGCCCCCGCCGGCAGCGCAACGCACGATGTATATAGCAAGCGCATGATGGCGCAGGATCAGGTGGAGGTCATGCGCCAGCTTGGTTACCATCAGTTCGCCTTGTGCGCGCATGACCGTGGCGCGCGGGTGGCGCATCGTCTCTGCATGGATCACCGCGATGCGGTCAGCCGCCTGATGCTGCTCGACATCGCGCCCACGCTGGCCATGTACGAAGCCACCGACATGGCCTTTGCCGCGGCGTACTGGCATTGGTTCTTCCTGATCCAGCCCGCGCCGTTTCCGGAAACGCTGATCAACGCCGAGCCGGAGTTCCTGGTCGACAAGCTGCTGGGCCTGCGCCACGCCGGCTCCGTGCATAGTCCGTTCGCGCCCGATGCCCTGGCCGCCTATATCAATGCGATGCGCGAACCGGCGCGCGTGCACGCCATGTGCGAGGACTATCGCGCCGCCGCCACCATCGATCTCGACCACGATCGCGCGGACCGCGAGGCCGGCCGCAAACTGCAGATGCCGGTGCGCGTGCTGTGGGGCGAGCACGGTGTCGTCGCGCGCTGTTTCGAGCCATTGAAGCTCTGGCAGGAAGTGTGTGCCGATGTCACCGGTGCCATGCTTCCGTGCGGCCACTACCTGCCCGAGGAATCGCCCGACGCGCTGCTGGAAGAAATCCTCAGTTTCATTACATTCCCGTAAGAAACGCTAGTTTCTCGCGGGTTAGCCCCTATACCTGCTGCTTGTTCTGCATTGCTAACATCCACCTCCGGCTCCGCCTGTCGGCGGGGTTTGACGCTGCATACCACCCATACATCGTGCCGATGGTCACCGCGTTTTTTCGATATGGATCGACGCGATCGGAGCACGCAAAAACAGCGATGCCCCGGCGGCATGCGCGGCGTTGGAACGGGAATCCCAGAGGGAACAGGAGAGACGTAATGAAACGAGTTGCAATGCATATCGCAGCTGCGCTGGCCGTTGCCGGCGTGGGTGCTTTCACGGGAGCGCAGGCGCAGGAATACCCGGGCAACAAGCCGGTGCAGGCGGTGGTGCCTTTTGCCGCGGGCGGCCCGACTGACAAGGTGGCGCGCGAACTGACGATGATCATGTCCAAGCATCTGGGCACGACGATCGTCATCGAAAACCTGGGCGGTGCCGGTGGCACCATCGGTGCCAAGAAGGTGGCACAGGCCAAGGGCGACGGCTACACGATCCTGATCCACCATATCGGCATGTCCACCGCGCCGGCGCTGTACCGCAACCTGGGCTTCGATCCGCT
>DAIOET010000440.1:0-4003 GCA_036746135.1 Cupriavidus sp.
TCGATGGTGCCCGATCCGGTGATGTCGTCGAACACCAGACCCTTGCTGCTCAGCGCGCGGAAGTCGAGCGTGGCAAAGCGCAGCAGGCTCTGCAGGCTCAGCACACCCAGCAGCCGCGCCGCGCCCGGATCGACGCTGAGGATCTGGCCGTTTTCGAGCTTCAGGTTCAGCCGTCCCGTTAGCGTCGGGTAGTCGATCGACATCGGTGACCCGCGCCAGGCGATGCGGCCTTCCAGCGATCCCTTGCCGTCGCGCACCGTGTGGGCCAGCCCAAAGCGCTCCAGCACGTCGCCGGCATTGCGGATATCGAGCTTGAAATTGAGCAGGGTGCGACGGCCCTCGGTGGACGAAGCGTTGGCTTGTGCCGCGGCCTCGCGCAGCCTGCGCGGCAGACGCCAGCTTCCGCTGCCCGTCAGCGTGGCGCCCGGCTGTTCGATGCTGAGGCTATCCAGCGTCCAGACCGGCTGGTTGTCGGTATGACTGGTGTGGGCCTTGACCTCCAGCTTGCCGAAGTCGTGCCCATGCAGCACGAATTTTTCGACGGCCAGATCCAGCGCGGGCATTTCCTCGACGCTGCGCGTGATGGCCTCGGTCATGCTATGGCCGTCATCGCTGGCTTCGGGAATGTCCAGGTGCGACAGGCGCACCGTCAGCGACCCCACCGGATTGCTGCTGTCGTGCCGCCATTGCCCGGTGCCGGTGATCTGGCGCGAAGCCATCTGCAGGTTCCAGCCGCCGCCTTCCCGATTGGCATCGATCGATACATCGTTCAGGCTGCGGCCGAAGGCATCCAGCGTTTTGGTTCGCACGCCGATGCGCTCGGGCAGGAACGGCGACGAACGGTCCACGGTTTCGGGCGCTTTGCGCTCGTCGGATGCGGGGTCCAGCAGGTTGCGCCAGGCGTCCACGTCGAGCCGCTCGGCGGTGATTGCCGCGGTCACGCCGGACGCGGGCTGCGGGGCGGCCTGGCCCACGCCAATGCCACCGGAAACCACTTCGGTCGTCTCTGCCCGGCGCAGCACGTAACGCGCGCTGGCGGCGTTGCCGAGCTGGATCGTCATATCGTCGAGCGCGCTGCGGGTGGCGGACGGCCGCAGGTCGAAGCGCAGGGGCATGTCCTGGGCGGCGAGCTTGCCCAGCGGTGGCGGCAGATCCAGGCCCAGGCCATTGAGATCGGATGCCACCTGCACCTGCAGACGCTTGTCGCGCACGCCAACCACGGCCGAGTACGCCGTGGCGCCGTCGATGCGCGCGCCAAGCGCGGCCGCGCCGGTGCCCAGCACGTCGCGCAGGCCCTGCGCCGTGGCCGTGCCGCCAATGGCCACGCGCGTGGTTCCGTCGGGCTGGGTGCCGCCGGTGATGCGGGTTTCGCCACCCACAAAGCGGCCGCGCACGTTGTTGAGCTGGAAGCCGTGCTCGTCGAAGGCGACGGCGCCAGTCGCGCCGTAAAGCGTGGGCAGCTCCGGGAACAGCGTTACGTCGTTGCCGGGGAAGCGGAATTCGCCGTTGACTTTCGATCCGGCGGCGTGGCTCAGCGGCAGGTCGAGCTTCAGCTTGAGCTCGCCGTGGCCCGGCGCGTGTGCGTTCTCGGTGACGTTGCCGGTCCAGCCGTTCACCGGCGTGGCGGCAACGTAGCGCAGGAAGCCCTGCACCGGTCCGGTGGCGCCGCCATCGATCAGCAGATGGCCGTGGTCGCTCAGGTCATCGATCTGGCCATTGACGTCGCGTAGCACGATGCCCGGAATGCCGCGCACCCCGGCCTGCTTGGCCTGGAACGACATCGTGCTGCGCTCGAACAGCAGCATGCCCGAGATGTCGGTGAAATCGGGCCAGGCCATGCCGGTGGTGCCATTGTTCGCATGGCCGTTACCGGTGCCATTGGCGGCGCCGGCGATGTTCGGGCCGGTTTCGTGCGGCGCGATCTGGTAGCTCACGTTGCGGATCGGCACCTCCACGCGGAAGTCGCCGGCCTTGGTGAACGGGGGATGGAACGGGAAGTGGTACAGGTCGCCCTTGACCAGGAACTTCACGTTATAGGCTTCGCCGCCTACCAGCGCGCCTTCCAGGTAATGGCGCGTGGCCGGCATCGTCGACGGCAGGTAGCGTGGCACGCGGTTGGCGAGTGCGCGTTCAAGCTCGCCGGACAGGTCCGCAATGCCGCTGTTGCCGTCGCCGCCGGCGCGCCAACTGCCGCGCACGGTGCCCGCGGTATCGGCATTGGCAAAGCGGATGCCGTCGGTGGTGACCACGAGCTTGTCGTTGTCGTGCCGCCAGCGCACGTCGCCGCGCAGTTCGTCGAACGGTACGAGCGGATCGTCGAAAACGCCCGGAAAACTCAGCGTGGCGCCAGTGCTGTCCACGCGCGCAGTGCCCTGGCGGTCGTCGAAGCTGAAGTTGCCGGACAGCCGGGTAAAGCCCGGCATGCCGGTATGAGGCTTGCCGTCGGGGCCGACGGCCGGCACCGCGGGCTGGCTGTTGATCGATACGCCACGCAGCGTGCCCTGAACGGTGTAGTGGGGCGTGCCCGGGCCGCGCGACAGCAGGCCGGCACGTTCGCGTGACCAGACGACGTCGAGGTTGTCGATATGGCCGGCCGGCTGCAGCGCACGGAGTTGGCGGAGTACGGCCGTGTCGATCGGCATCGAGGTGGCCAGCGCGCGTACCGTGTTCAGGTCGAAGGTCGGTGCGCGCAGCGCGAACTTGCGCAGCTGGCCATCGCTACCGCGTGCCCAGTCGACCGTGACCTTGCGCATGCCTTCCCGCCACGATGCATCGGACGTGGAGGCCGGGCCGGCTTGCTGCTCGGCCTGCCACAGCAGCGTGTCGATGGTGAGCGAATTGTTGCCGTTGCGGTCACCCTTGTGCAGCAGCAGGGCCTGGGCATTCGCCAGTTTGAGCGGCTCGGGCGCCCCCGACAGCAGCAGGTCAACATCCGTCGCGCGCAGGCGCATCTGGCTGCGCAGCACATGCCCGCCCCGGAAATCGACGGTGCCGTCGGTGCTGAAGACGCCGCTCGCCACGTTGTCGAAGATGGCCAGATAACGCTGCACCACCGGCAACTGCAACTGGTTGAATGCCCAGCTGGCCTGGCCGGTCCAGTGCTGCCAGTTGCCCGCGCCGTGCAGGTAGTCGTGCCGCAGATTGGCCTGAAACACCAGCGGCTGGGTTGCCAGCGATGCACTGCTGGCGTCCAGCCGTACCGAGTGCTGCGCGCCGTGGCGCTCGGCGGTGAAATGGATGTCGGCCACTTCCAGCTGGGGCAGTCCGGCTTTCTCGTCCAGCCAGCGCAGGTTGCCGCTTTTCAGCTCGATGCGGCCCTGCGACAGCAGCCAGTTCAGGAAGGGGTCGTTGTCGCCCGATTGTTTCGATGCCTCGACCGGCATGCCGGCCACCAGCACGCGGCCGGTTGGCGTGCGGCGAATCAGCACGTCGGCGCGGTCGGCGGTCAGGCTTGCGAATTGCAGGGTCAGAGCCGGCACCGACTGCCACGACAGCTTGCCTTCGAGCGTGGCCGTCGACAGCAGCATCCGTTTATCGCCATCCACCGCCTGAACATTGCTGGCGCGAAATGCGGGCCGCCAGCCGTCCCAATAGGTGTCGAGCTGCCCGATCGTGAGGTTGGCCGAAAGCGCGGCCGAGCCCTGATGCTCGAGCCACTGGCGGGCGGCATGGGCCTGGGGCCAGAGCACGAAGCGGATCAGCAGGACGGCGACGATGGCCAGCGCGGCCAGTGCCACGGCGATGCGCACCAGCATGCGCCAGAGCCGGCGCCAGGCAGGATGGCGTGCCAGCGTGAACAGCCCTTGCCAGGCAGCACGCAGCCAGCGGCGGACGTGCGCCATCACGCGCCGGCCACGGCCGGGAGAGTCTGGGTGCGAAACGGGGGAGCCGGCCACCGCAACGGTGCCGTCACCGCGAGGCGATCCGGAACCGTCGTCAGGGGCGGTGGGGCGGCTGGACATGCGCAGATTATCCGACAATACTAGCCGCTCTCCAAAGTGGT
>DAIOET010000441.1:0-3996 GCA_036746135.1 Cupriavidus sp.
GCCTGCGCATGCTGCTCGGCGCGCGCCACGGCGCAATCAAGGTGCGATTGCGCGTTGCGCAGCGCGGTGAGGTGCCGCTCGCGGGCCAGGAACGTGCCCTCGTTGCCCGATTGCCAGCCGATCAGGCGCAGCAGCTCACGGCGCATCAGGTCGATGCCGGCGCCGGTGCGCGCGGAAATCCAGATCTCGGTGGGATTCGGACCGTTGGCCACCACGACATGCGGGCGGTTGCCGCCAAAGCCCATCTCGCCGGCCGACGGTGCCAGGTCGATCTTGTTCACGACGCGCACGATTGGCGACCCCGGCGGCAACTGGCCGCTCAGGCGGTCGTCGATGTGGTCGTCGGCTTCGGAGATACCGTGTTCGAGATAGTCGGCGGCGTCCACCAGGTGCAGCACGATATCGGCGCGGCGAATTGCATCCCAGGTGCGTTCGATGCCGATGCGCTCCACTTCGTCGGCGGCATCGTCACGCAGCCCGGCCGTATCGATGATATGCAGCGGGATGCCGTCGATCTGGATCGTCTCGCGCACGCGGTCGCGCGTGGTGCCCGCGATCGGCGTGACGATGGCCAGTTCCGCGCCAGCCAGCGCATTGAGCAGCGACGACTTGCCGACGTTCGGCTGGCCCGCCAGCACCACCGACAGGCCCTCGCGCAGCAGCGATCCCTGTCGGGCCTGCTTGAGAACGCCGGCAAGGTCCGCGCGAATGCGGGCGAGCTGACCGCGCGCGTCGGACGCTTCGAGAAAGTCGATCTCTTCTTCCGGAAAATCGAGCGTGGCTTCCACCAGCATGCGCAGGTGGATGACGTTCTCCACCAGCGCATGGATCGCGCGGGAGAACTCACCCTCCATCGAGCGCGCGGCGGAACGTGCGGCTGCCTCGGTGCTGGCTTCGATCAGATCGGCCACGGCTTCGGCCTGGGCCAGGTCCAGCTTGTCGTTCAGGAAGGCGCGGCGCGTGAATTCGCCCGGTTCGGCCACGCGCAGGCCGATCTCCGCACCCGCTTGCAGGCACCGCGACAGCAGCATCTGCATGACAACGGGGCCGCCGTGGCCCTGCAGCTCGAGCACTTCTTCGCCGGTGTAGGAATTGGGCGCGGGGAAGTACAGCGCCAGGCCATGATCGATGACTTTGCCGTGGGCATCGAGGAATGGCAGATAGGTGGCATGACGCGGCTGCAGGGAACGGCCGCAGACGGCGCGCATGACGCTGCCGACATCGGGCCCCGACACGCGCACGACGCCAATGCCACCGCGGCCCGGGGCGGTGGCGATGGCGGCAATAGGAAGCTGGGATGCAGTCATGTGCAGTATTGTCGCAGATCACTTTGCGGCCGGGATGGCCACGGGTCAGGCTTGCGGGTCGATGCCAAGGCATTCGCACATCAGGCGGCGCGCAACGGCGCCGTCGATGATGGCGCCAAGCGCCGTTTGCCGCGCAACGAGCTTCCTGCGCAGCTTGCCGCGGTAGCGGCGCGGCAGCACGTCGGACAGCGCCTCGATCGCGTAGCGTAGCCGCTTGTTGCCGATGCGCAGCTTGTGCACGTGTTCGGTCTTGCCGTCGCGCGCAATGCTCGCGAGTTCGCGGACCTTGTTACGCGCCTTGCGGATCCGGCGAGGGGCGAAGGTTTCCATCCGGCCCTTGGAGCCGTGCGCCGACAGATGCACCAGATCACGCTTCAGCGTAGGCAGGGGGGCCTGCAGGTAGCGTGACAACCTCGTCATCATCGTGGCGTGGGCGCTTGCGCGCCGGGACTGCGCCGCGTCGATCAGCGCGGCGAGTAGGGTGTCTTCGGGTTGCTTCTGCAGGGCGGGCGCAAGCGTTTCGGCGATGAAGACATCCCAGTCGCGCACGTCGCCGGCGGCGTCGGCCACGTCGTGCAGCGCCTGCTTCCATCGCACTTCCACGCTGACAGGCAGTGCCGGGCCAAACGCCCAGGTCACCGCGCGCAAATGCCGGACGGCGACGCGCAGTTCGTGAACGTCCTCGACTTCGTCACGATGCTGCAATGCGTCCAGACGATCGTGGACGGCCTGCAGGCCGACCTCGCCCAGGGCCACGAACGCCGCGGCGGGACGCATCTTCCGGTGCAGCACGGGCTGACGGCTCATCGCGGTGTCTCTAATGTGGAAAGAGATTAGCTGCGCAGGTCCGTCTAGTGTAGGCGATGGCGCACGCCGACGCCGTCCGTCACCGTTTGAAAACTAACGAGTGGCCACGATGAACACGCGCGGGAACGGCAGCAGCACCGTGCCATCGGCCATCGGCGGAAAGACCTTGGCGAGCGCGGCTTCGTACTGGGCCAGGTATTCGGCGCGTTCGGCATCGTCCAACGGCGCCAGGAACGGACGCAGCCCGCTGCCCTTGAACCACTCGACAACCGCGGCTGCGCCACCTTTCAGCGGATGCTGATAAATCGTGCGCCAGATGTCCACGCGCGTGCAGTGCGGCTTCAGCATTTCGTAGTACCAGCGTTCCGACGCCAGCGCTGTACGGGCGTCGGCGGCGGCCGTGAGCTTGGGCGACCACGGGCCGTTCAGCGCCGTTTCGCGCATCAGCAGGTGCGGCGGTTCGTTGAGGTTGTCCGGCATCTGTACCGCCAGGCTGCCGCCCGGCGCGAGCTTGGCAATCAGCGACGGAAACAGCCGCGCATGGTCGGGCACCCACTGGAATACCGCGTTGGCCAGGATCACGTCCCAGGGGCCGGCATCCGCCCATTGCGAGACGTCGGCGATGTCGAAACGCAGGTTCGGCAGGCGCTTGCGGGCGGCGGCGATCATGTCGGCGTCGCTGTCCAGGCCGGTGACTTCGGCATCGGCGTAGCGCGACGCCAGGACTTCAGTGGAGTTGCCCGGGCCGCAACCGATGTCGACCACGCGCCTGGCGCTGGCGGTGGGAATGGCCCCGACCAGATCCCGCACCGGGCGGGTCCGTTCATCCTCGAACTGTACGTATTGGCTGGCCGACCAGGTCATGGCGTATCCCCCTCCGTTGTATTGATGGATTTAAGTCTTATATAAGACATAAGACATGAAGCATACGCCGAAAAAGAAAAACCCGGCTGGCAGCCGGGTTTTTCGTGGGTCGGGTTTGTAACCTGGGAGGTCAGCTCTTGGCTACCGCCGCGGCCTTGCCCTTGCCGAGCATGCGGTTGATCTGCCACTGCTGGGCGATCGACAGGATGTTGTTCACCACCCAGTACAGCACGAGGCCGGCGGGGAAGAAGAAGAACATGAACGAGAACACCAGCGGCATGATCATCATGACCTTGGCCTGCACGGGGTCCGGCGGGGTCGGGTTCAGCTTGGTCTGCACGAACATCGACACGGCCATCACAACCGGCAGGATGTAGAACGGGTCAGGCACCGACAGATCGTGGATCCAGCCCAGCCACGGCGCACCGCGCATTTCCACCGACGACAGCAGCACCCAGTACAGCGCGATGAACACCGGAATCTGGATCACGATCGGCAGGCAGCCGCCGAGCGGATTGACCTTCTCCGTGCGGTACAGCGCCATCATTTCCTGGTTCATCTTCTGCGGATCGCCCTTGTGGCGCTCGCGGATGGCCGTCATGCGCGGCTGCAGGTCCTTCATCTTGCCCATCGACTTGTAGCTGGCAGCCGACAGCGGGAAGAACACCAGCTTGATCAGCACGGTCAGCGCGATGATCGACCAGCCCCAGTTGCCCAGGAAGCCGTGCAGCTTCTCCAGCAGCCAGAACAGCGGCTTGGCCAGGATGGTCAGCCAGCCATAGTCCTTGACCAGTTCCAGGCCCGGCGTGATCTGCTCGAGCATGCGCTCTTCCTGCGGACCGGCGAACAGGCGGGCATCGGTGCTCACCGTGGCGCCCGGGGCGATCTGGCCCAGCGGTTGCTGGATGCCAACACGGTACAGGTTCGGGTCGATCTGCTCGGCGTAGAAGCTGTGCTGCTTGCCGGTCTGCGGAATCCAGGCCGAGGCAAAGTAGTGCTGCACCATCGCCACCCAGCC
>DAIOET010000442.1:0-3995 GCA_036746135.1 Cupriavidus sp.
CGTCTTCGACATCGACATTCCTCAGCCCGGACAGGTTTGGGACAAGATCCAGGCGGCTAGCCGCGACAAGGCTGGCTGAACAGGCGGCACTCGCTCATTACTGGATAAGAGGCCCGCATAAGAGGCCCGCACTTTCATGCGGCGCATTTAGCACATAAAGCGACTGCTGTGTGAAATAAGATTAACTTGCGCAGACAGATCCCGGCCCATCTGATGTGTACTTGCGGCCTACGCGGCGTGCACTACACTTCGATGTCGCCACGCTTGATGCATCTGCGTTTGGCCTCACGCGCCCTTACCGGTAATCCTCCCAACAAGAATGAGAAAAAGCACATGCGCCGACTGTTCGCCGCCCTTGCCTTGTTTGCTGTTTGCCAGTCATTGCAGGCCCAGGTAAAGCCGTACCCGTCCGGTTTTCGGAATCAGGACATAAAGACCGAAGGTGCCACACTGCATGTGCGGGTGGGCGGCAGCGGGCCGGCCGTGGTCTTGCTGCACGGATTTGGCGATACCGGCGATATGTGGGCGCCGCTGGCGGCCGAGTTGTCGCGGAACCATACGGTGGTCGTGCCCGATCTGCGTGGCATGGGCTTGTCGTCGCATCCGCCTGGCGGCTACGACAAACGTACGCAGGCCGGCGATATCCGGTCGGTGCTGACGCAATTGCATATCGACCAGGCTGACGTGGTGGGCCACGATATCGGAACGATGGTCGCATTTGCCTATGCGACGCGTTATCCGGACAAGACCCGGAAGCTCGTGGTCATGGACGCCCCGGTGCCTGGCGTGCCGCCCTGGGAGCAGATTGTTCGCATGCCCGCGCTCTGGCATTTCGATTTTGGCGGACCCGATGCCGAGCGCCTGGTCAAAGGCCGGGAGCGGATCTATCTGGATCGATTCTGGAATGAGTTCGCGGGCGATCCGTCGAAAATCGACGAGGCCACGCGCGCTCACTACGCTCGCATTTATGCGCGGCCAGGCGCCATGCATTCCGCTTTCGCGCAATTCCTTGCCATTCGCCAGGACGCCGAAGACAACCAGAAATCGCTGGCCACCAAGCTGACGATGCCCGTGCTGGCAATTGGCGGCGAGAAATCGTTTGGCCAGAATGAGGCGATTGTCATGCGAAACGCGGCGGTCAATGTCCAGGAACTGGTGGTTCCCGGTGCCGGTCATTGGTTGATGGAAGAAAAGCCGCAGGTCACCGTGAGCGCGATTGTCGATTTCCTCGCGCAATAGGGCCGTTTTCCGCCCTGCTTTGCGCTGGCCAGCGGTTGGACGTATGCAAACGGAGACAAACCATGACACGCGTTCGCGTTGAATGCTTCACCATCTCGCTGGACGGATATGGCGCGGGCCCGGATCAGGACATCGACAATCCGCTCGGCATTGGTGGCACCAACTTGCATCAGTGGCTGGTGCCGACACGCACGTTCCAAAAGACCTTGTTCGGCAAAGACGGCGGGACGACCGGGATCGACGACGATTTCGCGGCGCGTGGCTTTGATAACGTGGGCGCCTGGATTCTGGGCAGGAACATGTTCGGGCCGATTCGTGGCGCATGGCCGGACGAACACTGGAAAGGCTGGTGGGGCGACAACCCGCCGTACCACGTGCCGGCCTTCGTCCTGACGCATCACGCGCGTCCCGCTTTGAAAATGGAAGGCGGCACGACGTTCCATTTCGTCACCGGCGGCATTCGCCAAGCGCTGGATCTGGCGCGCGCCGCTGCTGGTGGCAAGGACGTTCGCATCGGCGGAGGAGCCGGCACCATCCGGCAGTTTCTATCGGCGGGCTTGATCGATGAATTGCACGTTGCGATCTCGCCGGTGCTGCTTGGCCGTGGCGAGTCACTGTTCCACGGGCTCGACCTGCCGGCGCTGGGATACGCATGCGTGACTTCCGTGGCCTCCGAAAAGGCCATGCATGTCGTGCTGCGGCGGCAAGGACAAGCGCCCTCGCCCACGCTCGCTGTTTGACTTTGCCCGCATTGACTACCAAGATGAACAGCGCGCTGGACGCTCGCCACCCCAACAGCCACTGAACCGGCTGGACGACGCCGCGGCGGCCCCTCATCGCCCCCGGAGGACGTCAGCTATGGAAGCCGAACCGGTAGTCACGCAAGCCAAGCAGGCAGCACCTGACGAACGCTTCTGGCCGCACGGGTGGTGGCGGCTGATGGAAATACGCATCGGCATTTTTCCGCTGCCGGTTTACATCCTGGCGGGTGCGCTGCTGGTGGTGCTGGTGTCGATTCACAACCTCTCGAACGAGATTTCGCTGGTCATCGTGATGTTCGCGTTCTGCGGCTTCACACTGGCGGAAATCGGCAAGCGTATCCCGCTGGTTCGCGCCATTGGCGCGGCGGCAATCTTCGCCACATTCGTGCCGTCCGCGCTGGTCTACTACAAGTTGCTGCCGGATCAGGTGGTCAAGGTGACGATGGATTTCACCAAGGCCACGAATTTCCTGTACCTGTTTATCGCCTGCATCATCGTCGGCAGCATCCTGGGCATGGATCGCCACGTTCTCATCAAGGGATTCCTGAAAATCTTCGTGCCGCTGGCCGCGGGGTCTGTCGCTGGCGGTGCTGTCGGCACGCTGGTTGGCACCGCGCTTGGGCTCGGCGCATCGCACACGTTCTTCTATATCGTCGTGCCGATCATGGCGGGCGGCGTTGGCGAGGGCGCGATTCCGCTGTCCATCGGCTACAGCGAGATCCTGCACCAGGACCAGGGCATGCTGTTCGCCACGGTGCTGCCGCCGGTGATGCTGGGCAGCCTGACGGCGATCATCCTGTCCGGCACGCTGAATTTCGTCGGCAAGCGCTATCCGGCCTACACCGGCGAAGGCCGTCTGCAGCCCGGCGAGCATGACGAACTGGACGTCAACCAGAAGGAAATCACGGGACACGTCGACGTGGACCACATCGCCGCGGCCGGCGTCACGGCGCTGACGCTCTATGTGGTTGGCATCATGTGTCACCGCCTGTTCGGCCTGCCCGCGCCGGTGGCCATGCTGTTCATCGCCGTTCTGCTCAAGCTGACGCAGGCGGTGTCGCCGCCCCTGCAGGAAGGCGCCTTCGTGGTCTACAAGTTTTTCTCGACGGCTGTCACGTATCCGCTGCTGTTCGCCATCGGCGTATCGCTGACACCGTGGGACAAGCTGATCGCCGCCTTCAACCTGCCCACGATCATTACCATCGTGGCGACCGTGGCAACGCTGATGGCCACTGGTGCGCTGGTGGGCGTCTGGCTGAAAATGTATCCGATCGACACGGCCATCGTGACCGCTTGCCACAGCGGCCAGGGTGGCACCGGCGACGTGGCCATCCTGACCGCCGCGAACCGCATGCCGTTGATGCCGTTTGCGCAGATCGCCACACGCATTGGCGGCGCCGTCACCGTCACGGTCGTGTTGCTCGTGCTGGCCCACATGCAGTAGTCGCACGCACCTCGGAAGTTACTGCCCCACCCCAACCCGCGTTTCCCGTCGCCTCCGCTGGCGGCTTTCCTGTTTGGAGTATTCGCGATGACTGCAGACGCATCCACTCTCAAGCCAATCGCAATTGGTGGCCTGACAGTGCGCTATCTCATAGACGGAGCCGCCACGAAGACCCTGGGCGTTTTCGAGTTGACGATTGCGCCGGGAGCAAATGTGCCTCCACCGCATAGTCACACCCACAATGAAGAATGCATATACGCCTTGGAAGGGCTCATCCGCTATTCCGTTGACGGCGTTGCGAGGGATCTGGCGCCCGGCGAATGGATGCATACCCCCAAGGGATCAATCCATGCATTCAGCAACCCTCACCAGACCACCGCCAAAGCACTTGTCATACTGACGCCTGACCTGGGTGCGCAGTACTTTCTCGATGTACAGGAAGTGGTGAATGCAGGCGGGCCGCCAAATCGCGAGAAGTTGTCGGCAATCATGTCCAGCTACGGGCTTGTTCTTGGTGCCTGAATTCCACCGGTCGCCCAGCAATCGGTTGT
>DAIOET010000443.1:0-3979 GCA_036746135.1 Cupriavidus sp.
ATCATCGAGAACGCGCCCAGGTCGTGCAGGATGTCCTCGGCGGCGATGGTCTCGCGCCGGATGCGCGATTCCGCAAAGGCGATGTCCTCGGCGATGGCCGGGTCCAGGTGATGGCACACCATCAGCATGTCCAGGTGCTCGTCCAGCGTATTGACCGTGTACGGCCGCGTCGGGTTGGTCGACGACGGCAGCACGTTGGCCTCCCCGCAGACCTTGATGATGTCCGGCGCGTGGCCGCCACCGGCGCCTTCGGTGTGGTACGTATGAATCGTGCGGCCCTTGAACGCGGCAATCGTCGCCTCGACGAAACCGCCCTCGTTGAGCGTGTCGGTGTGGATGGCCACCTGCGTGTCGGTGTCGTCCGCCACGGACAGGCAGGTATCGATGGCCTGCGGCGTGGTGCCCCAGTCCTCGTGCAGCTTCAGGCCGATGGCGCCGGCCTCCACCTGCTCGGTCAGCGGCGCCGGCTGGCTCGCGTTGCCCTTGCCGAGGAAGCCGATATTCATCGGATACGCATCGGCGGCCTGCAGCATACGCTCCATGTACCACGGGCCGGGCGTCACCGTGGTGGCGAAGGTGCCCGTGGCCGGGCCGGTGCCGCCGCCGATCATCGTCGTCACGCCGCTCATCAGCGCTTCGTCGATCTGCTGCGGGCAGATGAAGTGGATGTGCGTGTCGATGCCGCCCGCGGTGACGATCATGCCCTCGCCCGCGATCACCTCGGTACCGGGTCCGACGACGATGGTCACACCCGGCTGGATGTCGGGATTACCGGCCTTGCCGATCCCCGCGATACGGCCATGCTTGAGACCAATATCGGCCTTGACGATGCCCCAGTGATCGATGATCAGCGCGTTGGTGATCACCGTGTCGACGCAGTCCTTCGACATGCGCTGGCTCTGGCCCATGCCATCGCGAATCACCTTGCCGCCGCCGAACTTCACCTCCTCGCCGTAGATCGTGAAATCCTTCTCGACCTCGATGACGAGTCCGGTATCGGCCAGCCGCAGGCGATCGCCGGTGGTCGGGCCAAACATCTCGGCATAGGCCTGCCGTGAAATCTTCACGCTCATCACAGCGCTCCCATGATCTTGCCGTTGAACCCGTAGACGATGCGGTCGCCGTCCAGCGCCACCAGTTGCACCGTGCGCGACTGGCCAGGCTCGAAGCGCACGGCCGTGCCGGCTGCAATATCGAGCCGGAAGCCGCGCGCGGCTTCGCGGTCGAACGACAGCGCCGCGTTGGTCTCATAGAAGTGGAAGTGCGACCCCACCTGCACCGGACGGTCGCCGGTATTGGCGACGGTCACGCTGACCGTGGCGCGGCCGGCATTCAGTTCGATCTCGCCGTCGAGCGGCATCAGTTCACCGGGAATCATTGCCGTGCTCCTAAACGTGAACTTTCTTCAGGCCACCAGCAGGCCGACGCCGTACAGTGCCACGCCCGCACCGGCCACGCGCGCGATCCAACCCGCGTGGCGGCGCAGGAATGCGCCCATGCCGATGCCCATGACATGCAGCGCCATCGTGCTCGCGGCAAAGCCGCCGACGTAGGCCAGCACGGCCGGCAGGGCCGCCGCGGTGGCGGGCAGTTCGGCGCCGTGCGCATAGCCGTGGAACAGCGCAAAACCACCGACGATGGCCATGCCGGACAGCGCCGAGAGCTTCGCGCGCGCCGCCACCAGCAGACCGATCACGAGCAGCGAGACCGCGATCATCGGTTCGACTGCCGGCAGCGTCACGCCCGTGAGGCCCAGCGCGGCACCGACCAGCATCATCGCGACGAAGGCGAACGGCAGGCGCAACAGATCTGCCTTCGAGCCGCCCTGGCCGAACGCTCCCTTCGGCGCGGCAGCCAGCGCGCTCCAGACACCGACGGCGGTCATCGCCAGCAGGTGGTCGGCACCCGTGAACGGATGCGCCAGGCCCGCAAACAGGCTGGCGCCAACCGTGGCGGCGTCATGACCGGGGTGGGCAAAGGCCGAAGCCGCGGTCAGCGAGAGCGTGGCGCCGGCGATGAAACGGGCGGAATGCGAACGGAGCATGCGGTGCATAGGGATGGTCCTCTTTTTGTTGGACGTTCGATGTTCGGTGTTCGGTGTTTGGGTAGCGGGCTTCAGACGATCGGGTGATGCACGGTGACGAGCTTGGTGCCGTCCGGGAACGTGGCTTCCACCTGGATCTCGGGGATCATCTCGGCCACGCCATCCATGACGTCCTCGCGCCGGAGCACCGTGGTGCCTTCGTGCATCAGCTCGGCCACGGTACGGCCGTCGCGCGCGCCTTCCATGATGGCTGCCGTGATCAGCGCCACTGCCTCGGGGTAGTTCAGCTTGAGGCCGCGTGCGCGGCGGCGCTCGGCCAGCAATGCGGCGGTGAAGATCAGCAGCTTGTCTTTCTCGCGCGGAGTCAGTTCCATCGTGAATGTCCGTTCGGTTTGTCGTTCAGGTCGCCCAGAGCCGCAGCGGCCGGGCTGGCACGCCGTGGATGGGCATGCGCAACGTTGTCCAGCAATCGATCATCAGGTGCCGCACGGCCTCCATGTCGCGGCCGAGCACTCGCAACAGCAGCATCGACTGGCCAGGTACCGCCAGGCAGGTCACGCCCGCGCGCAGGTCGGGCCGGTAAGGCAGCCGCTCGGCCAGCGCTTCCGCCAGTTCCTGCGTGGCGCCCTGCCCCACCGCCCACAGCGTGCCGAGGATGGGCAAACCATCCATGCCCGCCAGTGCGCCGCGCAACGGCGAAGCCGCGTCGAAATGCGACTGCTCGATCCACAGCGCACGCCGCGGGCCGGCAATGCGCGTATCGAGCCATAGCGATCCGCTGGCCCAGTGCTCGCCCGATGCCAGACGCCCCAGCACCACGGCGTCCCAGCCGATGGCGCTGCCGCCCGGCGCCACTGTGACATCGGTGGCAATGCGCGCGCGGGCATCGTCGAACACGATGTTTTCCTGCGGCAACCAGTCGAGCTTTGCCCCTTCGCCCACGTCGATGCGCACATGCTGCGCCGCGTCGCGGCCCTGCGACTTGTACCACTTGGTGGCACCAGGCGTGGCCAGCACCGCATGGGCGCCGGCTTCCACTGCAATATCGATATCGAGCAGATCGCCGCCCGCCACGCCGGCCGGCGGATGCAGCACCACGCCGTGACAGATCGCGCCCTCCGGATAGAGCGGCTTCTGCACGCGCAGCGGCCCCTCGTGGCGGCGCTCGACCATAGCGGTGCGGCCCGCGCGCTCGGCAAATCGCAGGCGCAGGCTGGCATGCCATGCAACGGGCATGGCGAGCGATGACGGAAAATCGGGATGACGCATGGTGAGAAAGGCGCGGGGGCGCGGTGATGCCCAGATCATAGCGCGCGGCCGCCCGTACCGAAAGGCACTGGCGGCCGCGCGTATCGGCGGGCTACACCGCGATCAGCTCGCGCACGCCATCCTGCTCCATCGTCGCTCCGGCCCCTTTGGCCACGACTTCGCCGCGACTCATCACCACGTAGTGATCGGCCAGATGGCGCGCGAATTCGTAGTACTGCTCCACGAGCAGCACCGTCATGCCGAATTCATCGACCAGCAGCCGCAGCGCGCGGCCGATGTCCTGGATGATCGAAGGCTGGATGCCCTCGGTCGGCTCGTCCAGGATGAGCAGTTGCGGATCGCTCATCAGCGCGCGGCCGATGGCCAATTGCTGCTGCTGGCCACCGGAGAGGTCGCCGCCACGGCGCTGGCGCATGGTTCGCAGTACCGGAAACAACTCGTAGATGCGGTCCGGCACGCCGTTCGGCTTGCCACGGCTGGCCGCGCCAATCAGCAGGTTTTCCTCGACGCTCAGGCGCGGAAATATTTCGCGGCCCTGCGGCACGTAGGCCAGGCCGGCCGACACGCGCTCATAGGGCGCCTTCTTCTCCAGCGCCTTGCCATCCCAGCTGACGCTGCCGCTGCGCGTGGGCACCACGCCCATCAGGCATTTGAGCAGCGTGCTCT
>DAIOET010000444.1:0-3960 GCA_036746135.1 Cupriavidus sp.
TGTCGACCAAGTTCGTCAAGGACGCGCACGAAGTGGTCAAGGCCGGCCAGATCGTCAAGGTCAAGGTGATGGAAGTGGACGTCAAGCGCAACCGTATCGGCCTGACGATGCGTCTGGACGACGAACCCGGTCAGCAGGCCGCGCGTGCCGGCGGCGGCGACCGTCCGGCCGATCGCGGTCAGCGCAACGGCGGCGGCAATCGCGGCTTCGGCGGCAACAACCGCCAGTCGGAACAGCAAGGCGCGATGGCCGCTGCGTTTGCCAAGCTGAAGCGCTGAAGGCACGGCGCCGGCCCTGGCTGGCGCCCGCCGATAACATCATGGGGCCGATCGCGGCCCCATTTTTTTTGGTCAGTCCGAGTCGGGCCCTGCTGAGCGGCCACTGCCGGACCAGAGTCGCCAAGAAAAACGCCCCGCGAGTTGCGGGGCGTTTTGCATTGCGGATTGCGATGCCGGTTGCGTTGCCGGCGGCGGCTGGCAATGCGGAATCAGATTTCCACCTTCGTACCCAGCTCCACCACGCGGTTGGCCGGAATCGAGAAGAAGTCCGACGGCTTGGCGCCATTCTGATGCATCCACGCAAACAGACGCTCGCGCCACATCGACATGCCCGGCAGCTTGGACGGAATCACGGTCTCGCGCGCGATGAAGAACGACGTTTCCATCAGTTCGAAATGCATGTCGAGCTTGCGCTGGGCCAGATCGAGCACACGATTCACGTCCGGCGTTTCCTTGAACCCGTACTCGGATTCCAGGATGAACACGCCACCACCGAGGTCCTTGCAGGTCAGGCGGTGATCGTCGTCCACGTACGGGATGTCGCGCGTGACAAAGCTCAGGAACACCACGCGCTCATGCAGCACGCGGTTGTGCTTGAGGTTGTGCAGCAGCGAAACCGGCACCGATTCGGTACTACCGGTCAGGAACACTGCCGTACCCTCCACGCGATGCGGCGGGTGGGCCAGCAGGCCGGCGATAAACGGCTCCAGCGGAATGCCATCCTCCAGGCTGCGCGCGCGCAGCAGCTTGCGGCCGCTGTGCCAGGTCATCAGCAGGAAGAACGCGGTGCTGCCCATCAGCAGCGGGAACCAGCCGCCCTCCGCCACCTTGAGCAGGTTGGCCGAGAAGAACGCCAGATCCACGATCAGGAACGATGCACCGAGCAAGGTCACCAGCACCCGGTTCCACTTCCAGAACCGGCGCATGACGATGACCGCCAGGAACGTCGTGATCAACATCGTCGTGGTCACGGCAATGCCGTAGGCAGCGGCCAGGTTTTCGGACTTCCGGAACGACAGCACCACGGCGATCACCAGCACCAGCAGCGCCCAGTTGATCACCGGCAAATAGATCTGGCCGATTTCCGCCGCCGAGGTGTACTGGATACGCATGCGCGGCAGGAAGCCGAGCTGGATCGCCTGGCTCGTCAGCGAGAACGCGCCCGAGATCACGGCCTGCGAGGCGATCACCGTGGCCGCCGTCGCCAGCAGCACCATCGGCAACTGCAGCATCTGCGGCACCATCAGGTAGAACGGGTTCTCGATTGCCTGCGGATTGCTCAGCAGCATCGCGCCCTGGCCGAAGTAGTTCAGCATCAGGCAGGGCATCACCAGCGCAAACCAGCCATAGCGGATCGGCTTGGCACCGAAGTGGCCCATGTCGATGTACAGCGCCTCGGCACCCGTCAGCACCAGGAACACGCTGCCCAGCACGATGAACGCCTGCAGCGAGTGTTCGATCAGGAACGAGATGCCGTACCAGGGATTGATGGCCTTCAGAATTTCGGGCGAGTGCATCAGGTTGAAGATACCCAGCCCGCCCAGGGCCAGGAACCACGCCACCATGATCGGGCCGAACAGCTTGCCCACGGCACTGGTGCCATGACGCTGGATGAAAAACAGTACGCAGAGGATGGACAGCGTGATCGGGATCACAAAGTGCGACAGCGCCGGGGCAGCGATTTCCAGCCCTTCCACGGCGGACAGCACCGAGATCGCCGGCGTGATCACCGCATCGCCATAGAACATGCAGGCGCCGAAGATGGCCGACATCATGATCAGCTTGGCCATGCGCGAGCGCGGTGCCGCGGTTCGCAGCGCCAGCGCCATCAGCGCCAGCACCCCGCCTTCGCCGTTGTTGTCGGCCCGCATCACGAACAGCACGTACTTGATGGAGACGACGACGATCATCGCCCAGAACAGCAGCGAGATAATGCCGAGCACGGCTTCGGGACTGAACGGAATGCCGTGGTCCTTGCTGAAGCACTCCTTGAGCGCGTACAGAGGGCTGGTGCCGATGTCGCCAAAGACGACGCCGATCGCGCCGATCACGAGCGCACGGGTGCTCGGGCTTTCGACGAAATAATGGCTGGTGGTTGCGGATTGGGTCATGGAATTGGGTCAGGTGAACCGGCTCGCGCCTCCCGTGCCTGACTTTGGCTGCCCGGTCATGTCGGCCGGACAGTCCCTCCAAAGTGCTTTAACAGGCACGATTTCTCTCACGCTAGCGGCTCCGGTCCCCGATGGGGCGTATTGGCCTTCTCAGTTTCTATTGCGTTGCACAAACGCGCGCATTCTAGATGAAGTGTCGTAAGACGACCACTGTGGAAATGCCGATGTCGTCGACCATGACCGATCAAGCATGGGAAAGAAGCCGGGTGTGGTCAAGCCCTGACTGTGACGGGGCGTGGGAATGGCCACCATCGGGACGTTGCGGCATTGCGACAAAATATGCCCGATACGCTACTTTTCAAACGGACGTCAGACGCCCAGGTAGCGATCCAGCGCGGCAGGCGTGTCGATCAGCTTGGCGGCGGGGCCCGCCATGACGACCAGACCTTTTTCGAGCACCACCACACGATCCGCATGGGCCAGCACGGCGCGATAGTTGCGATCGACCACGATCGACGCAATGCCGGTGGCGCGCACCGTGGCAATGACGTTCCAGATCTCGTGGACGATCCGTGGCGCCAGGCCCTCGGTAGCCTCGTCCAGAATCAGGCAGTCAGGATTTGTCATCAGGGCGCGGCCGATCGACAGCATCTGCTGCTCGCCGCCCGACAGTTGCTGCCCGCCATGCGACAGACGCTCCTTGAGGCGCGGAAACAGGTCCAGCACGCGCGCCTCGTCCCAGTCCTTGCGGCCGCCGCAGCCGGCGCGCGCGGCCATCAGCAGGTTTTCGCGCACGCTTAGATTCGGAAAAATGCCACGGCCTTCGGGCACATACGCCACGCCCAGCCGTGCCACTTCATGCGGCCGCGCGCGCGACATCGCGCGCCCCGCCACCCGTATTTCTCCCTCACGCTCCCGCACATGGCCCAGCAGCGTGCGCAGCAGCGTGCTTTTGCCCATGCCGTTGCGGCCCAGCAGGCCAACCGTCTCGCCAGCGTTTACGTGAAAGTCGATGCCGCGCAGCACGTGGCTCGATCCATACCAGGCGTTGATACCGGTGGCGTCGATGATGGCTGTGGTACTCATGCGCCGGCCTCCTCTTCTTCGCCCAGGTAGGCCAGTTGCACTTCGCGGTTGGCCCGGATGCTGGCCGGATCGCCCGATGCGATGACCGTGCCGTTGACCATCACCGTGATGCGGTCCGCCACGGCAAACACGGCCTCCATATCGTGCTCGACCAGCAGGATCGCGTGCCCCTCGCGCAGCCCGCGCAGCAGGTCGAGCATGCGGGCCGACTCCTCGGCGCCCATGCCGGCCAGCGGTTCGTCCAGCAGCAGCGCCACCGGCTCCGTTGCCAGGCACATCGCCACCTCAAGCTGGCGTTTCTGGCCGTGTGCCAGTTCGCTGGCCAGGCGGCCCGCATGCTGGGCCAGGCCGGCACGCTCCAGCGCCTCGTCGGCGAGCGCCCGGCTGGTACGGCAGCCCTGCGCCGGTTCCCACAGCCGCCACGCGCGCTGCGCGCGCGATTGCGCCGCCAACCGGCAGTTTTCACGCACGGTCAGCGGCAGGAA
>DAIOET010000445.1:0-3950 GCA_036746135.1 Cupriavidus sp.
CATTTGCGTGACAGCGCGGGTAATTCCTAGTCAATCTTTTGGATGATGCGCCGGGTGAGACGCGTGAGGAGCAGGAGGAGGGTGGAGCGGGAGGAAAGCGGAATATGGGAAGGGGAAAGCGGGAGGGGGAGGCACCGCTCTCCAGCACGGGAGAGCGGTGAAAATGCACAGGTTACAAGTTACTGCTTCTTGGCGCCGTCGGTATAGGGGTCGGCCTTGCCAGACTTGGCACCGTCGGAGTACGGGTCGGCCTTGCCGACCTTCGCCCCGTCGGTGTACGGATCCGGCTTGCCGGCCTTGGCGCCATCGGTGTACGGATCGGCCTTTTTGTTCGGGGCCAGATCTGACTTGGTCGATTTCTTCGCGCCGTCGGTGTACGGGTCGAACTTGCCGGCCTTGGCCGGATTCTGGTTCGGGTTAGCCTTGTTCTTCGAATGGCTACCGCTGTAGAGATCGCCGCCGTCCGTGTAGTTCTTTTGCGCGTGGGCCAGTTGCATGGCGCCCAGTGCGGTCAGGGCGGCAACGATCAGCGTCGGTACGGTCTTCTTCAGCATCATCATCCTCATCCTCTCAGGTATGGGCGGGATCGAAATGATCCGGCCCGACAGAAAATGGCGTTATTGATATTGACGCTGATACTTTACCGGGCTTCGTGGCGGCCCGCTTGCCAAAGTTGTAGTAACAATACTCAGGCGGCGGGCCCGCCACGTCAGCGGAACATCACGAAGCTGTCATTCCAGCGTGATGTTCTGGTCCGTCGCAATTTTCTTGCGCAGTTCCAGTTCGCGCTTGATCTGGGCCGCATATTGCTGCTGCGTATTGCCGTCCGGGTAAGCGCCGGCATCGTGCAGGCGCTTCTTCACGTTCGGATCCTGCAGTGCCTTGACCGCGGCATCGTGCACCTTGGCGACGATCGCTGCCGGCGTGCCGGCGGGGGCCACCAGGCCGTACCAGGCCATGTTGTTCATGTCCTTCATGCCTTCCTCGGCGAAGGTCGGCACGTTGGGCAGGCCTTCCACGCGCTTGGGCGCGGCTACGGCCAGCGCGCGCAGCTTTTCGGTCTGGATGAACGGCATCGACGACGGCAGGTTGTCGAACTGGGCGTTCACCTGGCCGGCCAGCGTGTCGTTCAGCGCCGGGCCCGATCCACGGTAGGGGATGTGGACCATGTCGGTCTTGGTGATGAACTTGAACAGTTCGCCATCGAGATGCGAAATGCTGCCCTTGCCGGCCGATGCGTAGCTGTACTTGCCCGGATTCGCTTTGAGCAGGGCCACGAATTCCTTGAGGTTCTTCGCAGGCACCTTCGGATTCACGGTCAGTACGTTCGGCACATTCACGAGGTTCGTGATCGGTGCGAAGTCCTTGAGCGGATCGTACGGGTTCTTCGCATTGGTGGCCGGGTTGGTAGCCATCGTGCTGACCGTGGCGATGCCGAGCGTGTAGCCGTCCGGCGCGGATTTTGCCAGCGCATCGGCGCCAATCGCGCCGCCGCCACCGCCGCGGTTTTCGACCACCACGGGTTGGCCCAGCTCGCGGCCAAGGGCGTCGGAAACGGCGCGGCCAACGATATCGGTCGTGCCGCCAGCGGCGAATGGCACGATCAGGCGGATCGGTTTGTTCGGATACGACTGAGCGTGTGCGGTGGCTGCCATCAGACCCAGTGCGGCAAGGGCGCCCACGGCGCCCGCTTTCAGAACTGCTTTCAAGAGATGCCTCCCAACTTATTGCTTGTAGTGCTTGTGTCGCCTGTCATTCGCGGAAGACAGGCTATTGGTTCCGCAATACGGAACTACGTTCCATGATATGCGCCGAGGAGCATTCAACCCGGAAAGGTAAGTGTGGGATATAGGGGGGAACCCGTGGAGATATGACCACCGCGGCGGAATCGTGGCCGTGCTGGGGAGGCGGGGCGGAAAGCGGGGCAGAACAGCAGGGCGGAAAAGCAAAAGGCCCGAAGCATTTCTGCTTCGGGCCTTTCAGGAATTCGCTGGTGGGGCGTGAGTGACTCGAACACTCGACCTACGGATTAAGAGTCCGCTGCTCTACCAACTGAGCTAACGCCCCAACGAAGAAAGAGATTCTAGCAATCAGTTTTGTATCGCGCAAGCCCATTCGTGAATTTTTTTGCGAGAGCGGTGCGTCTTACAATGCGCGGGTCTTGAACCGAAAGCCCTGTCGGCCCCATTTCCCATGCATGCGCGCGTTCTTCGCTATTTCGACGAAGTTGTCCGGCGCGGTTCGATCCGGCGGGCGGCGGAACATCTGCACGTGGCGCCGACAGCGATCAATCGTCAGATCCTGGAACTGGAGGCCGACCTGGGTGCGCCGCTGTTTGACCGCATCAACAAGCGCCTGCACCTGACGCCGCTGGGCGAAATGGTGCTGGCGCATGTGCGGCAGACCCTGCGCGAGCACGAGGCGCTGCAGGCGCGCGTGGCCGAGATCAAGGGGGCGCGACGGGGCATGGTGACGATTGCCACCACGTCGGGGTTGGCGGGCTCGTGGATGCCTTCGCTGGTCCACGATTTTCGTCAGCGTCACCCTGGAATCGTGGTGCGGGTGGCCGACCTGCCGGTGAGTGGCATCGTCGCGGCGGTGGAGCAGGGCGATGCGGATCTTGGGCTTGGCTATGATCTGCCGGAGGTCGCGGCGCTGCGTACAGTGGCGGACAGCGACTGGTCGATCGGCGCGGTAGTGGCGCCCGGGCATCACCTGGCGTCGCAGTCGTCGGCGCGATTGGCCGAGTGCGCGGGGTATCCGCTGATCTTGCCGGCGCCATCGCTGTCAATCCGCGCGCTGGTGGACGAAGCGTTTGCGCGCCAGTCGCTCGAGGTGATGCCGGCGGTGGAATCCACCTCGGTGGTATTGATCCAGCGGTTGGTGGCTGGTGGTGCCGGCGTTGCACTGCTCAATCGGCTCGATGTGATGGAAGAGCGCACGCGCGGTTCGGTGGTGTTCGTGCCGCTGCGCGACGGCGACTTGCAGCGGCAGTCGTTGCGGCTGGTAACGCGTGGCCGTAGTCCGCTGACGCCCGCGGCCGGGTTGATGAGCGATGCGATGACTGCCGCGCTGGCCGGCCTGTCTCGTTAGAGGTGTCCACAATTTGTGGACACCAAGCGCGAAAATCTGCGCTTGGGTCAGTGTACCGGCGTTGCGTAGACTCGCTTCCGTTCACAACCTGGATACACAACTTGCCATGACCCTGATCCTCCAGCACGCCGACGTACTGGTCACCATGGACGCGCAGCGCCGCGAGATCGCCGATGGCGCGCTGGTCGCCAACGGGCCCGTCATCGAATGGGTGGGGGCCACCGCCGACTTGCCGGAGCAATATCGGCGCATGATCGATGAAGGCAGTGCCGAAGTTGTCGACATGCGCGGCCATGTGGTGATGCCCGGGCTGGTCAATACGCACCACCATATGTACCAGAGCCTGACGCGTGCCGTGCCGGCCGCGCAGGATGCGGAGCTGTTCGGTTGGCTGACGAACCTGTACATGCTCTGGTCGCACCTGACGCCCGAGATGATCCGCGTCTCGACGCAAACCGCGATGGCGGAACTGATGCTGTCCGGCTGCACGACCACCAGCGATCATCTCTACCTGTATCCGAATGGCGCGAAGCTCGACGATTCGATCGATGCCGCGCGACAGATCGGCATGCGCTTCCATCCCGCGCGCGGCTCGATGAGCGTGGGCCGCAGCCAGGGTGGCCTGCCTCCCGATGTAGTGGTTGAAACCGAGGCGGCCATCCTGCGCGACAGCCAGCGGCTGGTAGAGCAGTATCACGATGCCTCGCGCCACGCGATGTTACGCGTGGTGCTGGCGCCGTGTTCGCCGTTCTCGGTATCGCGCGACCTGATGCGCGAGTCCGCCACGATGGCGCGCCACTATGGCGTATCGCTGCACACGCACCTGGCCGAAAACGACAACGATATTGCCTACTCGC
>DAIOET010000446.1:0-3948 GCA_036746135.1 Cupriavidus sp.
TCCTGCAGCCGGCACCAGAATCATGTGAAAAGGCCACGCTCTCGCGTGGCCTTTTTGCTTTGTGGCCGAGCACTGGAACCCACTCCAGATGTGATCGGGCCAAGCGCAACGACTACTCAGTGCTCAAAGCCAAGTCGGCGCCGATGCAAGACCTCATGTACTGCCCGCCGACCGCCGGATATCACGCCCCCACCGGCTTCCCTTCCCTATGCCTCAACACCACCGTCGATGACCGCGAAGGCAGCGTTCCATCCGGCCAGTTTCCACCGGCCGCGCCGGTGCCGGTCGGATGCTGGATGTTCACAAAGAACGTTGTCAAATCGGGCGTGTAGGCCAACCCGGTGATCTCACATCCCACCGGTCCCACCAGCAGTCGTCGAACCTCGCGCGTTACCTGGTCCAGGTAGTGCATCGAGTTCGCGCCAAAGATGCTCGTCGTGGATGAGCCCGTTCCGGCATCGGTCTGAATCCACAGCCGGCCCTTCGGATCCACGCGAATGCCGTCCGGGCTGCTGAATGTCGCGCCGATCATGTTGCCCTTCTGGTTGGCCGCGGCAATCGACGGATCACCGGCCAGCAGCAGAATTTCCCACTTGAATTTCGAAGCCAGCGGCGAATCACCGTCTTCACGCCAGCGGACGATGTGCCCATGCGGATTGTTCGCGCGCGGGTTGGCGGCATCCGTTTGGACGCGACCGCCGTTGTTCGTCAGCGTGCAGTAAATCGTCTTGTCCTGGCCGACCGTGATCCATTCGGGGCGGTCCATCAGCGTGGCGCCGGCCACGCGGGCCGCGGCCTTGGTGTTGATCAGCACGTCAGCCTGCGTGTTGAAGTCGATGTTGGTCGGTGCGGGCGGCATGGCGGATTGCGTCCAGTTGCCCGGGTCCGATGCGCCGGCCAGCAGGCCGTTCTTGCCTTGCGTCAGCTCGATCCAGTCGCCGGTGCCGTCGGCGTTGAACTTGGCAGCGTACAGCGTGCCGTTGTCCAGCAGGCTGGCGTTGTTCAGGCGGTTGGTCGCGTCGAATGCGCTGCTGGGGATGAACTTGTAGATGCAGCCCGGCGTACCGTCGTCGCCCATGTAGAACGCCACGCGGTTGCTGGCGTCGGCCATGAAGGCGGTGTTCTCGTGATCGAAGCGGCCCATTGCGGTGCGCTTCACGGGCAGGCCGGAGATCTGTTGCAGTGGGTCGATCTCGACGATCCAGCCGTAGCCCTCTTCGGCTTGTGTCGGGTCCAGGTAGTTGTCGGTGGTTTCCTCGCACGTCAGGTAGGTGCCCCACGGCGTATGGCCGCTGGAGCAGTTGTTGAGCGTGCCGATGACAACCGGGCCCACGGCTCCGGCGGCCGGGCCGGATACGCGGTAGGCGGTGTTGCCCGAGTAGCGCTTGTTGTAGAGCGAATTGCGCTTGACCTGCCATTTGCCGGACAACAGCTCGATCTCGATGACCGAGACACCCACCGACGACAGCACGATGCGCTTCTGCTCGGCGGTTGCGGTAGCCGGGTCGTAGCTGCCCGCCATCAGGATGGCGGCGTCCGGTGCTTCATGGTTGATCGCCAGCAGGCCGCCTTTTTGCGGGTCCACGCCGGGAATTGCGAAGAAGTGCATGCCGTCGTGATTGCCGCCGGCCTGCTGTTCGGTTTCCATCGAAGTCTGGAACGCGCCCTTGTATCCGGCCGCGCCAGCGGCGACGGCATCGCCGGCGGAAAACAGTACGTAGGTTTCATACGTACTTGGCACCGTCACCTGGTTGGCCGTGATTTTCGAGGGCAGCGGCTGGAAGTTCACGCTGTAGTCCAGCGGTTGCTGACCCGGCGCGGGAGCGGGGGCCGGCGCGGGCGAAGGAGCCGGTGCGGCGCCACCGTTGTCGTCGTCGCCACCACAGGCCGCAAGCAAGGAACTGCCGCCGAAAGCGGACAGCAGCGAAACGCCCAGGCTGCCGCGCAGCACGCGGCGGCGAGCAGGGTTGGCGGCGACCAGTTCTTCCAGCGTTTGACCAGGGACAGTCTTGTTGCCTTCGGCTTCGCGGCGTGGTGCGCGCAGCCTGTCGGTGATGTACGACATGTGTTCCTCCAGTATTTGTGGGGACGCCGCCATGCACGCCGTGCCGGCGGGGGATAGCCGGGGCAGATACTAGGGAAGGAATATGTCGCTTTGGTTACTGAATGACTGGTCATTCGGTCATTGGCGCAGGGCGCGGAGCGCCGGTTCCGAAGGCTGCTTCAGTTCGAAGTGGCCCATCCGATAACGCTAAAGGAGGCAAGTCCCGTAAGGGTTGCGGCGTCCGGTGACATGGCTATGGCATCGGTGCTTGTCTCGCGCATAATCGGCGTCACGCCGAATCGACCCTTCCTGAAAAGGGCAATACATATTCGTTGGTTATTTTTTGTTGGGTTGAACAGGAGAGGTCAAACATGCATAACAAACTGGCAAGCCGCCGCCTTGCGCAATTGGCCGCGGCCACCCTCGTCGCCGCGCTGGCCGCATGTGGTGGTGGTGGCGATGACGATGGCGGATCGGTGGTGCGCGTCTCGGAGGCATCCACGTTATCGCCGAAGGCCGTGAGCGCCGTAGTGGCCAATCCCACACGCTGGATTCCGTCGCTTACGGACACCTGGCAGCTCCAGCTGCAAGGCACGATCAACACCAGCTATAACGTCGCCGTCTACGACATCGATTTGTTCGATACGCCGCAAGCCACCATCAATGCATTGAAGGCCCAGGGCAAGCGGGTGGTCTGCTATTTCTCCGCAGGCAGCAGCGAGAACTGGCGCCCTGATTACTCGAAGTTCCTGCCGGCCGATATGGGCAACGCGCTGGACGGCTGGGCGGGTGAGCGCTGGCTCGATACGCGGTCGGCCAACGTGCGCGCCATCATGCAGGCGCGTATGGATCTGGCCAAGTCGAAGGGTTGCGATGGTATCGATGCGGATAACGTCGACGGCTATACCAACAATCCGGGTTTGCCGCTGACGGCCGCCACGCAGCTCGACTACAACCGTTTCCTGGCTGACCAGGCGCACGCGCGCGGGCTGGCGGTGGGCCTGAAGAATGCGGTCGCGCAGTTGAGCGACCTCGCATCGTCATTCGATTTTGCGGTGAACGAGCAGTGCTTCCAGTACAACGAGTGCAGCGGTTATTCGGCATTCACGGTGCAGGGCAAGCCCGTGTTCAACGTCGAATATCAGTCGAAGTGGAAGGATGCGGCCACGCGCCAGAAGTTATGCGCCAAGGCGAAGGCGTTGAATCTGCATACGCTGGTGCTGCCATTGGCGTTGAATGACAAGTTCCGATACACCTGCGATTGATGCGCTGAAGGTGGGCGGCTATTTGTTGCCCACCTTTTCCATTTCGCGCCAGGCCAGGTACAACCGCGTATCAAACTCGAGCTGGTGATATTGCGGTTCCATATGCTCGCAGAGCCGATAGAAAGCCTTGTTGTGATCGGACTCTTTCAAGTGCGCGAGCTCATGCACGACGATCATGCGCAGGAATTCGGGCGGCGCTTCCTTGAATAGCGACGCCACGCGGATTTCCTTTTTCGCTTTCAGCTTGCCGCCTTGCACGCGCGAAATCGCCGTGTGAAGGCCCAGCGCATGCTGCGCGGTATCGAGTCGCGCGTCGTAACCCACCTTGTGCAGCGGCGGTGCGCTGCGCAGATATTCCTGCTTGATTTCGGCGGTGTAATCGTAGAGCGCGCGATCGGTCTGGACCGTGTGCCGTTCGGGGTAGCGGCGCGCGATGTGGTCGCCCAGCGTGCCGGCCGCCATCGCGGCGCGCACCTGGTCGAGCACGTTGGGCGGATAACCGCCCAGGAATCGCATCGGGTCTTTCACGCCCGGCCGCCAGCCTTCGGTCACGTCGATTTAGTGGTGATGATGGTGGTGGTGCATCCAGCTGTTATCCATCGAGTTCACAAAGGACTCGACGGCATCCTTGTCGCCAGT
>DAIOET010000447.1:0-3907 GCA_036746135.1 Cupriavidus sp.
CCGACAGCCTGCTGTTATAGGCCGTGGCCTGCTGGTCGTAGAAATTGAGGCGGGCGGCGACGCTGCGCTCCTTCGCCGCGAGGATCTGGTTCAGGTCGAAGCCTGCGGCGGAACCGAGGGAGGAGACAGAACTCATCGTTGATCGTCCGTGAGAGAGATGCACGGATTAACGACGTGAGCACCGTGATTAATTATTCATAGACGATGAAAAGACAATTGCGCGATGGCGAAAAAGCAAGGATCGCCCGGCATTGCGGCCCGTCCCGCCTCCGCGAAGGTGGCCGGAAATCATGACCCAATCGGGAATCAAGACCGCGACCACTGACGCAGATCGTCCACGGTGGCCGTTGCGCCGCCGCAGACCACGATCAATACGTTGTTAGCGCCTTCCAGCGCTTCGCTATGCTCGTAGGCGAGTGCGAGGCTTGCCCCGCACGCGGGCTCGACCAGCAGGCGATGCTCGTCCAGAAAACGTTCACACGCGGCCACGGCGGAGCGGTCCGGCACCACCACGCTTCGCGTGGGGTGCGAGCGGGCAAGCGCGAACGCCTGCGCACTGACCTGTTTCGCGCCGAGGGACTTGGCCACGCTCGTGATGGCCTCCAGCGTTATCCGATGACCGGCCCGCAACGACTGCGACAGCGAGTCCGCGCCGATCGTCTCCACGGCGATCACGGGCACGTCTTCCCAATGATTGCGTCGCAGGCCCTCGACCACGCCAGCAAACAGTCCGCCACCGCCTACGGAGAGCACCACGGCATCCGGGCGGAAAGCGGTCCGGGCTACTTCGTCGACCAGTGTGGCATGCCCGGACCATAGCAACGGGTCGTCGAACGGGTGGAGGAGGACGGCATCGTCGCCGACCATCGACATGGCGAGTGCGTTGGCGTCGTCCCACGTCGCGCCATGCACGACGACCTCACCGCCATGCTGGCGGATCAGTGCCATCGCGCGCGCTGAGGTGGATTCGGGTACGACCACCGTGACCGGGATCGACAGTCGGCTGCCGGCGTACGCTACGGCTATGCCGGCGTTGCCGCCTGACGACGAGATGAACCGCCGCTTGCCCTGCCGCACATACGCTTCGCATGCGGCGCCAATGCCGCGCATCTTGAACGAGCCGGAAGGTTGCAGCGATTCAAGCTTGAGCCAGACTGAGCGCCCCGCCGCTGCACTTAGGGTTGGGGACGCCAGCAAAGGGGTTTCGATATGCAGTGCCATCGTGGATTCGTTCAGGTTGGTGCGGCCAAGCCATCAGGGTTCAGGAGTTTCTCCGTATATGAGGCAATTTCGTTTCCATGTCCAGTGGCGATCAGGTACGCATCAGCCGGGGGAGTATCGTGCTGACGGGCAAACGGCCCAGCCCTGGCGAGAAAGCGTGGCCCCGTCCCGGCCATCATTCGATCTCGACGACCACCTTGGCGCGCGCGGTGCCCGCGGTGACGACCTCATATGCCTGTTCCGCCTGGGCCATCGTAAAGCGGCGCGGATCGACCACCGGCCGTAGCAGCCCGCTTTCCACCAGCCGCGTGGCCTCCCGCATCATCTCGCCGTGATGGGCGCGCAGCTTGCCGGTGAGAAGCGGATACAGCGTGAACACGCCGGAGTAGGTGGCTTCCCGGAACGACAGCGGCGCCAGCGCGTGTGTGCCCCAACCGAGTGCGCTGACCACGTGGCCGAAGTGCTTCACCGCGGCAAACGAGGCATCCAGCGTCGGTCCGCCAACCGTGTCGACAACCAGATCGAAGCCGTCACCCTGTGTGTGTGCGGCGACGTAGTCTTCGACGGACTGCGCGCGGTAGTCAATGGGCGTTGCGCCGAGTTCGCGCACCAGGTCTAGATTCTTTTCGCTGGCCGTGGCGAATACCTTGGCGCCCAGCGCGCGCGCCAGTTGCACCGCGATATGGCCGACGCCACCGGCACCGCCCTGGACGAGCACGGTCTGGCCGGCCCGCAGGTGCGCCCGATCGACGATACCGGCATAGGCCGTGATGAAAGCCAGCGGCAGCGCCGCGGCGTCGCGCATGGACAGATTCGATGGCTTGCGCGCCAGCAGATCGGCGTCGACGGCGGTGTACTGCGCGAGCGAACCTTGCAGGCCGGCCACGCCGCCGGTCATTCCGTAGACTTCGTCGCCGGGGCGAAAGGCAGTAACGCCAGCACCAACCGCTTCCACTGTGCCAGCCATGTCAATGCCAAGCACGAGCGGCAGCGGATGCCGTGCATGCGCGGCGGCGCCCGCCCGAATCTTGGTGTCGAGCGGATTGAGGCCGCTGGCTGCGATGCGTACCAGCACCTGTCCAGGGCCGGGAGCAGGCTTGGCCAGCGTGGTGGATTCGAGGGGGCCGTTGTAGTGGTTCAGCACCAGGGCTTGCATGGACATCGTCATCTCCAGAATTTCCGTTTGGCCATCACGCAGGACATCTTGCTTTCCGCGTGTCATTGGAATCATCATGGCTCATGCGGAATCGCATGGAAATTAACAATCCTGAATGGCGGATAGTCAAAAATGCATGACCACAGGCTTGAATGGAGCGATGTCCGGATCTTTCTCGCAATAGCGCGGGCGGGGACGCTCGGCGGCGCGGCGCGAGTGATCGGCCAGACACAACCGACGATGGGCCGGCGCCTCAGGGCGCTGGAGGAGGCCGTGGGGCAAGCCTTGTTCCACCGAACCAGCGACGGTCTGGTACTGACCGACGAGGGGAGCGCCGTGCTGGTCTATGCCGAGCGTATGGAGGAGGAAGCGCTCGGACTCTCCCGAGCGCTGGCGGGGCAGGGCAATACGCTGACAGGCCCGCTGCGCGTCACGTCATCCGACTGGTTCGGCATGCATGTGCTGACCCCGGTCTTTGCCGCTTTCCTCAGGCAGCATCCGGACGTGTCGCTGGAACTGGTGACGGACTCACGCCAGTACAGCCTTGCGCGCCGCGAGGCCGACCTGGCGTTTCGCATCACGCCGTTCGAGGAGCCGGACGTCATCCAGCGAAAGCTGATGCATATGCAGTACGCGCTGTATGGGCACCGCGATCTGGTGGCACCGCGCGCCGGCGACGGCCAGGGAGCCGCGCTCATCAGCATGGATACCGCTTTTGGCACGCTACCCGACGTGACTTGGGCCGGCAGGATGCTGCCCAGGGCACGTATTGTTTATCGCAGCAACAACCGTGGCGTGCAGGCGCGCATGTGCGCCGAGGGCGGTGGCTTCGCAGTACTACCGTGCGCACTGGGCGATGCGACGCCCGACCTGCGGCGCATCGACTTGGGCGAAGCGCCGCCGGGACGCGACGTCTGGTTTGGCATTCACCGCGACATGCGCCGGCTGGCACGCTTGCGGGCGCTAGTGGATCTGACGGTGGCGCGGCTGGAGGATATCGGCGCCACTACGCGGGCCGCACCGTGAAAATGAAATCCACTTCTATCGACGCGCCTTTTGGCAATTGCAGTACACCAACGGATGAGCGAGTGTGTATGCCGACGTCGCCAAGCACCGAATACAAGACATCAGATGCGCCGTCGGCGACTTCGCTTTGCATCGTGAAGTCGGGCGCGCTTCGCACGTACACAGTGATGCGCGGCACCGCCTGAATGGCATCGAGCGTCCCGCAGCGCTTTTTGATTAGCGACAGGGCGCGCAGCGTGGAAGTCCCTGCGGCACGACGCCCCTCTTCGAGCGAAATCGATTCGCCCACTACGCCAACGAAGCGCACCGTTTCTCCCACTCGCGGAATTTGGCCGGCAATGTAGGCGACGTTCCCATCAATCAAAACAGGTGTGTACTTTCCACCGATCTTGATTTCCTCGTCCGGATCAAATCCGAACTCCGCCGCGATCTGCCGAAACTTGTCGTCTCTCGTCATAGGCACCTTTACCGACGCTGTCGAAAGGGTAGAGAGTAATCGAATGC
>DAIOET010000448.1:0-3904 GCA_036746135.1 Cupriavidus sp.
CCACCGATTTCTACAAGAAGCAGCTGCGCGGGGCGCCCCAGGCCATCCAGTACCTAAAGGGGCGTGGCCTGACCGGCGAGATTGCCGCCCAGTTCGGACTTGGCTACGCGCCTGACGACTGGCAGGGCCTGGAGACCGTGTTCGGCAACTACCGCGACGATGCGATTGCCGGGCCGCTGGTCGAGAACGGGCTGTTGATCGAGTCGCAGGACAAGCGCGACGCCGATGGCAAGCCGCGCCGGTATGACCGATTCCGTGACCGGATCATGTTCCCGATCCGCAATACCAAGGGCAACGTGATCGGTTTCGGCGGCCGCGTGATGGGTCAGGGCGAGCCAAAATACCTGAACTCCCCCGAAACGCCGCTCTTCAGCAAGGGAACGGAGCTTTACGGCCTGTTCGAAGCACGGCACGCCATCCGCGAGAATGGCTACGTGCTGGTGGTGGAAGGCTATATGGACGTCGTGGCGCTGGCCCAGCTGGGCTTTGCCAACGCGGTGGCCACGCTCGGAACGGCCTGTACGGCGGTTCACGTCCAGAAGCTGTTGCGCCAGACCGACGCCGTGGTCTTCTCGTTCGATGGCGATGCCGCCGGCCGCCGCGCGGCCCGACGGGCGTTGGAAGCCTGCCTGCCCCATGTGGCCGACAACAAGACCATCCGTTTTCTGTTCCTGCCTGCCGAGCACGACCCGGACAGCTATGTGCGGGAAGAGGGCACCGACGCCTTTGCGCGCCAGGTGCAGAATGCCATGCCGCTGTCGCGCTTCCTGCTTCAGATCGTCACGGAAGAACAGGACATGCGCCAGCCGGAAGGCCGCGCCCGCGCCCAGTTCGAAGCCAAGCCGCTGCTCCAGGCCATGCCGGCCGGCGGTCTGCGGCTACAGATTGTGCGCGAACTTGCCGATGCTACCGGTACGACGCCGGCCGAGATCGAGGCGGTTTGCGGTCTGGGCAGTGATTCGTCGCGTGTTGGCCGTTTTTCGCAACCGCGTCCGCGCGCCAGGCGCCAGGCACCCACGGGGCTGGAGCAGCAGGTGATCCAGCTGCTGATGAGCTACCCGACGCTGGCGGCCCGGCTGGACGACGACGCGCGCGCGTTGCTGCTCGATCCCCAGCGCCCCGAGACCGAGGTTCTGGCGCACCTTGTGGCGGCTTGCGACGGTATTCAGGGGACGACGAATTTTGCGGCGTTCAATGAGCAGCTGGCGCAGACGCCCTATGCCGATGTCTATGCCAGTGCGCGGGCCGCGGTGCTGAAGGAAGATATGGAAGAGGCGCTTGCGACACTTGAATTCGACGGCGCCATACACAAACTGCTGGCTGACCCGCTACAGCGTGAACTGGAAATGTTATTGGCGGCCATCGCGGCTGGCACCGCCAATGAGGACGACAAGGCGCGTTACCGCTGGCTGATGCCTGAGGTTCAGCGCCGGCGCCAGATGGGCTGGCGGCCCGTCACGGCGGAAGACGAGTAAGCGCCACGCGGAACATTACAACAAGCGCAGCAGACAAGATTTTCGGCTTGAGCCGTTGCACATGTGATCCCAACTGATGGAAGAATTCGGGGTCTAATCGCTTAAGCCTTGATTTTTCAGGTGAAAACCACACCTGACAGGAAGCCGGGGATTGGTGACGTGCTACAATTCCCGGTTTGGATTGCGAAATCTCTCTCCAGTACTGGCGAAAGTGAGCGTGCCAATGGCAAAGGCCAAAGCAACCGAAAGGGTAGCCGAGAAGGCTCCCTCCAAAGCTCCCCAATCAGGGAGCGGCAAGGCGTCCGTGAAAACAACGGCGGCGAAGACATCGACCGCGTCAGTCAGGACGACATCAGCCCGGTCTGCGCCAGCAAAGTCCGTGCGAAGCGCGTCAGCGCCCGCCGGATCCACTTCCGCCAGGAATCGCACATCCGAAAATACCAAGCCCTCGACTTCGGCACGCGAGAGCGGCAGCAGCGCCAATACAAGCGGCAGTAATGCCGCTGCACCAGTGAAAGGCAAGAGTATCACCGTGGCGAAACAGCAGAATACCGAAGTCGAGAGCAAGCGTGCGGCAACTACAGCCGGCACCCGGAGCAGCAGCGCCCGAGCAGACGCTACTGCAGCCGCGCCGAAGGCCCGTGCCGCGACTCCCGCATCCGTTGCATCCGAGCGGTCCGCCGCTCCGGCCGTCAAGCCGGAGCCGAAAAAGCGTGGCCGCAAGCCCAAGGCTGAGATGCAGCAAGAAGACAGCACCATCGAACACGTGACTGAAGAGTACGAAAACGACGCGCCCGCAACCCCGGCTGCGGCACCCAAGACCGAGAAGCAGAAGGCCAAGGATCGCAAGGCCAAGGAAAAGGCGCTGCTCAAGGAGTTCGCCTCGTCCAACCAGGCTGGTAGCGAGGAAGAACTCGAGATCCGCCGCCAGAAGCTCAAGGCGCTGATCAAGCTGGGTAAGTCGCGTGGCTACCTGACCTATGCGGAAATCAACGATCACCTGCCGGACGACATGGTCGATTCGGAAACGATCGACACGCTGGTCGCCACGCTGAACGACATCGGTATTGCCGTCTACGAGCAGGCGCCGGACGCCGAGACGCTGCTGCTCAACGACAACGCTCCGTCGGCCACCAGCGAGGAAGAGGCTGAAGAAGAAGCCGAAGCCGCGCTGTCCACCGTCGATTCCGAATTCGGCCGCACCACCGACCCGGTCCGCATGTACATGCGCGAAATGGGTACCGTGGAACTGCTGACGCGCGAAGGCGAAATCGAGATCGCCAAGCGTATCGAAGCCGGTCTGAAGGACATGGTCATGGCCATTTCGGCCTGCCCGGTCACGATTTCGGAAATCCTGGCCAGCGCCGAGCGCGTGGCCAACGAAGAGATCAAGATCGACGAATTCGTCGACGGCCTGATCGATCCGAACGCCGAGGAAGTCCAGGACAACTCGCCGGCCCAGGCCGCATCCGCCGATGACGAAGACGAAGAGTCGGACGAAGACGGCGACGAGGAAGGCGACGAGGAAGATGACGATGAAAACGGCGGTGGCGCCGGTGCATCGGCTCGCCAGCTCGAAGAGCTGAAGGTTGCCGCGCTGGAGAAATTCCGCATCATCGCCGAGCAGTTCGACAAGATGCGCCGTGCCTTCGAGAAGGAAGGCTACAAGTCGAAGCCGTACGTGAAGGCCCAGGAAGCGATCCAGGCCGAGCTGATGGGCATTCGCTTCACCGCGCGTAACGTCGAGCGCCTGTGCGACACGCTGCGTGGCCAGGTGGACGAAGTGCGCAAGCTCGAACGCGCCATCCTGAACATCGTGGTCGACAAGTGCGGCATGCCGCGCGCCGACTTCGTGGCTCGCTTCCCGGGCAACGAAACGAATCTGGACTGGATCCAGACCATCGTGGCCGACAACAAGCCGTACAGCACGATCGTCGAGCGTAACGTGCCGGCCGTGCACGAGCTGCAGCAGAAGCTGATCGACCTGCAGGCCCGCGTGGTGCTGCCGCTGAAGGAGCTGAAGGACGTCAATCGCAAGATGTCCGAAGGCGAGAAGCGCGCCCGCGAAGCCAAGCGTGAAATGACCGAGGCCAACCTGCGTCTGGTGATCTCGATCGCGAAGAAGTACACGAACCGCGGCCTGCAGTTCCTGGACCTGATCCAGGAAGGCAACATCGGCCTGATGAAGGCGGTGGACAAGTTCGAATACCGTCGCGGCTACAAGTTCTCCACGTACGCCACGTGGTGGATTCGTCAGGCCATTACGCGTTCGATCGCCGACCAGGCTCGCACGATCCGTATTCCGGTCCACATGATCGAAACGATCAACAAGATGAACCGGATCTCGCGCCAGATCCTGCAGGAAACCGGCAACGAGCCGGATCCGGCAACGCTGGCCGAGAAGATGGAAATGCCCGAGGACAAGATCC
>DAIOET010000449.1:0-3899 GCA_036746135.1 Cupriavidus sp.
CGCGCCATGAAGCGGCGGTCCTGGCAGATCGAGTTGCCGCACATCGGCGACTTGCTGGCCGGCACCCAGCGCTTCAGGAAGGCAATCAGCTCGGTTTCGGCCTGGGCTTCGGTCAGCGTGGACGCCTTGACCTTGTCGATCAGGCCCGAGCGGCCGTGCGTGCCCTTGTTCCAGTTGTCCATGCCGTCGAGCACCGCGTCCGACTGGTGGATCACCAGCACCGGGCCTTCGGCCAGGATGTTCAATTCGGAATCCGTGACCACCACCGCCACCTCGATGATCCGGTCAGTGTCCGGCTGCAGGCCGGTCATTTCCATGTCCAGCCAGACGAGGTTGTTTTCACTTTTGACGGAGGATGCGGTGGGACTTGTCATCTGGCGGTACGGCTCGATATGGAATTCGGAAAGGAAAAGCCCCTGGACGCGGGTGGCCGGGGGCGAACAATTTATAATTCTCGCATATCTGCCCCAGATGGCCCGCCACGCACCTCCGGTTTTACCGATGCTGCGCCGCACCATCGCCAACAAGGCCCTCGATGTTCACGCTGATCTTTCTTGCTGCCCTGGTCATCATGGTGTTGACCAAACTCTGGCTCGCCTCGCGCCAGATTCGCCATGTGGCACGCCACCGCGGTGCCGTGCCTGAGCGGTTTGCCGACACCATCACGCTCGCCGCCCACCAGAAGGCGGCGGACTACACGATTGCCCGCACGCGGCTTTCCATGCTCGAAGTCCTGACCGGCGCCGCGGTGCTGATCGGATTCACGATGCTGGGCGGCCTGCACGCGCTGAACCAGCTCTGGCTCCACGTCTTCGACGGCGGCGGCTATTTCTACGGCGTGGCGCTGATCGCCAGCGTGGCAGTCATCGGCGGCCTGTTCGACCTGCCCTTCTCGCTCTACGGCCAGTTCGTGATCGAGCAGCGCTTCGGCTTCAACAAGATGACGCTCGGCCTGTGGCTGGCCGACCTGGCCAAAATGGCCCTGGTGGCCTGCGTGCTGGGGCTGCCGCTGCTGCTGGCCGTGCTGTGGCTGATGGATCGCGCCGGCACGTACTGGTGGCTCTACACATGGCTGCTCTGGGTGGGCTTCAGCCTGCTGCTGCAGGTGATTGTGCCGACGTACATCGCACCGCTATTCAACAAGTTCGAACCGCTGACCGATGAAGGGCTGCGCACGCGCATCGAAGCGCTGCTGCGCAAGTGCGGCTTTGCCAGCAAGGGACTCTTCGTGATGGACGGCAGCAAGCGCAGCGCGCATGGCAATGCCTACTTCACCGGCTTCGGCGCGGCCAAACGCATCGTGTTCTTCGACACGCTGCTCGACCGCCTGGACGGCGAGGAAGTGGAGGCCGTGCTGGCGCACGAGCTGGGCCATTTCAAGCGCCGCCATGTCGCCAAGATGATTGCCGTCACGTTCGCACTGTCGCTGGTGTTCCTGGCCCTGCTGGGCTGGCTGGCCACACGCGAATGGTTCTTCACGGGCCTTGGCGTGCTGCCCAATTTCGGTACCAGCAATCATGCGCTGGCACTGGTGCTGTTCTTTCTGGCACTGCCGGTGTTCACGTTCATCCTGGGGCCGCTGGCCAGCCAGTCGTCGCGCAAGCATGAGTTCGAAGCCGACGAGTTCGCCGCGCACCAGACCAACGCGAGCCATCTGGTCTCCGCGCTGGTGAAGCTGTACAAGGACAACGCGTCGACGCTGACGCCGGATCCGATCTATAGCGCGTTCTATTACTCGCATCCGCCCGCTGCTCAGCGGATCGACCGCCTGCTGTCGTACGCATGACCCGCAGCGCACGCCACCACAACGCCGGCAAAGGGGCCGGCCGCGGCAATGGAGCCGATACCGAATCCGCACTGATCGTCGCCGCGCATGGCCGCCACTACGTGGTGGAACGCGCTGACGGTTCGCACCTGCACGCCTTCCCGCGCGGCAAGAAGAGCGATGCCGCCGTGGGCGACCATGTCCGCATCGAAATGGCCGCGGTCGACCAGGGCGTGATTACCGGTATCGATCCACGCAAGAACCTGCTCTACCGGTCCGACCAGTTCAAATCGAAACTGCTGGCCGCCAATATCGACCAGGTCGTCATCGTGCTGGCCACGGAGCCGAGTTTTTCGGAAGACCTGCTTGGCCGCGCGCTGGTATCGGCGGAAGCGCTCGAAATCCGCCCGCTGGTGATCCTGAACAAGACCGACCTGACCGGGCGCCTGGACGACGCGCGCCGCCGGCTGAAGCTGTACCAGGACCTGGGCTACGACACGCTCGAATTGTCCGTACACGGCCGCCCCGAAGAAGCGCTGGCCGCGCTGCAGCCGCGCACGGCGGGCGTATCGAGCATCCTGATTGGCCAGTCCGGCATGGGTAAGTCATCGCTGCTGAACCTGCTGATTCCAGGCGTGGAGGCACAGACCCGCGAGATTTCATCGAAGCTCGACTCCGGCAAGCACACCACCACGTTCACACGGCTCTATCACCTGCCCGAGGCATGGGCGGTGGTCGACGGCAAGCCTGGTTACCTGATCGATTCGCCGGGCTTCCAGGAATTCGGCCTCCATCATCTGAGCGAAGGCATGCTGGAACGGGCCTTCCCAGAGTTCCGGCCACTCCTGACCGAATGCCGCTTCTACAACTGCCACCACATCAACGAGCCCGGCTGCGGGGTGCTGACGGCCATCGACGGCGGCTCGATTTCGCCGCGCCGGCACCAGCTCTACACGCAACTGCTGCACGAATCGCGGCAGCAAAAGCCGTGGTAAGCCCGGCTGGCAATCCGCAATGGCCGTGGTAAGGTAAAAGCACCTGCCTGCCACGGCTCATCATGAAACTGCTGCTGAGGACGCCCTCGCTGGTCCACGCCGCGCATTGCCGGAACGTGCTGCGCGCCGCGGGTATCCGTGCCGAAGTCCGCAATACCTGGCTCGCGGGCGCGGCGGGCGACATTCCGCTCAATGAAAGCGCGCCGCAGGTCTGGATCGTCAATGACGGAGACGAACCCGACGCATGGGCCGCGCTGAATGCCGCGGCCAACCCTTCACCGGGGCCGCGCTGGCAATGTCGTCATTGCGGAGAATGGCACGAGGCGCAGTTCGCGGCGTGCTGGCAATGCGGCAGGCATCAGGAATAAAAAAGGCGCCACGGCAAGTGGCGCCTTTGCATTGGGTCGGATGAAACCGGTCAACCCACCCACAGTGCCAGCGAGATCATCGCCAGCAGCAGCATCCAGAGAATCACCGCACGCCACACCAGGCCCACCGCCGATTGCAGTGTGCGGACGCCAGGGTCCGCGCCGAATTCAGGCGGCACCGGTTCCGCTTCGCCCATCCCCGGCGCGTAGTCCACGCCGGCCAGGCTGGTACGCAGCATCACGCTGGAATCCTCTTCGGCCAGCGGCTGGCCCAGCCGCACGCCAAGTGCCCCGCCGCCACTGGCCAGCAGGATGCCGTTGACCGCGTCATTCCACTTGCGCGCATGGTTGCGCCACGCGTAGACCGCATCCTCGAAGTTGCCGACGATCGCAAACCCGATGGCTGTGAGTCGCGCCGGCACCCAGTCCAGCACATAGAACGCCTTCGCGGCAAACCGGCCCAGCGCCGGACTACGTTCGTTGGACGGTGTATTCCACTGCCGATTCAGGAATTCGGCCGTGCGATACAGCACGACCCCGCCCGGGCCAATCGGCACCAGGAACCAGAAGAACACGCCGAACACATGCCGATGCACGGCCACGATGGCCGCTTCCAGCGTATGGCGCACGATTTCGCTGACTGGCATTTCCAGCGTATCGAGCCCGGTCCACTCGTGCAGCAAGGTGCGCGCGGTGTGCAGGTCGTCGCGGTTCAGCGCCTCGTGGATATCGGTGAAGTAATGGCTGAACTGGCGAAAACCGAGCGTGAGG
>DAIOET010000450.1:0-3874 GCA_036746135.1 Cupriavidus sp.
GTCCAGGCGTGCGCGTTCCTGTTCCGCATGAAAACAGGATAGACACCGACAGCGCTGGGAAAAGAACACGCAGGACACTACGTGCTCGGGAGGCAGGAATGCAAAAAGGGCTTCCATTTCTGGAAGCCCTTTTCACGTATCGGGTTGGCGCGGCTGGCAGGATTCGAACCCACGACCCCTTGGTTCGTAGCCAAGTACTCTATCCAACTGAGCTACAGCCGCAACCGAGAAATGAGATTATATAGAAGTTTTCAATTTTGTGAAGCCCCTGCGCGCATTTTTTTCATGCGCGATGGCCGTCGAGCGCAACTTCCTATAATTGAAGCTTCACGAAGTGAACCGGAACATGAACAAGGCTTTTGTCAAAGAGTCGTCCAACGATGACGACGACGATCTTCCCGAAGGCGCAACGCCTCTGCCCGCAGGTACCAAGAACTACATCACCGCCGCTGGCTATACGCGCCTGCGCGACGAACTGATGCATCTGATCGACGTAGACCGCCCGGACGTTGTGCAGATCGTGTCATGGGCAGCTTCCAACGGCGACCGCTCGGAGAATGGCGACTACCTATATGGCAAGAAGCGCCTGCGCGAGATTGACCGGCGCATCCGCTTCCTGACGCGCAGGCTGGACAAGGCCGAGGTGGTGGACCCTTCGCTGCAGGGAGACAACGACCAGATCTTCTTCGGCGCCACCGTCACCTATGCCAACCAGTCGGGCGAAGAGACCACCATCACGATCGTCGGCATGGACGAGGTCGACCTCGACAGCAATCACGTCAGCTGGATCTCGCCAATCGCCAAGGCACTGATCAAGGCGCGCGAAGGCGATACCGTGCCGCTGCGCACACCGGCTGGCCTGGAACAGATCGATATTCTGGAAGTACGCTACCCCGACAAGGGTGCGCCGGCTGCCTAGCCGTCGTTGCGATCGCGGAAGATCCGGATGACGTCCGGGTTGCGCCGCAGCGCGCGCATGACGTTGGCCAGGTGCAGGCGGTTCTGCACCTGAATCACGAACTGCATGTAGGTGGCTTCCTGATGCCCCGCCACCTGCTGCTGCTCCATCGCCACGTGGGCCACGTTGGCGTCGGCCGCGGTCAGGTCTGCCGCCACGCGCGCGACGATGCCCTTCACGTTGCGCACCATGACCTTGATCGACACGTCGAACGCGCGCGTCGTCTTCTTGGCCCACATGACCTCGATCCAATGCTCGGGGTCCTTGCTGTGCAGACGCTTGGCCACCTTGCAGTCCTGCACATGGATCTGCAGGCCCTCGCCCTTGCCCAGATAGCCGACGATCGAATCGCCGGGAATCGGACGGCAGCAAGCCGAGAAGATCATCGACATACCTTCGTCGCCGGTGATCGGCACGGCCGGGGCTTCTTCGCCCGCGAACGTCTGCACCGCGGCCAGCAGCGCGCTGTCCACGTCGCCCGACAATTCCTGCAGCAGGATTTCCATGCGGCGCGCCACCACGGCGGGCACGCGCCGGCCCAGCGCCAGATCCGCGAAGATATCCTCGCGGGTCTTGTTGCCGGTCCACTGGATCATGCGCTCCCAGACCGACTGCGGCACGGCCTTCAGCTCGATGCCAAGCTGGCGCGCCGACTGGTCCAGCAACCGCTCACCAAGCTGGATGGCTTCATCGAGCTTGGTGGTCTTCAGGTAGTGGCGAATCGCCGCGCGCGCCTTGCCGGTACGCACGAACGCCAGCCACGCCGGATTCGGCTTCGAGTACGGCGCCGTCACCACCTCGACGATGTCGCCGCTCTTGAGCTCGGTGCGCAATGGCAGCAGCTCGTTGTTGATCTTGACCGCCACGCACTGGTTGCCCAGGTCGCTGTGCACCGCGTAGGCAAAGTCCAGCGCCGTGGCGCCGCGCGGCAGCGCACGAATATGGCCCTTGGGCGTGAATACGTAGACGGCGTCCGGGAACAGGTCGATCTTGACGTGTTCCAGGAATTCCTGCGAGTCGCCGGTCTGGCTCTGGATATCGAGCAGCGATTGCAGCCACTGGTGCGCCAGCTGCTGGATATCGTTGGCATGGTCGGCCTGGTGCTTGTACATCCAGTGCGCGGCCACGCCGGCCTCGGCAATCTGATGCATGCCGCGCGTGCGGATCTGGAACTCCACCGGCGTGCCGAACGGACCCACCAGCGTCGTATGCAGCGACTGGTAGCCGTTGATCTTCGGAATCGCGATGTAGTCCTTGAACTTGCCCGGCATCGGCTTGTACAGGCCATGCAGCGCGCCCATCGCCATATAGCAGTGCATCTGCGTTTCCACGACCACGCGGAAGCCGTAGACGTCCAGCACCTGCGAAAACGACAGCTGCTTGTCGTGCATCTTGCGATAGATGCTGTACAGCGTCTTTTCGCGGCCAGACAGCTCCGCGACGATGCCAGCATCGCCCAGCGCGGCCTGCGCCGCCTCCAGGATGCGTCGAACCACTTCGCGGCGGTTGCCGCGCGCGGCCTTGACGGCTTTTTCCAGCGTGGCGTAGCGGAACGGTGAGCCGACCTTGAACGACAGGTCCTGCAGCTCACGGTAAATCGTGTTGAGACCCAGCCGGTGCGCGATCGGCGCGTAGATCTCCATCGTTTCCAGCGCGATCCGGCGCCGCTTTTCGGGCGGCACGAAATCGAGCGTGCGCATGTTGTGCGTGCGATCGGCCAGCTTGACCAGAATCACCCGCACATCACGCGCCATCGCCAGCAGCATCTTGCGGAAGCTCTCCGCCTGCGCCTGCTCGCGGCTCTGGAATTCGAGCTTGTCCAGCTTGGTCAGGCCATCGACGAGTTCAGCGACCTTCGGACCGAATTTCTCGGCGAGTTCGCTCTTCGTGATGCCCTGGTCTTCCATCACGTCATGCAGCAGTGCCGCCATGATGGACTGGACGTCCAGCTTCCAGTCGGCGCACAACTCGGCCACCGCCACCGGATGCGTGATGTATGGCTCTCCGCTCTGCCGGTACTGCCCCAGATGCGCTTCATCCGAAAACTGGAAGGCTTCGCGCACCAGCGCCTGGTCTGCCGGCTTCAGGTAAGCCAGCTTCTCCATCAGCCGCGTGATCGAGATGACCTGCTGCCGTGGCGGCACCGCGGGCTGCGATGTCGGGCCGAAGAAGTGCCGATAAGACTGCGCCAGGACGGCGTCGATGAACAGATCGCCGCCCGGCGTGGCGGGCACGGTGCCGGCCACGGGTTCGGCTACCAGTTCATTGGCGAGCGCCGCGCGCCCCTTGCCCTGCTGGATCGTAGGCACGACGGCACGCTCGCCGACAACGTTGTCGCCGAGTGGATCGGGCAGATTGGGAGCACCGGTGCGGGCTGTCACTGGAGAAGGTCCGGGACGCTTACGACCGGCAGGCGCGGACGGCGCCGGGGGCAAGACCGTGGAAACCGGCACGGTACCGGGTAGCGGTGCTCCTGGCGCCACAAACGAAGCTGCCGCACCGGTTGGTGCGGCAGTCGCCACAACGCCAGGACGCTTTGCCGCCGTCGATACGCGCGATGCCCCGGTCCCGGGATTGCCGGGGGGAGCGATAGCGGGATCGGTCGGCGACGAAGGCATGGCAGCCCCTGGAGTTCAACTGGATGCGCGGCAGGATGCGTACGCACGCGAAGCATGAATGAACCACGGGCCGCCCTGGCAAATCAGGTCGGGACCTTCTTCAGCATCTCGATGCCGACCTGGCCGGACGCGATTTCACGCAGCGCCACCACAGTGGGCTTGTCCTTGGCTTCGACCTTGGGCGTGTGGCCCTGCACGAGCTGACGTGCACGGTACGTCGCGGCGAGCGCGAGCTCGAAGCGATTCGGGATGTGTTTCAGACAATCTTCGACGGTAATACGCGCCATATCAAATCCAC
>DAIOET010000451.1:0-3871 GCA_036746135.1 Cupriavidus sp.
ACGGCGTTCTGCGGGCTGCCGCTGACAATGCGGTCGGAATAGGTCAGGTAGACCAGCGTATTGCGCTTGCGGTCCACGGCGCGCACCACGTGCAGCGTCTTGAACAGGACCGACATCCGCTCGGAGAACACATCCTCCTGCTGCTTCACCGGTCCCTTGAACGCAATGTTGCCAACCTGGCGGCATGCAATCGATGCCTCGGGCGGGTCTTCGGCCATGCCCAGCGTGCCCTTGATGCCACCGGTGCGCGCGCGCGACACGTAACAGGTCACACCTTCCACTGCCGGATCGTCATAGGCTTCGATCACGACCTTGTCCGATCCGGTCACGCGGAAATTGGTGGAAACGCTGCCGATTTCTTCTGCTTGAGCGGTGGCCATCAGCGCAGCCAAACCGCACGCGGCGCCCAAGATCGAGACAGTACGCAACGACGTAGGCGTCATTCGGTTGCCGCCCCTTTGATCTCGTCGTGGCGGCGTTCCATTTCCTGGCGCAGGGCGCGGCGCTGCTTGGCCGCTTCAAAGCGCTGGCGCTCCACTTCGTCGCGCGGCTGCAGCGGCGGCACTTCGGCCGGCGTGCCGTTATCGTCGACGGCCACCATCGTGAAATAGCAGCTATTGGTATGGCGCACGACCTTGCTGCGAATGTTCTCGGTCACCACCTTGATGCCGATTTCCATCGAACTGCGGCCCGTGAAATTCACCGCGGCCAGGAACGTCACGAGTTCGCCGACGTGAATCGGCTGACGGAACACCACCTGGTCGACCGACAACGTGACGACGTAGCGGCCGGCATAGCGGCTTGCACACGCATAAGCCACCATATCCAGGTATTTGAGGATGGTGCCGCCGTGGACGTTACCGGAAAAATTGGCCATGTCCGGCGTCATCAGCACGGTCATGGACAGCTGGTGGGACAGATCATTCATCGCAGAAAATCCAGAATTCGAGCCTGAGGCGCGGGCAGTGTAACCCGGTGCGCCGTGCAATGGCATATCGGATCTGCGATTTCTGTCGTACTGGCGGAAATGGAAAGAACCAGCCGCACAAACAAAAAAGCGGCCCCGCAGGCCGCTTTCTTTACTCCGCGGACGCGATGCGCTTACTTCTTCTTGTTCACGGCGTCCTTGAAGCCCTGGCCGGCGGAGAACTTCACCGTCTTGGCGGCCGGGATCTTGATCGTTTCGCCGGTACGCGGATTGCGACCGGTACGGGCGGCGCGCTTGCCCGAGCTGAAGCTGCCAAAACCCACCAGCGTGACGGAGTCACCCTTGGCCACTGCCTTCTTGATACTGTCCAGCGCAGCGTTCAGCGCGCGCTCGGCGGCGGCGTTGCTGAGTTCTGCTTCCGCGGCGATGGCCGATACCAGTTCACCTTTATTCATGGCTGATTTCCCTTGTTTGGTCGTCGTCACCGGACTTTTGCCAAGTGGCAAAAGTCCGATCGGCGCAGTCTAATCTGCCCTTTGAGCCTTGAGCAATCCCCAGTGGCACCAATGCAACGGAAACTGCCGGAAATCGTTCTCTGACAAGACTTAGCGGGTGTTTTACCCCTTTATTTCCCGAATCGGGAGATCACTTTTCTGAAACAGGACGTATCGGACGGCGCACTTTATGCACCAGGCAGGAAGTTGCCGATTGATCACCGGAATGCGCAATTTCCGACTGCTTTTTCCGACCGGTCCGATACAAGGGTGGCGCTCGATTTTGGTGCGTAAATTTCAGACGCACCATTTCAGGTCTTTCGCATGTCATTGAATGCGTCGTTTTGGCGCATTGACGCCCCGAATTCGGGCATCCGTAATTTTCGCGCTGCGGAGCACAAACGCCAGCAAAGTGCGGCGCGCCCTGATTTGGCGCCGCACTCCCCGTTTTACGCCCAATTCTGGAACGCTAATTGCTTACTCGTGCTCCCATTTTGAGCATGAGGTAACGATGGACAACCTGAAGACAGGCACGGATGCATTGTTCATCCTGCTGGGCGCAATCATGGTGCTGGCGATGCACGCCGGGTTCGCCTTTCTGGAACTCGGCACGGTCCGGAAGAAGAACCAGGTCAACGCACTCGTAAAGATCCTGGTCGATTTTGCGGTTTCGACGCTGGCCTACTTCTTCATCGGCTATACGATCGCCTACGGTGTGCAATTCTTCGCCGGCGCGGAGACACTGGCGGAAAAGAACGGCCATGAACTCGTCAAGTTCTTCTTCCTGGCCACGTTCGCCGCGGCAATTCCGGCGATTATTTCGGGCGGCATTGCCGAGCGTTCGCGGTTCAATCCTCAGTTGATCGCGACGTTCGTGCTGGTGGGCTTTGTCTATCCGTTCTTCGAAGGCATCGTCTGGAACAACCGCCTTGGCGTGCAGGACTGGCTGGCGTCGGTGGCCGGCGCTCCGTTCCATGACTTTGCCGGTTCGGTGGTGGTTCACGCGGTGGGCGGCTGGATCGCCCTGCCCGCCGTGCTGCTGCTGGGCGCGCGCCGTGGCCGCTATCAGAAGGATGGCCGAATCAGCGCCCACCCACCGTCGAACATCCCGTTCCTGGCCCTGGGTGCCTGGGTACTGGCGGTGGGCTGGTTCGGTTTCAACGTGATGAGCGCGCAGACCATCGACAAGATCAGCGGCCTGGTGGCCATCAACTCGCTCATGGCGATGGTTGGCGGCACGCTGGCGGCGTGGGCCGCCGGCCGCAACGACCCCGGCTTTTCGTACAACGGCCCGCTGGCCGGACTGGTCGCGGTATGCGCGGGCTCGGACATCATGCATCCGCTTGGCGCGCTGGTTACCGGCGCCGTGGCGGGCGTGCTGTTCGTCCATCTGTTTACGCTGGCCCAGAACAAGTGGCACATCGATGACGTGCTGGGCGTCTGGCCGCTGCACGGGCTGTGCGGCGCCTGGGGTGGCATTGCCGCCGGCATCTTTGGCAGCCGCCTGCTGGGCGGCATGGGTGGCGTGTCGCTGGTTGCCCAGATCGCGGGCACGCTGATGGGCATCGTCGTCGCCCTGGTGGGTGGCACAGTGGTCTACGGCGCCCTGAAAAAGCTGGTGGGTATCCGCCTGGACCCCGAAGAAGAATTCAATGGCGCCGACCTGACGCTGCACCGCATCTCGGCCACGCCGGAGCGTGAAACCAACTGGTAAACAACGGATTTTCAACGCTTTGTAGCGGATGACGGCCGGGCAAATGCCCGGCCGTTCTTACTTGGCGCTCGCAAAAGATTGACTTGAACTTTCGTAAGCGGGCGCCCAATAATGCCCTTGCCATTCCCGTAAACGCCGACACAGGCGTGCCTTGTGGTCCTGACATTATCGACAGCGCGTAACGCTTTTGCTGTCCCTGGTTTTTCGTGCCCGTAAATCACAGGAGCATGTTCATGGATACCACCTCGCTTGCCAGCCTCCGCGACATCGTCTACGGCTACGCCGCCATATTCGGCGTCAAGATCCTGGCCGCCCTGGCCTTCTGGGTCGTCGGCCGCTGGCTGATCCATTTTGTAGTGCGACTGGTGCAGAACTCGCTGGCCAAGCAGAGCGTGGACCCCACCCTGCTGCGCTATGTCGGATCGATCGTCACTGTCACGCTGAACGTGGTGCTGGTGATCGGCATCCTGGGCTACTTCGGCATTCAGACCACTACGTTCGCGGCACTGATCGCGGCAGCCGGCGTGGCCATCGGCATGGCGTGGTCGGGGCTGATGGCCAACTTCGCCGCCGGCGCCTTCCTGGTCGTCCTGCGGCCTTTCAAGGTGGGCGATTTCGTGACCATCGGCGGCGTGACTGGCACGGTGCGCGAGATTGGTCTGTTTGCCACCTCGCTGGACACCCCCGACAACGTGCTGACCGTGGTCGGCAACAACAAGATTTTCAGCGACACCA
>DAIOET010000452.1:0-3868 GCA_036746135.1 Cupriavidus sp.
TGGCGCATGTGCGGGCGTCGGCGCAGGCTGATGGTCCAGCCGTAGATCTTGCCGTCGCGCGCGTTGGCGTCCGCCATCAGCATGCCCAGCCCGGTCTGGGCGTAGATGGCCTGCGTGCCGGCGTTGTAGGTCCAGTTCGGCGGCCGCACCACCGCGAGCGGGTGTCCGCACTGGGCGGCGATATCGGCCTGGCCGCGACGCAGCGACGCCGCCAGGACGTCCGGCGCCAGATCCGTATGCGAAACATGGCCCCGCGGCACCGCGCTGTGCACGGCCATCAACTGACCGCTTGCACAGGTATCGTGCATTTGCGCGCGACCCTCGGGACTGCCGCCGCGCCGCACGTGCTCGGTCTGGACGAAGAAAACCGCCTTGATGCCCGGCGTGATCGGATTGTCGGCCAGTTGGCGCAGGATCAGCGGCGTGCCGCCGAATGGGCCGCTGTCCGGGCCATCGTCGAACGTCAGCAGGAAGCGCACCGGCGGCAGATGGGCGGCGGTATCGGGGGCCAGCGGGGTGACAGGAGACAGGGCGCAGCCGGACAAGGCCAGTGCAGTGGCGGTCAGAGCCAGGGCACCGCGGCGAAGCAGTAGTTTTGTGATGTTCAAGGCAATTTCAGTACAACGAGCACGGCGGCAACCGTGACCAGCAATCCAGTGACGGCGACCCACTCGGCGCCGATCAGGCTGTCCACGCCGCGCCACGGGCCAGGATAGCGGCCCAGTGTAACGGTCTTGAGGACGGCCCAGCCTATCGAATAGAACACGACGCCGACGATCACCTCGACGAACAGCCAGCTCATTGCGCCGATCAGCAGCTCCATTCCGTCTTTCCCTGTTTGCTTGTTGTCAGCGCGTGCCCGATCTCGTATTCAGCATTCGGCTCACGGCGAGCTTTTGGCGGCCTGCCTAGAATGGTGGAACATTTGCGAACCCTCACCTCAACGACAGGAAGGCGGTATTCATGGTGCGCCCCCTCGAAGCAATCGTGCTGTCCGTCCTGCTGTGCGGTGCCGTGCCGCTGGCTCACGCGGACGATCCCGGCGTAGCGTTCTCGGCCGCCAAGCCCGGCGACGCCCTGCCGGATGGCTGGCAAAACCGACCCGTCCTGTCCGGCAAGAAGCTGACGCAATACACACTGGTGGCGCAGAAAGGTATCACGGTGCTGCAGGCGGATTCCACCGGCGCGGCGTCGGGGCTGGTCCATGAAGGCGATATCGACCTGTCGAAGACGCCCGTGGTGGAATGGCGCTGGAAGATCGCGGCGGCTATTCCCGGCGCCGACAACGCCGTGGGTGACAAGGAAGATGCGCCGGCCCGCCTGGTGTTTTTCTTCGACGGCCGCAGCAGCAACCTGTCGATCGGCGAGCGGGCCGAAGCGCTTGCCGCCAGTGCCGCCGGCGAAAAACTGCCGTACGCCACCCTGATGTACATCTGGACCAGCAGCGCACCCGTGGGGACCGTCATCGCCAACCCGCATACCAGCCGCGTGCAGATGATCGTGGTGGGCAACGAGCCCGGGAAATGGCAAAGCCTGCGCCGCGATGTGGCCAGCGACTTCCAGAAGGTATTTCACGAGGCGCCGGGCAAGCTGACCGGCTACGGCATCCTGACCGACACCGACAACACCGGGGCCACCGCACGCGCCTGGTACGGCGACGTGGTCTTCAAGCCCGGCAAATAGGCGCCGCTCAATGCCCGGGCGGTGTGGCAGCGGCGATGGCGGCCTCGATCGCGGCGGCCACCTGCCGGGTCAGCCCGCTGGCGTCGTCCAGACCCGCGGCCTCTTTCACGCTGACCACCTTGGCCGGGTCATAGTGGCGGCCGCTGCCGATCGCCGCTTCGAATGCGTTGGCGCGCGCGTTGATCTCCTCCGGGTCGGCATCCACGAGCAGGATGGCATGGGCCAGCACCAGATGGCGCTGCCCGTCCGGCGTTTGCGCGTCGGCCGGCGCCCGGCGCCAGTACTGCGCGGTGCCGGCGATCTTGCGCGCCGCGTTGCCCGGCCCCCAGGCGAGGTTGTAGCGGCCATCGCAAAATGATCCTTCCACCGCCTGCCAGTGCGTTTCCACGCCCACCTGGCGCAGCCCGGCGGCAATCACTTCGCACAGGTGCAGGTAGACCGGCTCCATCCACGTGGCGGCCCCTTTGGGTACCGCATAGGCCAGGCTGACATTGAGGATGCCCGGCCCCTGCGGCACCAGGCCGCCACCCGACATGCGCAGCCAGACCGGGCAACCCTTGGCGGCAAAGCTGGCACGCGCGGCTTCGATACCGGGCTGTCGCAGATAGCTGCGCGGGATCACCAGCGAGAGCGGCGCCTCCCATAGCTGGGCCACCGGACCCGTGCGGGCGGCATGGTCCAGCAGGGACAGTTCCCCCTGCAAGGGATCGGCTTCGGCGGGATCGGGATCGACAAAGGAAAACCGCATGGCGTTCATGAGGGTCATGGCAACTCGAAAGGTTGTCCCGGCAGCACGCCGCGTGCGGCCTGTCTCACATTGTGCGTGTGCCGGACGCCATACGCCAGCCCGTTGCTAAACAGCGGGGCCAAAAATGCCGTTATGTCTGAGGCTTACCCAAATTCCCGTGCGGATTCCCGTACTCCTCAGCCTGTCGCATCATGAACCGACTTACCCTTAATGCCAAACTCTGGGCGGCGCTTGCCGTCATGTGGGTGTTGCTGCTCGCGCTCGGCGCCTGGAACGCCTTCCACACCAAGTCCGTCATGATGGCGGAGCGCCGTGACGGCCTGCAGTCGCTGGTGGCCACCGGCGAGGGGATCGTCAAGCTGTTCGTCGAGCGGGCCGCCAAGGGCACGATGTCGAAGGAAGACGCCCAGAAGGCGGCCAAGGATGCGCTGCGCGCCATGCGCTTCGGGCAGAACGGCTATCTGTTCATCGTCGATTCCAAGCCGCAGGTGATTCTGAATCCGGGCCTTCCGCAGACCGAAGGCAACATGGTCGGCGAATTCAAGGACCCGGATGGCGTGTACGTGTATCGCGCCATTCTCGAAGGCGCCCGCCGTACCACCGGTGAAGACGCCGGCTATTCGACCTATCGCGGCCGGCTGCCTGGCACGGAGAACCCGCAACGCAAGCTGACCTATGCGCGCTACGTGGCGGACTGGGACTGGTTCGTGGCCACCGGCGTGTTCCTGATCGATATCGAGGACGCGTTCCGCGCCAACCTGATCAATGCGTTTCTGAGCACGCTGCTGATCGGCGCGCTGATCGCCGGGGTGATGGGCCTCATCATGCGGACCGTCAAGCGCAGTCTCGGCGGCGAGCCGGCGTATGCGGTGGAAGCGGTGTCCCGCATCGCCAGTGGTGACCTGACCGTGCCGGTGCAAGTGCGTGCCAACGACGACCACAGTGTGCTGGCCGCGATGCGCCAGATGCAGCATCGCCTGTCGGCAACGCTGGGCGATATCCGCGGTTCCGCCAGCTCCATCGCTACCGCGACCAATCAGATTTCGGCCGGCAACCACGATCTGTCGCAACGTACCGAGGAACAGGCTTCGGCGCTTGAGCAGACCGCTTCGAGCATGGAAGAACTGACCGGCATCGTGCGCCAGAATGCCGACAACGCGCGCCAGGCCAGTGCGCTTGCCGTCAATGCGTCCGAAATCGCCAACCGTGGCGGCGAGGTGGTCAGCGAAGTGGTGGCCACGATGGGCGAGATCAACCAGGCATCGCGCCAGATCGTCGACATCATTGGCGTGATCGAAGGCATCGCCTTCCAGACCAACATCCTGGCGCTGAACGCCGCGGTGGAAGCCGCGCGCGCCGGCGAGCAGGGTCGAGGTTTCGCGGTGGTGGCCGGCGAGGTGCGCAGCCTGGCGCAGCGCAGCGCCAACGCCGCCAAGG
>DAIOET010000453.1:0-3849 GCA_036746135.1 Cupriavidus sp.
AGCGTCCTGATGCGTTCGTTGAAAGGATATTCGTACAGGATCAAGTCGGTATCCGTGCTGCGCGCCGAATGGCGGTTGTTTCAGTCGAGGGCGCCCGGCGGGCCCGCCGGTTCCTCCGTACGCCAAGGTGGTTCAGTCGCGGCACAAAGGCCGGGAGCCGTCACTCAGCGCACTATTTCCGGCATGTTTCAGCGCATTCTATGCGAGTCGGGGCCTGAGGACAAATCGAATGTTCCAGGGTGGCCTGTAGCGGACGTGGTCCCGGCGATTCGCGGTGCCCGCAAGGTGCCTACCCGCCGGCCCGTGTGTCCGTGTTGCTGGCCGATAGCTCGCGATATAGCGCGTCCAGGCGTGCCACTTGCGGCGCAAGTGCGTCGGGCGGGCCGTCGTTGTCGATCACATCGTCCGCGACGGCCAGACGCGCCGCACGTGTGGCCTGCCTGTGCATGATGGCCTGCACCTGGGATCGCGTGAACCCGTTGCGTGCCATGACACGAGCGACCTGCGTCTCTTCCTGGCAATCGACAACGAGCACGCGCCCGACCCGCGCGCGCCATGTGCCCGACTCCACAAGCAACGGCACCACGTAAATCAGGTAGGGATGCTGGCCGGCAGCCCGGATGGTGGCGGCCCGCGACTCGGTCAGCTGGCGGATCAGTGGATGGGTGATGGCTTCGAGCCTGGTCTTTGCCGTGGGATCGGAAAACACGAGCGCGCGCATGGCATCGCGGTCCATTGCGCCGTCTGGCCGCAGGCACTGAGGGCCAAAGGCTTCCACCAGCGGCGCAATGGCAGCCCCGCCGGGGGCGGTGATCTCGTGGGCAAGCAGATCGGTATCGATCAGCGCGGCACCGCGCTCGGCAAACATATCCGCGACACGGGTCTTGCCGGAGCCGATGCCACCGGTCAGTCCGATTTCCAGCATGGAGGCAAACTTCTTTTCATTGGCGATGCTGCCAACGATACCAGCTTTACGGCTACCGCCCGGCTACCAGGCCCAGCGGCAGTACGTCCGGGCCAAAGAACAGCACGATCATTCCCGCCCCGGCGATGTAAGGGCCAAACGGGAACGTGGTCTCGCTGCCCTTGCGCTGGATGAGCAGCATCGCGCCACCGATGATGGCGCCGACAATCGACGACATCAGAATCAGCGCCGGCAGTGCCTGCCAGCCGAACCAGGCGCCAAGCGCGCCCATCAGCTTGAAATCGCCGTAGCCCATGCCTTCCCGGCCGCGCACCAGCTTGAAGATCCAGTAGACGCTCCAAAGCACCAGGTAGCCGGCGGCGGCACCGATCACGGCGTCCGCCAACGGCGCGAAGTACCCGTGCAGGTTCAGCAGAAGACCCAGCCACAGCAGCGGCAGCGTGATCTGGTCCGGCAGCAGTTGGGTATCGGCGTCGATCATGAACAGCGCCACCAACGCCCAGATCATCGCGATCGCAGCCAGCGCCTGAACGGTCGGGCCGAAATGCCACATCGCGAGTGCGCTGAGGGCGCCCGTCAGGGCTTCCACGAGCGGGTAACGGATGCTGATCGGCGCCTTGCAGGACGAGCACTTGCCGCGCAGAAACAGCCAGCTGACCACGGGCACGTTCTCCCATGCCGCAATCGTGTGCCCGCAATGGGGGCAGGCCGACCTCGGCACCATGAGGTTGTAACGGTCCGGATGCGGCAGCGGCTCGCCGCGCAGTTCGGCGATGTAGTTGGCCTCGTCGTGATCCATCATCCTTGGCAGACGATGGATCACCACATTGAGGAAACTGCCCACGAGCAGGCCGAGCAATCCGGTCACCACGATTACGAAGGCTGGCGGCCACGCCGCCAGCGATGCCAGTGTGGCGGCGCCACTCGGGCCAAATACAGCTTGCATCGCTACACCTATCCTTAAACTACCTGGCCAAGCTTGAAGATCGGCAGGTACATGGCCACCACCATGCCACCGATCATCACGCCAAGGATCACGATGATCAGCGGCTCGATCAGGCTGGAAATGGCCGCCACGGCATCGTCAACCTCACGCTCGTAGAACTCGGCAACCTTGAGCAGCATATTGTCCAGCGCACCGGATTCCTCCCCGATCTGCGTCATCTGCAGCACCATGTTGTCGAACACATGGGTGGCCTGCATGGCATTGGTCAGGCTGGTACCGATCCGGACAGACTGCTCGATCTCGCGGGTCGCGTCATAGTAAATCCAGTTGCCGGCGGCGCCCGCCACCGACTCCATCGACTCCACCAGTGGCGTGCCCGCCGCGAACATCGTGGCCAGGGTCCGTGTCCAGCGCGCTACCACGGCCTTGCGGAACAGGCTGCCGAAGATCGGCATCATCAGCAGCACCTTATCGTGCCAGCGCTGCACCTTTTCGGATGTCTTGCGCGCCCGGAAGTAGCCGATGATTGAGAGTACGGGGGTGCCGACGATCAGATACCAGTACTGGACAAAGAAGTCGGACATGTTGATCACCAGCTGCGTCGGCGCCGGCAGCGCGGCGCCAAAGCTGGAGAACACGCCCTTGAAGGCCGGGATCACGAACAGCATCAGCACCACGGTCACGGCAAAGGCCACGGTCAGCACGGCGATCGGGTAGATCATTGCCGACTTGATCTGGCTCTTCAGCGCGATGCTCTTTTCCATGTACAGCGACAGCCGCTCCAGCAGCGCATCGAGAATACCGCCTTGCTCGCCGGCATCGATCAGGTTGCAGTAGAGCGTATCGAAGTACTTCGGGTGCCGGCGGAAGGCCTGCGCCATGCTGCTACCGGCCTCGATGTCGAAGCGGATGTCGTTCAGCAGCTGGGTGAAGTTCGGGTTGGCATGGCCGCGCGCAATGATGTCGATCGACTGCAGCAGCGGAATGCCCGCCTTGAGCATCGTCGACAGCTGGCGCGTGAAATAGGCGATATCCTTTTCGGTGATCTTCTTGCCGCGCGCCGCCTTGCGCTTCTTCATCTTGACGACGGTCAGGCCTTGCTTGCGCAAGGTGGCCGTGACCTCGGCCTGGCTCTCGGCGCGCTGCTCGCCCTTGAATGTCTTGCCCTTGCGGTCCTTGGCTTCCCACTCGAAGATGTATTGCGTGGGCGCCTTCCGCCCTGTCTTGGCCCGTGACGGCGCTGCCGTCCGGGCGCCCGCCGCTGGTGCGCGCGTCGCCATGATATGACCCCCGAAATATTGCTATTGCTATTGTTTTGCGGTGCCCGCACCCGATGCCGGCACCCGTTTGCGCAGCCAGTTCTACGATGCACTGTCCCCGGCCGCGCGCCTGGTCAGCACTGCTTCAAACCGTCAGTTGTTCGTGGTCGCCAGCACTTCTTCGAGCGACGTAATGCCCTGTTTTACCTTCTGCAGGCCGGCGTCGCGCAACGATAGCACGCCTTCCTTGCGCGACTGTTCGGCGATCTGCAGCGCGGTACCGTGCGACAGGATGATCTGCTGCATGGCCTCGGAAATCGGCATGACCTGGTAGATACCGCAACGGCCCTTGTAGCCGCTGCCGTTGCAGCGCTCGCAGCCCACCGGGTGATACGGCTTCCAGCTGCCGTCGATATCGGACTCGGCGAAACCGGCATCGAGCAGCACCTGCGGCGCCAGGTCGCCCTCCCGCTTGCAGGTGCAAAGGCGGCGCGCCAGGCGCTGCGCGGTAATCATCAGCACCGACGACGCGATGTTGAACGGTGCCACGCCCATGTTCATCAGGCGGGTCAGTGTCGTGGGCGCGTCGTTGGTATGCAGCGTGGACAGAACCAGGTGGCCGGTCTGCGCGGCCTTGATCGAGATGTCGGCGGTTTCCAGGTCACGGATTTCGCCGACCATGATGATGTCCGGATCCTGCCGCAGGAACGACTTGAGGG
>DAIOET010000454.1:0-3836 GCA_036746135.1 Cupriavidus sp.
CCGTCATGAACCGACTGATTTCCTTTGCCATTGGCCTGTTTATCCTGCTGGCCGTCGTGTCGTCGATGCTGTTCGTGGTGGATCAGCGCCAGTATGCCGTGGTGTTCGCCTTCGGCGAGATCAAGCAGGTGGTGCGCGAGCCGGGCCTGCATTTCAAGCTGCCGCCGCCGCTGCAGAACGTGGTGTTCATGGATCGCCGCCTGCAGACGATCGACGTGGCTGCCAACGAGCGTTTCCTGACCGCCGAAAAGAAGTCGATGGTGGTGGACTGGTTCGTCAAATGGCGTATCACCGATCCGCGTAAGTTCTTCGTGGCGTTTGGCGGCAATGTGCGTGGCGCACAGGACCGCATGACCCAGCGTATCGACGCCGTGGCGCGCGAGGAGTTCGGCAAGCGCACCGTGACCGACGTGGTGGCGGGAGAGCGTGAAAAGGTCATGCAGAACATTCGCGTGGGCATGGCTGAGTATGCGCAGTCCGTGGGTGTCGAAATCATCGACGTGCGCCTGAAGCGCGTCGACCTGCTGCCCGCGATCAGCGAGTCTGTCTATCGCCGCATGGAGGCCGAGCGCAAGCGCGTGGCCAACGAACTGCGTTCGACTGGCGCCGCGGAAGGTGAGAAAATCCGTGCCGATGCTGATCGCCAGCGCGAAGTGGTACTGGCTGAGGCCTACCGCGACGCACAGGTGGTCAAGGGCGAGGGCGATGCCAAGGCGTCGCAGCTCTACGCCGATGCATTCGGCAAGGACCCGAGCTTCGCGCAGTTCTGGCGCAGTATGGAGGCCTACCGCAACACGTTCCGCGACAAGGGCAACGTGATGGTGCTGGAGCCGAATTCGGACTTCTTCCGCTACATGCGGTCGGCAGGCGGCAACGCCGCACCGGCAGCGGCGGGCGGCAAGAAGTAGCGCGCACGGCGCGCACCGGGCGTCCCGGTCACATGACGGACGCCCCGATACGCAACATTTGACAGAACCCCGGTCCGCCGGGGTTTTGTCCGGCTGGAGGGATGGCATTCCTTCAGCCTGGTTTTTGATAGAAGAGACCCCCATGTCCAACCGCTGGCTCCTGCCCGAAAACATTGCCGACGTCCTGCCGTCGGAGGCGCGCAAGATCGAAGAACTGCGCCGCCGCATGCTGGACCTGTTCCGCACCTATGGCTACGAGTTGGTCATGCCCCCGATGCTCGAGTACCTGGAGTCGCTGCTGACCGGTACCGGCCATGATCTGGACCTGCGCACGCTCAAATTGGTGGATCAGCTGTCTGGCCGCACGATGGGCCTGCGCGCCGATATCACGCCGCAAGTGGCGCGTATCGATGCACACCTGCTGAACCGGCCTGGCGTGACGCGCCTGTGCTATGCCGGCAACGTGTTGCATGCCCGTCCCGCGGGTTTTCACGCGACGCGTGAACCGATCCAGATCGGCGCCGAGATCTACGGCCATGCCGGCCTGGAGGCCGACGTCGAGATCCAGGAACTGATGCTGGCAGCGCTGCAGGCCGCGGGTCTGCGCGATATCCGTCTGGACCTGTGCCACGCAGGCATTCTGGAGGCGCTGCTGTCCGCGCTGCCTTCGGTGCGCGAGATTGAAGACGCGCTGTTTGCCGCGCTGGAAACCAAGGATGTGCCCGCGCTGCGCGAGCTGACGCAGGGTATGCCGGAGATCGAGCGCAACGCGCTGCTGGCGCTGCCGACGCTCTATGGTGGCGCTGACGTGATTGAGCGCGCACGCAAGACGCTGCCGGCCAGTCCGGCGATCGGCCGCGCGCTCGACGAACTCGCCGCGTTGGCTGGCCAGGTGCGCGGTGCCAGCGTGAACATCGATCTTTCCGATTTGCGCGGTTACCACTATCACAGTGGCGTGATGTTTACGGCTTATGTAGCCGGCCTGCCGAACTATGTGGCCCGTGGCGGCCGCTATGACAAGGTCGGGGAGGCGTTCGGCCGTGCCCGCCCGGCAACCGGCTTCTCGCTGGATCTGCGTGAGGTGGCCGCGTTGTCGCCGGTGGAAGTTCGCGCGCAGGCCATTTTCGCCCCGTGGGACGCCGATCCCGCGCTACGCTCGACCATCGCCACGCTGCGCGCGGCGGGTGAGATCGTGATCCAGTCGCTGCCCGGCCACACGCACGAACTCGACGAGTTCAACTGCGACCGGCAACTGCAGCGCCAGGGCGATGCCTGGGTGGTGATGCCGCGTTGATTCGCTGATTTCCACGCCGGCCGCTCGCGCCGGCGTTTTCCGTCTGCTCTCGAATGACGTTTGCTGCCCGTGGTGGCCTATGATCGCCCGGAATGGATCGCAAACGTCTGTTACACGGACTCGTGAAAACCCGGATCCGTCGAACAACAAGAGTAGAATACGTTTTTAACCTTCTGACCAATTCAACATGTCCGCATCCGCAGTAGGCCAGGGACGCAATGTCGTCGTGATCGGAACCCAGTGGGGTGACGAAGGCAAAGGGAAAATCGTCGATTGGCTTACCGATCATGCAAAAGGCGTGGTGCGGTTCCAGGGCGGCCACAACGCTGGCCACACGCTCATCATCGGCGGCAAGAAGACCATTCTGCGACTGATTCCGTCGGGGATCATGCGCGAAAGCACCGTCTGCTATATCGGCAATGGTGTGGTGCTGTCTCCCGAAGCGCTGTTCCGCGAAATCGAAGAGCTTGAGACTGCCGGCCTGCAAGTGCAGAACCGTCTGCGCATCTCCGAAGCCGCCACGCTGATCCTGCCGTACCACGTTGCTATCGACAAGGCGCGTGAAGCCCGCCGTGGCGCCGCCAAGATCGGCACCACGGGCCGCGGCATCGGTCCGGCTTACGAAGACAAGGTCGCCCGCCGCGCGCTGCGCGTGCAGGACCTGTTCGATCCGAAGCATTTCGCCGAGCGCCTGCGCGAGAACGTCGACTTCCACAACTTCATGCTGACCCAGTACCTGGGCGCCGAAGCTGTGGACTATCAGCAGATCCTGGACGAGATGCTGGCCTACGCGCCGCGTCTGAAGCCGATGGTGGCCGATGTTTCGGCCGAGCTGTACGCCGTGAACACGGCTGGCGGCAACCTGATGTTCGAAGGCGCGCAAGGCACGCTGCTGGACGTCGACCACGGCACGTACCCGTTCGTGACATCGAGCAACTGCGTGGCCGGTGCGGCTGCCGCGGGTGCCGGTGTTGGCCCGGGCCGCCTGAATTACATCCTCGGCATCACCAAGGCGTACTGCACGCGCGTGGGTTCGGGCCCGTTCCCGAGCGAGCTGTACGACAACGACAACCCGGCCCGTCAGGACGCCGTGGGCGTGCGCCTGGCCAACGTTGGCAAGGAATTCGGTTCGGTGACCGGCCGTCCGCGCCGCACGGGCTGGCTCGATGCCGCCGCGCTGAAGCGTTCGGTGCAGATCAACGGCGTATCGGGCCTGTGCATGACCAAGCTCGACGTGCTCGATGGCCTGGAAACGATCAACCTGTGCGTGGGCTATGAGCTCGACGGCAAGCGGGTGGACATCCTGCCGCGCGGCTCGGATGCCGTGGCGAACTGCAAGCCGATCTACGAGGAGTTCCCGGGTTGGAACGAATCGACGTTCGGCGTGAAGACGTGGGACGCGCTGCCGGAACCGGCCCGCGTGTACCTGAAGCGGATCGAGGAAGTGGTCGGCATTCCGATCGACATGATCTCGACTGGCCCGGATCGCGACGAAACGATCCTGCTGCGCCATCCGTACCAGGTCGCCTGAAGCGACCAGACTGTTCTGTGAGTACGACCGTGGCGCCATGAGTGCCGCGGCCTCACAAAAGCCATTCGGCCCGCGACATGCGGGCCGATGCTTTATCCACTGG
>DAIOET010000455.1:0-3835 GCA_036746135.1 Cupriavidus sp.
ACCATGCCGATCTTGATCTCGTGCTCGGGATTTTCCTGCGCGTTGACCAGCTTCTGCCACATCGACAGGTCGGCCGGCTTCGGATCCAGGCGCAGTTCCTCGCAGATCAGGCGGTCCAGGCCCTGCTCGTTGAGCATCTGCGGGATCTTGTAGATGCTGTCGGCATCCCACACCGAAATCACGGCGTCCTGCGGGATATTGGCGAACAGCGAAATCTTGGCGCGCTCATCGTCCGGGATCGGACGGTCGGCGCGGCACAGCAGCGCGGTCGGCGAGATGCCGATTTCACGGAGCTTCTGCACCGAGTGCTGGGTAGGCTTGGTCTTCAGCTCGCCGGCGCTGGCGATGAACGGCACCAGCGTCAGGTGCACGAACGCGCAGTGGTTGCGGCCCATGCGCAGGCTCATCTGGCGTGCGGCTTCCAGGAACGGCAGCGATTCGATGTCACCCACGGTGCCGCCGATTTCCACCAGCGCCACGTCGGCCTTGCCGTCGTGCGAGGCGGCCGCGCCACGTTCCACGAACGCCTGGATCTCGTTGGTGATATGGGGAATCACCTGCACGGTCTTGCCCAGGTATTCGCCGCGGCGTTCCTTGCGGATCACCGACTCATAGATCTGGCCAGTCGTGAAGTTGTTCGACTTGCGCATCTTGGCCGACACGAAGCGTTCGTAGTGGCCGAGATCGAGGTCGGTTTCAGCGCCATCCTCGGTCACGAACACCTCTCCATGCTGGAAAGGGCTCATCGTGCCGGGGTCGACGTTGATGTAGGGATCAAGCTTGAGGAGGGTGACTTTGAGGCCGCGCGACTCGAGAATGGCCGCGAGCGAAGCAGCAGCGATGCCCTTGCCGAGAGAAGAGACGACGCCACCGGTGACGAAGACGAATTTGGTCATAAACCGAGCTTGCCGGGGAAATTGGGATTATACATGAGACCCCGTCCGCCGCCGACCCGGAATTTGTGACAGCGGCGAGTCCGCAATGCCCGCCCGAACCGCTGCGGCGCATGCGCCGCTCCGCCCCTATTGTCCGGCCTGGCGCATCTGCCCGATCAGTTCGCGCACCACGTCCGCGGTCTCCAGCGGGCGCTCCATCGGATAGAGATGGCCGCCTTCCACGTAGCGCAGGTGGTCACCCACGAGCTTGCGCGTGGCGCCCAGACCCGCCTGCCGCACCTCGCGCGATTTCGTGCCGGCGACAAATCCGACCGGCACCGGCGCGCCACGTGCCACGCGCCGGCCCAGGCTGGTTGGCAGCGTCCGATAAATCCGGTATTCCACATCGCGGTCAAAGCGCAGGCGGCGCTCCGCTGCCCGGCCGGTGGGTTCGGTGCCGTGCTCGGTGTAGTCGCGCAGCACGTCGGGGTCCCAAACCTGGAAATTGCGCTTGGCCTGGAAGTGGGTCCATACCGATTCGGCATCGGGCCAGTGCGTCCGGCGCTTCTTGGTCACCGCCGCCGGACTCGGCTTTTCGTCCAGCCCCAACACCTGGGATGCCCGCAGCAGCGAGGCGCGCCAGCCGGCGATGATCGGCGAATCGAGCATCACCACGCCCCGCACGCGCTGCGGATTGCGCAACGCCGCCATCAGCGACAGGAATCCACCGAGCGAATGCCCGACGAGCCAGACCTTGCGGGAGTCGGCGCCGTCGCGCCCTGCCCGGTCGATCTCGCGCAGCAGTTCTTCCACCAGGTTCGGCCACTCCCGCGTGACCGGAAATTTCGGGTCATGGCCGTAGCGTTCGACGGCGCGAATCTCGAATGCTTCCTCCAGCGCGCCGAATAGCTTGCGATAGGTCGGCACCGGAAATCCGTTGGCATGGGAGAACAGCAGGATGTCGCGCATGGAGCGGGGGCAGGGAAAATGAAGTCGCCGCAGAGTGTACTGCGGCGCAACGCCCGTTCGGCCCGCCGACGTCGCCTCGGGCGTAGGTAAATCCTTCTACCTGTCGCGCCGTGCCCGCACCGGCTGGCCCCAGCGGTCGGCCTCGTCGCGCGCCAGCGGAAACTCGGCGGGCTGGGCGGCATCCCATTCCGGGTTGCAGATCTCGCCGAACACCTGGCGCAGGCGCTGCCCCCAGGTATCGCGGATCATGCGGAAGTAGGCGTTCTTTTCGTCGATATTGACGAAGCGCGTCACGCGCAGCGAATCGGCCTCGTACACCAGCAGGTCCAGCGGCAGGCCCACCGAAATGTTCGACTTCAGCGTCGAATCCATCGATATCAGCGCGCACTTGGCGGCCTCGCCCAATGGCAGCGACGGCGACACCACGCGGTCGATGATCGGCTTGCCATACTTGGCCTCGCCGATCTGGAAATAACAGTTCTCCGGCGTGGCCTCGACGAAATTGCCCGCGGCGTAGATATTGAACAGTCGTTGGCGCTCGCCGCGAATCTGGCCGCCGAAGATCATGCTCACATTGAAGTCGATACCGGCCTCGCGCATCGCGTGGGCGTCGCGCTTGTGCACGGCGCGCACCGCATCGCCAACGATCGAGGCGGCCTCGAACATGTCACGGGCCGTCCACAGCGAGCGCTTCTCGTCGCGCCCTTCGGCCAGCAGTTGGCGCACCGACTGGCTGATCGCCAGGTTGCCGGCAGTCATCAGCACCAGTACACGGTCGCCGGCCTCTTCGAACACGGTCATCTTGCGCGCGGTGGAAATGGCATCCACGCCTGCATTGGTTCGGGAATCGGACAGGAATACCAGGCCGGCATCCAGCCGCATGGCTACGCAGTACGTCATGTTGTGTGTTTTGGGCGACGGCAAGACTGCATTCTAGCCGGTCGGGAATGTGGAGAACGCTCGAAGATGCTGGCCATTTTCTCCCCACTTCGCCATGCGGGCGAGGGGAGAAAACCATCAGGTCGCGGGCGTGATCGAGATATCGACTTCAAGGGTCTCGCCGGCGCCGCCTTCGAGAATGCCCCGAATCGGTGCAGCCGACGCGTAGTCGCGCCCCACGGCAAGCCGTACATGGCGCGCGTCTGTCACACATCGGTGCGTCACGTCGATACTGCACCAGAGTCCCTGGCCAGCGTCGAGGCAGACATCGGCCCAGGCGTGGCTGGCCAGCGCCGTTGCGGCGGGATCGTAGAAGTAGCCACTGACATAACGGGCCGGAATGCCAAGCGCGCGGCACGCCGCCACCATTACCTGAGCCTGGTCCTGGCAGACGCCGCTGCCTTTCTGGAAGGCTTCGGCGGCGGATGTGCCGACATCGGTCGTATTGGCCTTGTAGCGGACACGGTCGGCAATGCCGCCTGCCAGCGCCAGCAACGCGGGGGCGTCATGCCCCACGGCCAGATATGGCGCGGCGAACGCCTGCATGTCGACGGGTGCGTGGGTAAGCGGCGTGCCCGCCATGAAATAAAGCGGCGACACACGCGACTCGCCCGCTTCGGGCGCATCGACGAACGCGTGATGCCCTGCGCCCTCGCCCGCCTTCACTTCCACTTCTCCCGTGGCGGTGATGGCGATGGTACGGGCCGGGCCGGCCATAGTGAAGTTGTGCACGATGTTGCCGAAGCCGTCGCGTGCCTCCGACAGATTGCCGGGCGCGGACAACTGCCACGTCTCGACCGATTGCAGCGGCCCCGAACGCGGTGCCAGACGCAGCTCATGCACGCTGCGGCGCACCGCTTCGGTGTATCGGTAGACGGTCTTGTGGTGGATCCTGTATTTCACGATGCGTATCGCGCACACGGCACATGTACCTGCCAGACATCACGCACCCGGCACATGATGCGCCGGGCACATATGGAACATCGTCAGGCGGCCTGCAGCGGCACGAGGAAATCCCGGCTGATGCCATTGCCGAGATCGCCGATGCGCTC
>DAIOET010000456.1:0-3821 GCA_036746135.1 Cupriavidus sp.
TGCCCTTGCGCGGATACAGGCCGTAGATCTTGGCGGGCCGGTACGACGTCAGTTCCACGAACTGGTGCAACGACAGCTTGCCGCGCTGCACACCGTCGAACAGCAGCGGCAGGCGCGTCTCGATGCCGGGTACGCCATTGGGGATATGGTCGAAAGGCTGCGCGGCGCCACCGAGCTTCTTGCCCTCGGGATCGTCGTAGTTGAACGGCGCATGGTCGGACGAAAACACGCTGAACACGCCATTGGCCAGCGCGCGCCATACGGCCGCCTGGTTCTCCGGATCGCGCGGCGGCGGGCTGCACACGCATTTGGCGCCTTCATAGCCGTCGTCGCCGGGCAGGCCCATGTCCTCGGCAGTCAGATACAGGTACTGCGGGCAGGTCTCGGCCAGGATCTTGAGGCCACGACCCTGCGCCCAGCGGATCTGTTCGATGGCTTCCTTGCCCGATACGTGCACGATCAGGATCGGCACATCGACCAGTTCGGCAAACGAGATCGCGCGATGCGTGGCTTCGCGCTCGACCACGGCGGGGCGTGCCAGGCCGTGGAAGCGCGGCGCGATGCGGCCTTCGCCGGTCAGCTTGTCGGTCAGCCACGAGATGCAGTCGGCATTCTCGGCATGCACCATCACGAGGGCCTGGTTCTGGCGCGCGACGTCGAGCACCTCAAGCATCTCGCGGTCGGACAGCTTCAGGTCGTCATAGGTCATATAGACCTTGAACGAGCTGTAGCCCTGACGAATCAGCGACGGTAGTTCGTCCTGCAGCACCGTTGGCGTCGGGTCGGCCACGATCAGGTGGAACGCATAGTCGATCACGGCGCGGCCTTCGGCGCGGTGATGGTAGTCGGCCACGGCCGCCTTCAGCGAGGCGCCTTTTTCCTGCGCGGCGAACGGGATCACCGTGGTGGTGCCGCCGCACACGGCCGCGCGGGTACCGGTGAAGAAGTCGTCGGCCATGCGCATGCCGTCGGGCATGGGCTGGTCCAGGTGGCAGTGGCCGTCGACGCCGCCCGGCAGGGCCAGCAGGCCCGTGGCGTCAATTTCCTGGGGCGCGGCGGGCAGGCCGTGGCCGAGGGCCACGATCTTGCCGTGCCGAACACCGATGTCGCAGCGGAAGCGGTCGGAAGCGGTGACCACGTCGGCATTGCGGATCACGAGGTCAAGATTGTTGTCTGCAGGCATGGTCATCACTCTCCAGTGCTTATCCGTTACTCGACTTCGCGGAACAGGCGGCCCCAGCCTTTCAGGGCGCTGGTATCGACGCCCGCCAGCCGCAGCGATTTCCATACGACCGTGGAAATCGTGTCGTACAGCGGAATGCCGGTTTCGGCTTCCAGTTCCTCGGCCAGATGCGCGGCGCGCAGGTTGGTGCAGAACGTGGTGATGGCCTGCACGTCGTCCTTTGCCAGTTCGCGCACCATCTTGCGGATGGTGTCTTCCTCGACCTCCGCGAAGCTGTAGTTCACATGCAGGTCCAGATGGCGCTCGGCCGTGCAGTCGAAGCCGCTACGCTGGTAGTTGGCGATGATGCGCTGCTGTACGTCGTTCAGATAGGGCGTGGCCAGGCCGAAGCGGCGCGCGCCGGTCTTCTCCAGGATCTCGTTAAGTGCCAGCACCGAAGTGGTGGCCGGGATGCCGGTGGCCTCGGTGATCTGCTTGCACAGCGCCTGATCCTTGTCGAAGCCGAGCCATCCCGACGACGTGCCGTTCCATGCAATCACGTCGACGCGGGCGTCGGCCAGCAGGCGGGCCGCGCCCAGGATCTTTTCCAGGTCGAACTGGCCCAGCGCCTGGTCACGCAGCGAAATCTCGGTGACCGTGAAGCGCGAGAAATGCGCGCTGACGTTGGGCAGGCCGCTGACCATTGCGCTGGTAATCGGCTCCAGCGCAGTGTTGGAAGAAGGCGTCAGCATGCCAAGGCGAATCTGCTTGCTCATGGTTGTTTCTCAAGAGTTGTCGGGCACCGTCTCTGGCGCGGTGCCTCAAGTTGGTATGGGTATGGGTCTTACTGTTCGGGTTTGTCGTTGAAGGCAAGCTGGGTGCCCGGCACGCGCTGGCTGGTGCGCGCGAGTTCCAGTTCCTTCTTCAACGCGGCCTGACGCGCGGCGTCGGGCTTGACGGTATTGCCGGCCTGCAGCGCGGGCAGCACGTAGTCGTTGACCATCTGGCGGTACAGGTCCAGGTACTTCGCATCGCGCAGCCCGCCTTGCGTCGACATGATGCTGTTCATGACGATGACCGCGTTCTGCTTCGGCAGCACCGTGATGAACTGGCCCTTGTAACCCATCGCGCTGAACTCGCGCTCCGACTTGACGATGTTGTTGACCCAGCAGTAGTAGCCGTAGTCTTTCGCCGGGCCGGACGGCGTGGTCATCTGCGCCACCCACGACGCAGGCACGATCTGCTGCCCATTCCAGCGGCCCTGGTTCAGCATCAGCATGCCAAGCCGCGCCATGTCGATCGAACGCAGGCGCAGGCCCCAGCCGCCCGAGACGGCACCCTTGCCGTCGGCGCCGTCCCAGCGGAAATGGGACATGCCAAGCGGTTGGAACAGGCGTTGCGCGGCGTACTGCTGCTCGGGCATGCCGGTGACCTGGCTGATCGTGGCGCCGACCAGCACCGGGTTCACGTCGATATAGTCGAACTCGGTGCCGGGCGTGGTGCGCACGCTGGCCGATGCGGCGACCTTGAGCCGGTCGGGCACGCCGTAGTAGAGCGTGTCGGTGCCTTCGACGAGCTTGTACGACAGCCCGCTCGACATCGACATCAGATGCCGCAACTGAATCTGCTGCTTGTCCGCGAGTGCCGGCGCCAGGTCGGGGCGTGCCGCCGCCAGGCGCGGCGCCGGGGCATCGGTGGCACTGAGCTTGCCGTCGCCGACCAGCGTGCCGACCAGCAGGGCGCTGATGAATTTGGTGACCGAGTACAGCTCGTGGTTGTAATCACGCGCCAGTCCGTCGCCATACCGTTCGAACACGAGCTTGCCGTCCTTGATGACCAGCAGGCTGCGCACGTCGAGCTTGTCGCGGCGAATCCATTCGGACAGCGCGACGAGCCGCGTGGAGTCGACGCCGACGGCCTCGGGCTGCGCCGTGGGCAGACCATCCGCGGTGGCCGCCGTGGCCTGTAGGGCGCCAGCCGCGAGTACCACTGCCGCGGCGATCAACGTGAATCGTTTCATGGGGTGTCTCCTCCAGTCGATTTATCGTGATGCCGGCGCTCAGACCGGGAGCTTCTTTTCGTAGTCGATGGCCGTGGAGGCGAGCAGAAGGCCCACGCCGGCAGCGGCAAAGAACATCAGTGCCAGGAAGTACGAACCGGTGAACTGCACGATCATGCCGACGATGATCGGCACGCTGATGCCGCCGATATTGCCGCCCAGGTTCATCACGCCGCCCAGGAAACCGACCTTGTTGCGGGTGCCCAGGATCGACGGAATGCACCAGAACAGGCCGCACCAGCGCAGGAAGAACAGCGTGGACGACAGCAGTGCCACGACTACCACGGGGTTCGTCACGTAGGCGACGGAGAAGATCGAAATCGTTGCCACCACGGCGGCGATACCGAACAGCGTGCGCATGACGACGTTGGGACGTCCGCCGGCTTCCTTCCACTTGTCGGCAATCCAGCCGCCGATCAGTTCGCCAATAAAGCCGCAGAAGAAGATGATGAAGCTTGCGCCGCCCATCGCCTTGATGTCGAAGCCATGCACCTTGTTCAGGTAGTTCGGCATCCAGGTCAGCAGGCCGTAGAACACGGTGTTGAAGCACATCCAGCCGATGGCCATGCACCAGACCGAGCGGTACTTGAAGAAGTCGAG
>DAIOET010000457.1:0-3817 GCA_036746135.1 Cupriavidus sp.
GTGACGTTGAAGCGCGCCAGCCGGCTGACGCCGCAGCAGACGAAGTAGATCAGCGCGGCCAGATCCCAGCCGCCGCGCATGCCGGCCGCGAAAGCCAGCGTGGCCGGGCCAACGCCGAACGAGATGATGTCCGACAGCGAATCCAGTTCGCGGCCCAGCGCCGAATGGGCGTGGCGCCAGCGCGCGATGCTTCCGTCCAGCACATCGAAAATAAACGCGGCGGGCGCCAATGCCGCCGCGATGAAGAAATGCCTGAGCGAAGGGTCCGCGACGAAGTACATCGCGTAGAACACCGAGCCCATGCCGCACGCCGCATTGGCCAGCGTGAAGAAATCCGCCAACTGCAGGTCTCGCAGCATCGAAAAATGCCGGGGGCGCTGCTGAGGGGTGGACATGCGGCAGGCTCCTTCAGTTACCGGTCAAAGTACGGTATTGACGTGATGCACGGCGGGCGGCGCGGCAAAGCAATCGCTAACGAGCTTGCGCCATTCCTGGAATTCGTCCGATTCGCGGAAATGGACCATGTGGTCTTCCACGGTCTCCCAGGCCACCACCAGCGCGTACTGCGACGGCTGCTCGATCGAGCGCTGCAGGTTCACGCCATGACAACCTCTGGAACGCAGGAACAGCGGCTTGGCCTTGGCCACATTGGCCTCGAACTGAGCTTCCATACCGGGCTTGATCGTGATCTGTGCAATTTCGTGAATCATGATGGGTCTTCTCTGGGTGGCTAGATATCGGTGCCTGTCTGACAGCGCGGCACGCGTTCTACCTTAGCAGATTTGCGCCGCGCGGCTTACTTCACCGTATGGCGCGCCAGGCTTTGCACCAGATATATGACCACCAGCGCATTGGCCACCGCCAGGCCGACATGCAGCCACGTGGGATGCCGCACGGCCTCGTACAGTTCCACGGGAATGTAGATGCCGCCCGACCACACGCCGAGCCAATTGCCCCAGGCGCGGCCGTTCCACAGGCCATAGGCTTCGGCAAAGCGCATCAGCGCGTACACGGCGGCGGAGCCGCCAATCGCCCACAGGCGTCCATCCGATGGATGACTCAGCAGGGCCAGGAATACCTTGGGATAGTGGCTGGCGGGATTCAGGTGCAAGCGACCGACGATGGTTTCGGCAAGCGCCTGGGCGTCGTTATGCAGCAACGCCACCAGGCCCAGCCCGGCCAGAATCACCAGTGCGCCCTTGGCGGCCTCGAACAGGGCAATGCTTCTGAGTCCCAGTGCAGTACCGGCGTGCGCCATGACGAAATCGTGAAAGTCAGCGAAGTCGCCATTGTGCAACATCAGCGGCCCTGCCGCTCCACCATTGGTCCGTTGGCGTCGATGCCGCCGCCGGCTTCGAGAGGGCCGTTCACGGTCAGCGGGCCATCGACATAGAGGTCGCCGTGTACCACCATCGATCCGTTCACGGTCAGCGGACCGTGAAAGACCTTGAGCAAGCCGCGTTCGGATGGCGACGGGTAACCACGGCCAGGCGACGCGAACCACGCCGCTGTCAGCGGGCCATTGGCGTAGACGTTGCCGTCCACGCTCAGCGTGCCATTGACCGTGGCAGGTCCTTTCACGCGGGCGGAGCCGCCCACGGCGATGGAGCCGGTGATGGACTGCGCGGGGCAGACCACGGGCAGCAAGGAGCCGAGCAGGACAACTGCCGCGGCCATCCGGCGAAGGTTTGGCATATCGGCCCTCCCCAAAACAAAACCGGCGCGATGGTTCCAGTGTAGAAGCCTGGAATCATCGCGCCAGCGTTGATTGGTGACCGATTGTGTTTACACCCTCCTCCGCTGCACGGCAGAGCGCGCCGCACAGCGGAAGATGAACCAGCCTCAGTTCTTTGCCACGGCCTCCGGCAACGGACCCCAGCCACCGCCAAGGCTGCGCACCAGCGACACCGTCGCCGCGGCGCGCAGGCCGGCCACCGCGTTGGCATCGCGCTGCGACTGCAGCACCGTGCGGTCCGCATCGATCACCGTCAGGTAGTCGACGGCGCCGGCATCGTAGCGGCTGCGCGAGATGCGCTGCGCCCGCTTGGCACCGGCCAGGGCGCCATCGAGCGCCGTGGCCTGCTGGCTGAGCCAGCGCACGTCGGCCAGGCTGTCCTCTACTTCGCGGAAGGCCACCAGAACGGTCTGCTGGTAGCGCGCCACGCTCTCTTCGTGCGCGGCGCGGGCGCCGGCCAGATTCGAGCTGTTGCGGCCACCGTCGAACACGGTCTGCGCCACCGTCGTACCCACCAATGGGCCGAGCATCCACGTGCGCGACGACCACTTGAACAGGTTCGACAGATCCGACGACTCAAAACCGAACAGCGCCGTCAGCGAGATGCGCGGGAAGAACGCCGCCTTGGCAATGCCGATGCGCGCATTGGCCGCCGCCATCTGGCGTTCCGCCGCCGCGATATCGGGACGACGTTCCAGCAGTTCCGACGGCAGTCCCGCCGGCACCGCCACCGGCGCCGTATCGAACGGCCTGGCGGCCAGTCCGAACTGCGACGGCGCCACGCCGGTCAGCACGGCCAGCGCGTGCTCCTGATTGGCGCGCCGGCGTTCGATGCCCGCCAGATCGGCGCGCGCGGTGCCCAGTTCCGATTCGGCGCGAGCCGGATCCAGGTCGGTCGTCTCGCCCGCTTCATAACGCTTGCGCAGCAGCGACAGCGAATCCTCGCGCAACTTGATCGTCGCGTTGAGCAGTTCGCGGTCGCTATCGAGCGTGCGCAGTGCGAAGTAGGCTTGCGCCGTGTCGGCCTGCAGCGCGAGCTGCACCGAGCGGTACAGATCCTCGGCGCCCTTCTCTTCGGCACGGGCCGCGTTCACGCTGCTGGCCACGCGGCCGAACAGGTCCAGCTCGTAGTTGGCAAACAGGCGCGCCTTGTACACGGTCTGCGGCGAGACGCGCGTGCCATCGGGCAACCCTTGCGAAGCGGCCGACGGCTGCGTGCGCGTGGGATCGAAGCCCGCGCTCAGTTGCGGGTACATGTCCGCCTCGGTGGCGCCCGTGAACGCCCGCGCCTGCTTCAGGCGGGCCGCCGCTGCGGCCAGGTCCTGGTTGTGCGCGTTCGCGGCTTCGATCAGGCGGGCCAGCTCGGCGTCGCCGAACACCGTCCACCAGTCGCCGCGCTGCTGGCCTTCGGCCGGCGTGGCGGTCTTCCACTGCGCGCCTTCGGTGGCAGCCGCGTCGGCTTCCTTGAAGGTTGCGGCGGTGGGCGTCTCGGGCACCTTGTAGGTCGGTGCCAGCGAGCAGCCCGCCAGCACCAGCGCGGCGGCCAGGGCGCCAAGCTTGGGCAGGTACTGCTTCATCACGATGTTGTTCATGTCTTTCACCATCATTCTGCGGACGCCACGGCTTGCGAAGCCGACACATCCGTCGCAACCGCTTCACGACGCTGGCGGCGCGTGGCCAGCAGACGCAGGGCCACGTAGAACACCGGCGTCAGGAACAGGCCGAAGAACGTCACGCCCAGCATCCCCGCGAACACGGCCACGCCCATCGCATGGCGCATTTCCGCACCGGCACCGGTCGAGATCACCAGCGGCACCACACCCATGATGAACGCGAACGACGTCATCAAAATCGGGCGCAGACGCAGGCGGCTAGCTTCGATCGCGGCCTGAACCACGGTGCGGCCCTGGTGCTCAAGCTCGCGGGCGAACTCGACGATCAGGATCGCGTTCTTCGCCGATAGCCCCACCAGCACGATGAAACCGATCTGCGTGAAGATGTTGTTGTCACCACGCGTCAGCCAGACACCGGTCATGGCGGCCAGCAGGCTCATCGGCACGATCAGGATCACGGCCAGCGGCA
>DAIOET010000458.1:0-3816 GCA_036746135.1 Cupriavidus sp.
CTTCAGTCGTGCCTTGCGAGCAGGGCACCGAGGAGAGACTCTTGGGGCCCGTTCAGGCGAACGGGCCTTTTCTTTTTTTGCGTCCTGTCCTTGGGGCGCCGGGCACGCGGCAGCTTGCGGCCAGCCCGCGTCGTCTACAATTCGGGCCTGCCCTTTACGCCCGTGCGCGTTCCAGCGCCTGGCGCCGCTTATTCGTCCTCGCCTACCAACATGGCCCTGTTTTCCATTACCGATGCCCAACTGGCCTTTGGCCACGTGGCATTGCTCGACCACACCGATTTTTCGCTCGAAGCGGGCGAACGCGTTGGCCTGATCGGCCGCAACGGCACGGGTAAATCGTCGCTGCTGCGGATCGTCGCCGGCATGTCCGCCCCCGACGATGGCCTGATTGCACGCCAGAGCGGCGTGACCTCGGCCTATGTTGCGCAGGAGCCACAGTTCGCGCCGGGCCTGACCGTATTCGATGCCGTCAGCCAGGGCATGGGCGCGGCGCACGACCTGCTGCTGCGCTACGACGCCGCGCTGGCCAGGCTGGAGACCCATCACGACGAGGCCACGCTGGCGGACCTGCACCGCGTGCAGGCCGAACTCGACGCCGCCGACGCCTGGCAGCTGCGCACCCGCGTGGAAGCCACGCTGGCCAGGCTGGATCTCGATCCGCATGTGCGCGTGGATGCGTTGTCGGGCGGCCTGCAGAAGCGCGTGGCGCTGGCTCAGGGTCTGGTGGCCGAGCCGGACATCCTGCTGCTCGACGAACCGACCAACCACCTGGACGTGGAAGCCATCCGCTGGCTGGAAGACCTGCTGCTGGGATTCCGCGGCAACGTGCTGCTGATCACCCACGACCGCGCCTTCCTGGACCGCGTGGCCACGCGCATCGTCGAACTCGATCGCGGCAAGCTGCTGTCGTTCCCGGGTAATTTCGCGGCCTACCAGGCCCGCAAGGCCGAACTGCTGGCCAACGAGGCCGTGGAGCAGGCCAAGTTCGACAAGCTGCTGGCGCAGGAGGAAGTCTGGATCCGCAAGGGCGTGGAGGCACGCCGCACGCGCAGCGTGGCGCGGGTGCAGCGCCTGCATGCCATGCGCGACGAACGCGCCCAACGCCGCGAGGTGCAAGGCAACGTCAAGCTGGAAGTGTCGCAGGCCGATCGCTCGGGCAAGATCGTGGCGGAGCTGACCAATGTGTCGAAGTCCTATGGGGACAAGGCCGTGGTGCGCGACTTCACGGCGACGATCATGCGCGGCGACAAGGTTGGCCTGATCGGTCCGAACGGCGCCGGCAAGACCACATTGCTGCGACTGATCCTGGGCGATCTGCAGCCCGATTCCGGCACGGTGCGCAATGGCAGCAATCTGCAGGTGGCGTACTTCGACCAGATGCGCACGGCGCTGGACCTCGAAAAATCGCTCGCCGATACGATCAGCCCCGGCAGCGACTGGGTGGAGGTCAACGGCCAGCGCAAACACGTGATGAGCTACCTGGGCGACTTTCTGTTCGCGCCCGAGCGTGCGCGCTCGCCAGTGAAGTCGCTCTCCGGCGGCGAGCGCAACCGGCTGCTGCTGGCGCGCCTGTTCGCCCGGCCGGCCAATGTGCTGGTGCTGGACGAGCCGACCAACGACCTCGACATCGACACGCTCGAACTGCTGGAAGAACTGTTGCAGGACTACAGCGGCACGGTGTTCCTGGTATCGCACGACCGCGCATTCCTGGACAACGTGGTGACCTCGACGATTGCCGCCGAAGGTGACGGCCAATGGCGAGAGTCGGTGGGTGGCTATTCGGACTGGGAGCAGCAATCCGCGCGCGCTCAGGCGCTGCAGGCCGCCAAGGCCGAGCCAAAGGCCGCCGAAGCGCCGAAGGCCAGCACCCGCGAGGCACGAGGCGCCAACCGGACGGTCAAGCTGTCGTACAAGGAACAGCGCGAACTGGACGGACTGCCGGAACGGATCGCGGCGATGGAAGCCGAGCAGAAGACGCTTGGCGACCAGCTCGAGGACGGCTCGCTCTACGCAACCGACCCCGCGCGTGCGGCCGAACTGGCCAAGCGCCACGACGAAATCGAGATGGAACTGCTGGAAGCGCTGGAGCGCTGGGAAGTGCTGGAAAAGAAGACGAAGGGCGAAGCGGTGTAAATCCGCTATCCGCCTGTGTCTGCTCCCATCTGACCGCATGCGGGAGATGGGAGCGCGCGGCGGCGGCTTGAGGTTATCCGCACCACGCCAGAACCATATTGGTCAGGTCGACCATGAACGCCGGGCGCAGGTAGGCCAGGAAGCCCAGCGTCAGTACCACCGCCAGCGCCAGGTAGCCAAAACCCTTCGCCCAGCTCATGTCAGACTCCCACCGGCTGCGGGCGCACCAGCGCCTGCTCCCGGATTGGCAGGTTGACCAGCGCCGCCAACACGCCCAGCGCGATCGCCAGCATCCACACCGTGTTGTAGCTGCCGGTCCTGTCGTACAGGTAGCCGCCCAGCCACGCGCCCAGGAAGCTGCCGATCTGGTGCGAGAAAAACACCACGCCCGACAGCATCGACAGATATTTCACGCCGAACACCTGGGCGATGATGCCGTTGGTCAGCGGCACCGTGGAAAGCCACAGAAAGCCCATCAGCGCCGCAAACACCCACGTGCTCCAGGCGGTCAGCGGCAGCATCAGGTAGCCGGCGATAACGATCGAGCGGGCGATATAGATCGACGACAGCAGGTAGCGCTTGGGCATCCGCTGCCCCAGCGAGCCGGCGGTGTAGGTGCCGAATACGTTGAACAGGCCGATCAGTGCCAGCGCCACGGTTGCGATCTTCACGTCGACCAGGCCGCGATCCTTGAGATAAGGCGTCAGGTGCACGCCGATAAACACCACCTGGAAGCCACAGACGAAGTAACCGAGCGTCAGCAACTGGAAGTTGCGGTTGCCAAACGCCTCGCGCGTGGCTTCACCGATGCTCTGATGATGACCGCTGGTCGTGGCTTCCATTTTTGGTTCGCGCAGCGTCAGCGCCAGGGGCAGCATGAAGCAGGCCAGGAAGGCCATGATGAACAGCGCGTTCTGCCAGCCCGTGGTGGAAATCAGGGTCTGCTCGACCGGAATCATCAGGAACTGGCCGAACGACCCGGCCGCCGCCGCGATACCCATCGCCCAGACACGCTTTTCCGCGCTGGCCACGCGGCCGATCACGCCGTAGACCACGCTGTAGGTGGTGCCGGACTGGGCGATGCCGATCAGCACGCCGGCGCCCGTGGCAAAGGCAGTGCCGCTGGTGGCCAGCGCCATCACGATCAGGCCCGCCACATAGAGCGCCACGCCGACGATCATGATGCGCAGGGCGCCGAACTTGTCGGCCAGCGCGCCGGCAATCGGCTGGCTGGCGCCCCACATCAGGTTCTGCAGCGCCAGTGCAAAGGCAAAGGTTTCGCGATTCCAGCCGTGGGTTTGGGTGATCGGCAGGTTGAACAGGCCAAAGCCATGCCGGATGCCCATTGAAAGAGTGACGAGCAGGCCGCCGCACACAAGCACGGTGGTCAGGGATAGTTTGCGATCGGTCATGTCGGGCTCGGTATTGTCTCTATTGTTCTCTCTGGCGATCTTGTGGCGCTGGGGGGCGTCTTTACAGTCGGCGCTTAGTTTAAGCCGTGCACCGGATTCGTGCCGGACTATGAATTTCCCCGGCTTTTCAAAAGGGATGGCTGTCACGGCCATCCATTACAATGCAGCGCATCCCGGCCGTGGACGGCCGGCAAAGACCAATATCCGTATCGACTTCATGGCGAGCAAAACCAGTCAGTACAGCGAATCTTCCATCCGGGTCCTGAAGGGC
>DAIOET010000459.1:0-3815 GCA_036746135.1 Cupriavidus sp.
GCAATGTCCATGCCGCGCCATTCCAGGTGGCCGCCGCCGATCGTGCCGACCAGGTCGTCGGCCGTGACCAGCATGCGGATGCCCGGCTCGCGCGGTGCGGAACCCTTGACGTCGACGATGGTGACCATCGCCACGGGTACGCCGGCCCGCACCCATCGGGATGCGTCGGCGAAGCGGAACGGTTTGAGCGGGGCGTCCTGCATGATGGTTCTCTCGCTGGCTTGCTGCGGTCAGGCGGGTATGGCTTCGGTGCTGGCGACTGCCTGCGTGGCTTGTGCAGCCTGCACGGCTTCGACGGCATCGAGGATCGCTTCGCTGGTGGCGGGTGCGCGCAGCGGCGGGTTGATCCGGTAGTCACCCACGGCGGCAATCGCATCGCGGATGGCGAAGAACACCGAGAACGGCAACAGCAGCGGCGGCTCGCCCACGGCCTTCGACCGGTGGATGCTGTCCTCGACGTTGTTGTTCTGGAACAGCCGCACGTTGAAGTCTTCCGGGCAGTCGTTGATCGTCGGGATCTTGTACGTCGACGGGGCGTGCGTCATCAGCTTGCCGCTCTGGTTCCACCACAGTTCCTCGGTGGTGAGCCAGCCCATGCCCTGGATGAACGCGCCTTCCACCTGGCCGATGTCGATGGCCGGATTCAGCGACTTGCCTGCGTCATGCAACGCATCGGCGCGCAGCAGCTTCCATTCGCCGGTCAGCGTATCGACGATCACCTCGGAGCACGCGGCGCCATAGGCGTAGTAGTAGAACGGCCGGCCATGCAGCGCCTTCTGATCCCAGTAGAGCTTGGGCGTGGTGTAGAAGCCGTCCGACCAGAGCTGTACGCGCGCCACGTAGGCTTCACGCGCCAGGTCGCCAAACGACAGGCGCAGTTCGCCGGCGATCACGAGATCGTCGTTGAAGCGCACGGCATCGGGTTCCACGCCAGCCTTGCGCGCGGCAAAAACTGCAAGGCGCTCGCGGATCTGGCGCGCGGCGTCCTGCGCGGCCTTGCCGTTCAGGTCGGCGCCGGTGGAGGCCGCCGTGGCCGATGTGTTGGCAACCTTGCTGGTATCGGTAGCGGTCACGCGCACGCGCTCCATGCGGATGCCGAGTTCGTGCGCCACCACCATCGCCACCTTGGTGTTCAGGCCCTGGCCCATTTCCGTGCCGCCGTGATTCACGAGCACCGAGCCATCGTTGTACACGTGCACCAGCGCGCCGGCCTGGTTGTAGTGCGCCACGTTGAACGAGATGCCGAACTTGACGGGCGTGATCGCGATGCCCTTCTTCAGGATCGGGCTCTTCGCGTTGAACTCCCGCGTGGCGGCGCGGCGGGCCCGGTATTCGCTGGAGGCCACCAGTTCGTCGATCAGTTCGTGGATGACGTTGTCTTCCACGGTCTGGCCGTACGGCGTGACGTTGCGCTCGCCCTTGCCATAGAAGTTGGCGCGGCGCACGTCGAGCGAGTCCTTGCCGACGTTGCGCGCGACGTTATCCAGGATGTACTCGATCGCAAACGCACCCTGCGGGCCGCCGAAGCCGCGGAACGCGGTATTGCTCTGCGTGTTGGTCTTGCCGCAGTAGCCGTCGATCTGCACGTTCGGCAGCCAGTAGGCGTTGTCGAAGTGGCAGATCGCCCGCGTCATCACCGGACCGGACAGGTCGGCCGAGAAGCCAGCGCGCGACACCATTTCCACGCGGATACCCTCCAGGCGGCCGTCGTCGTCATGGCCCACGTCGAAGTCGAACGTGAAGTCGTGACGCTTGCCCGTGATCATCATGTCGTCGTCGCGGTCCGGACGCAGCTTGACCGGGCACAGCAGCTTCCACGCAGCCAGCGACGCGCAGCACGCGAACATGGCCGATTGCGATTCCTTGCCGCCAAAGCCGCCACCCATGCGGCGGCATTCCACCAGTACCTGGTGCGCGTGCCAGCCCAGCATGTGAGCCACGGCGTGCTGCATTTCGGTCGGGTGCTGCGTCGAACACCAGACGTGCATGCCGTCGTTCTCGCGCGGGGCGGCATAGGCGATCTGGCCTTCGAGATAAAACTGCTCCTGGCCGCCAAGCTGGATATGGCCGCTGTCACGGCGAGCGGCGGCATCCAGATGCTTCGCCGGCTCGCCGCGCGTCAGGTGCATCGGCGGCAGCACGTAGCTGCCGGCGGCGTGCGCTGCCTCGGGCGTCAGTACCGGCGGCAGGTCTTCGTAATCGATGTCCGCCAGGCGTGCGGCACGGCGCGCGGCGTCATGTGACGAAGCCACGACCACAAAAATCGGCTGGCCGATGAACTGGACCAGATCCTTGGCCAGGATCGGGTCATCGTGAATGATCGGGCCGCAGTCGTTGACGCCGGGAATGTCGTCGACGGTCAGCACGGTCACCACGCCGGGCGCCTTGCGCACGCGGTCGAGGTTGACGGACTTCAGGCGCGCATGAGCCTTGCTGCTCATGCCCAGCGCCGCGTGCAGCGTGCCGGCCAGTTCGGGAATGTCGTCGGTATAGGTGGCCGTGCCTGCCACGTGCAGGTGGGCCGATTCGTGCGGGCGCGAAATGCCCACTTGCGGCGTTGCTTCAGCGGCCACGCTGGCGTCGAGCAGGAAGGGTTCTGTTTGCTTGTTCATGGCGTGCTTTCCTCAGGCGCTCACGGTTTCACCGGTGCCCATGCATTCCCCCGCGCCAATCGCGCGGACATTGACCATGCCGGCCGGCAGCGCGTCCTCGCGCGTTTCCAGCCAGAAGCGGTAGAGCAGGTTGGCGGCGCCGCGCGAGCGATAGGCCGCGGTGGCGCGCATATCGGTCAGGGGCGTGTAGTCCTGGCCCAGCGCGGCCATGCCGGCGCGGGCGGTGGCTTCGGTCCACGGCTGTCCGACGAGCGCGGCCTCGGTCAACGCCGCGCGCTTGGGCGTGGCTGCCATGCCACCGAATGCAATGCGCGCGGTGGTCACGATGCCGTTCTCGACCGTGATGCCAAAGGCGGCGCACACGGCGGAAATATCCTCGTCAAAACGCTTGGACAGCTTGTAAGTACGGAAATGCCCCAGGCCGCGCACCGGCACGCGCAGACCGGCCACGAATTCGCCCTCGGTCATGGCCGTCTTCTGGTAGGCCAGGTACAGGTCTTCCAGCGGCATCGTGCGGCGCACGTCGCCGCGCTGCAGCACCACCTCGGTGCCCAGGGCAATCAGTGCGGGCATGGAGTCACCGATCGGCGATCCATTGGCGATGTTGCCGCCCAGCGTGCCGGCGTTGCGAATCGGCAGCGACGCAAAGCGCTTCCACAATTCCTCCAGCTCCGGATGCGCGACATTCAGCGCGGCGTAGGCGTTTTCCAGCGTCACGGCCGCGCCGACTTCGATAAAGCCATCGCGCTCGGCAATCGTGTTCAGGTCTTCCACCTGGCCGACGTAGAGCAGGTTGCCCAGTTCGCGGAACTGCTTCGTGACCCAGAGGCCCACGTCGGTGCTGCCCGCCAGGATGCGGATATTCGGCTCGGCGGCCTTGATGGCGCCAAACTCGGCCGCGGTGCGCGGTGCGTAGAAATGCTGGCCGCCCACGTTGTAATGGAACGTTTCACCGCGCTTGAGATTGCGCAGCGTGTCGGCGATCTGTTTCGGATTCAGGCGGCTGGCCGTCGGGGCGGGCAGGGCCATCATGCGCTGGCCGGCGTCGACGATCGGACGGTAGCCGGTGCAGCGGCACAGGTTGCCGGTCAGCGCGTCGCAGATTTCCTGGCGCGCGGGCGGCTCGCCGCCGGGCGTGTGCTGCTGGTACAGCGCCCACAGCGACATCACGAAGCCGGGCGTGCAGAAGCCGCATTGCGAGCC
>DAIOET010000460.1:0-3811 GCA_036746135.1 Cupriavidus sp.
CCAGCGAACGGCCGTCGCGGCGCGTGGAGATGAACAGGATCATGAAGTCCTGCACCGCGCCGGCGAACACCACGCCGGCCAGGATCCACAGCATGCCGGGCATGTAGCCCATCTGCGCGGCCAGCACCGGGCCCACCAGTGGTCCGGCCCCGGCGATCGCCGCGAAATGGTGGCCGAACAGCACCGCCTTGTTGGTCGGCACGTAGTCCAGGCCGTCGTTATGCCGCCATGCCGGCGTCATGCGTTTGGGGTCGAGCTGCATCACCTTGTCGGCGATGAAGCGGCTGTAGTAGCGGTAGGCGATCAGGTAGATGCAGAGCGCGGCAACCACGATCCACAGTGCGCTGACGGCTTCACCGCGCGACAGCGCGACAGTGGCGAAGGCAAACGCGCCGAGCACGGCGACGGCCAGCCACAACAGGTGTTGTCCGATGCGATTCATGTTGAAGGGTCTCCTCAGACCGGCTGAAAAAACCTGCGGCGACTGGGAGCCCGGGCAGCGGGGGCGGTGCCGGATAGCGTCTGCGGACGATCGCGTGGAAGGGTGTCTCCTGGATGTCTGCGGCGCCCGGTCTGTTCTCGTCTGGAACCGGATCTTGTCGTGCAGGCAGGCAGTGCACCCGATCACGCGAAATCGCTGGGCCGGGACGCACCTACTGCGTCGGATTTGCGCGCCGGGCGGGCCTGGGCACAATCCGGCGTGTAGTATTGACACCCGCCCATGTCGGCACAAGCGCGAAACTACGCAAGACCCGTGCGTAGTAGTACGTAGCGCGACGATGCCACGCGGCCTCGCGGGCATCGGTGTTTACCCCCGGTTCAGATGAAACTCCGCCAAAAGATACTTTTGCTTGCCGTCGCGCCGCTCGCCGTTGCGATGCTGGGCATTGCGCTGGCCGTGCGTTACCAGGCCACGGCGCTGGCCCGCCACGAGCGCGCGCTGGTGGAAGCCGCCTATCTGCAAAGCAAGGAAACCGAGCTGCGCCATTACGTGGAACTGGCCCAGAGCGCCATCGCTCCGATGGTGCAATCGGGGCGCAATGACGCGGCAACGCGCCAGTCCGCCATGGAGGCGCTGGCCCGGCTCGATTACGGGCCCGACGGGTATTTCTTCCTGTATGACCTGCAAGGCCGGAACCTGATGCACCCGCGCCAGCCTGAACTGGTCGGCCAGGATCTGTGGTTGCTACGTGACCCGCAAGGTGCGCTGACGATCCAGAAGCTGGTCAGCGCCGCCAAGGCCGGGGGCGGATCGGTGCGCTACCTGTGGAGAAAGCCGTCGACACAACAGGAAGTGCCCAAGCTTGGCTACGTGGTGGCTGTGCCGGCCTGGAACTGGATGCTCGGCACCGGCATTTATCTCGACGATGTCGAGCAGACGCTGCGCCAGCTTGATGCGCGCGCGGAAACCGATATTCGCGAAACCATGGCGTGGATCGGCGTGATCGCGGGCATCAGTATCCTGCTGGTGGCGGCCAGCGGACTGGCGCTCAATATCAGCGAACATCGCGAGGCCGATGCCAAGCTGCGCCAGCTGGCGCAACGCGTGGTGCAGTCGCAGGAAGAGGAGCGCGCCCGGTTGTCGCGCGAACTGCATGATGGCATCAGCCAGTTGCTGGTGTCGGTCAAGCTTGTGCTCGAAGCCGCCACCAACCGGATTCGCATGGCACCTGCCGAGGGCGCATCGGTGGCGCCGATCCTGGGCATGGCGCTGAACCGCCTCGATTCGGTGTTCAACGAGGTGCGGCGCGTGGCGCGCAACCTGCGCCCTGCCCTGCTCGATGACCTCGGTCTGTTTGCCGCGCTCCAGCACCTGGCGCGCGAAATGCAGGCCGGCAGCACGCTGACGGTGGAAGTGACACAGTCCGGCCAGCCGCGCGAACTTTCCGAGGAACATGCGACCGCATTGTTTCGCATTGCACAGGAAGCGCTGACCAACGTCGAACGCCATGCCCATGCCACGCGTGTCGACGTAGCGCTTGAATTCTCGCCGTCGGGCACGCGGCTGACCGTGCGCGACAATGGCGCCGGTTTCGACGTGGCCCGCATGCAGCACGATCCGCGGCGCGGCATTGGCCTGCGCAACCTGCGCGAGCGCATGGCTGCACTGGGTGGCCAGTTCGATATCACGTCGACGCCTGCCGGCACAAGGTTGGTGGCAGCGCTGCCCTTGACCACTCCCCCATCCGATATTCCGCTGTCATGACCATTTCGCACGACGACGATTCTGTCATTGCCCCTTCGGACAAGCCTGCACGCGTGCTGCTGATCGACGATCACGCGCTGGTGCGCGATGGCATGCGCATGCACCTGACACTGCAGCCCGGCCTCGATGTCGTCGGCGAAGCCGACGATGGCGAAGCCGCGCTGGCGTGGTTGGCCAATGCGGGACCCGATTGCCTGCCGGAACTGGTCATTACCGATATCGGCATGCGCGGCATGGGCGGTATCGCGCTGGCCGGCGCACTGCATGACCGGTATCCGGAGCTGGCCGTTCTCATCGTGTCGATGCATGACAACCTGGAATACGTACGCCAGGCCATCCGTGCCGGCGCGCGCGGCTATGTACTCAAGGACGCGCCGGCCGACGAGCTGATGGCCGCCATCCACACCGTGCTGGCAGGGCGAGTGTTCTATAGCGCCCGCATTGCACGCGGCATGGCCGAGCACACCATCAGTCCGCTCGACGCACTGACGCCCCGCGAACGCGACATCCTGCATGGCATAGGCCGCGGCCACGCCAACAAGGAAATCGCGGCACGGCTCGGCGTGTCAGTACGAACCGTGGAAACACACCGCCTGAACCTGAAACGCAAACTCGGCATCGAAGGCCGCGCGGAGTTGGTGAAGTACGCGGTGCAGCAGCTTGGTATTGATCGCGACGAGGGGTAACAGATCGACAGTCTGTCGCTTGATTGAGCGCAAGGCGCTGTCAAATCGAGAATCGTCTCAGCATCTGATTGCTGGTTCTTTTGTAACTTCGCGCATTAAATGCATGCACGGAGGGCACCGATGAATCGCGCGACAACAGAGGGATTCAATCACAGGAGTGTCTTCGGCGATCTGGCCGAAGCTGACTTCACCGCGGCGGAAGCTGCGGAGTATCTGGAGGTCTCGATGGCCACCTTCCGGCGCTTTGTGCGAGACGGAAAGCTGTCGCCAAATGCGGAAGTCGGCCGAAGCCAGTTGTTCGCCGTCGCGGATTTGAAGGACTTCAAAAGGCAGCGCAAGACGGTCAAGGGCTGAGTCGATCAATCATGAAATACCGTGGGTTTGCTCCCCTCTCCCGCAGCGCGGGAGAGGGGTTGGGGGTGAGGGCGTGCGGTTCAAATTGCGACTTGTCTCGGCTTGCACCGTTGACCCTCTTTCCCGCGTGCGGAAGAGCGGAGAACACCTAGAGCATATCTACGCCCAACACGCCCAACAAAAAACGCCGAACGGCTGTGAACCGTTCGGCGTTTTTCTTATGGCTGGAAAACTCAGGCCAGGCGCTTGGCCAGGGCTTCCTTGGTTTCCACCAGTGCCTGCGGCAGGTTGTGCTTGAGCTGCGTGAACAGTTCATCGTGCAGCTTCAGCTCGTTCTGCCATGCGTCGAGGTCGATCGACGTGACCTGGTCGAACTGTTCGGTCGTGAACGACAGGCCTTCCCAGTTCAGGTCGGCATAGCGCGGCGACGTGCCGAACACGTGATCCACGCCTTCGCCACGGCCTTCGACGCGGTCGATCATCCACGACAGCACGCGCATGTTTTCACCGAAGCCCGGCCACACGAAGTTGCCGTCGGCGTCCTTGCGGAACCAGTTCACGCAGT
>DAIOET010000461.1:0-3788 GCA_036746135.1 Cupriavidus sp.
TCCAGTCGTCCGACGGCATCCAGGTGATCCGCATGCCCGAGCACTACGGCGCGCTTTCGCCAATCCTGCACGTGGTACCGCTGCAACTGCTGGCGTACCACACGGCCTGCGCACGTGGCACGGACGTGGACAAGCCGCGCAACCTGGCGAAGTCGGTGACGGTGGAGTAAGGACCGGAGCCGCGGGGTTTGAGACCGCACAGACCGCATAAAGGCCGCCTTCGGGCGGCCTTTTTCATATCTATCCAACCGCCGCCAGCGTACTGCCCGGCACGGTGGCTCTGTTCTACGAACGCAGGACTGCCGCCGTGGTGGCCTGATCCTCGATCCATCGCAGCGATTGCAGCCCGTTACGCGCCACCGGCAGCGGTGGCGTCACGCGGAACACGTCATTGAAGATTTCCAGCGACAGCGGGCCCGTGTAGCCGGTGCGCAGCACCGCGCGAGCGAAGTCGGCGACGGCCAGATCGCCCTGGCCGGGGAAGTTGCGGTGATGGCGGCTCCAGGACAGCACGTCCAGCGCCAGGCGCGGTGCATCGGCAAGCTGGACGAAGAACAGCCGGTCGGCGGGAATCGTGTCGAGGCCACGCAGCGAGTCTTCCACCGATTCGCCTTGTGAAGCGCCTAGCGCGAGCGTGTGAAAGCTGTCGACGATCAGACCCAACGCGGGATGGTTGGCACGCTGCACGATGTCCCAGGCCTGGCGCCAGTGCCTGACGTGGCGCCCCCACGCCAGCGCCTCGTATCCAATGCGCAGCCCGCGTTGCGACGCCGCTTCGGCCATCCGCCACAGGTCGGCGGCCGCGCGTTGCGGGTCGTCGATCGCGGAGTCCTGGACGTTGCTGCAGACCAGGACCAGATCGGTGCCAAGCGCCTCCATCTCGTCGAATGCCTGCGCGGCGCGGGCCATTTGGCCGGCGAACTGGTCCGCCGGCATGGCTTCGAAATCGCGGAACGGCTGGTAGATCACGATATCGAGGCCGAGACTCGCGGCCAGCCTGCGCACGTCGGCGGCACTGCCTTCAAAGTCCTGCAGGTCCTTGGCGAAGATTTCCACGCCGTCGAATCCTGCCGCCGCCGCTGCCTCCAGCTTCTGCGGCAGTGAGCCGGAAAGCGACACCGTGGCAATCGAGGTGGCGTGAGGGCGGATGGCTGGCATGGCATGGGTCCGGGAGAAGCGATACGGCTAGGTTAGGATCGGGCGTTCGGCCCAACAACCACTATTCGCCCTCCAGCGTGCGACAATCGCGCCATCTGGATCGACTGCCGCGCGAGTTGCGGGTTTACCCTATGACGGACGACAAGCTGAACCGCCGGGACTGGATCGCCGGTCTCGAAAAAGGACTGGCCATCCTGGAGGCGTTCGACAACGACCATCCACGGCTGACTCCCACGCAAGCCGCGCAATTGACGGGGCTGACCCGCACGGCGGCGCGGCGCTATCTGCTGACGCTGGAACACCTTGGCTATACGACCAGCGAAGGCACGCTGTTCAGCCTGACGCCGCGCGTGCTGAAGGTGGGCTGGTCGTACTTCGACTCCGCGCGGCTGCCGCGCGCCGTCCAGCCGTTTCTGCAGCAGATCACGGCGGCGGTGGGCGAAGCGGCCTACCTGAGCGTGCTCGACGACTGGGAACTGGTCTTCATTTCGCGCACCAGCACCAGCCGGGTCATGAGCACGGGCTTTGTGCTGGGCGCGCGCGTGCCTGCACCGCTGGCGTCGGCGGGCGTCATGATGCTGGCCTCGTTGCCGGAGGAAAACGTACGCGACTGGCTCGAAACCGTCGTGCTGACGCCCTATACGCCGTACACGATCCTGCAGCGGGACCGCTTGCTGCAGGAAATCCGGAAGGCCGGCGCGCAGGGGTATGCCGTGGTGGAGCAGCAGTTGCAGATTGGCGTGCGCGGCGTGGCTGTGCCGTTGCGCGACCGGCATGGGCGCGTCATCGGCGCGCTGTCGGTCAATATGCAGATCGCCGACGAGACCGCGGAACAGGCACTGGGCCGTGTGCTGCACGTGCTGCAGGACACGGCCCTGTCGATCATGCGGGTGCTATAGGGCAAGGCCCGCCACGTGTTGTCGATATCGGGCGGGTTGCGAAAGGCGGGGCGAAGTGGCGGCGATGCGCCACGGCGATGGCCGCGCGAAGCGCGGCCAGGGTGATCAGAACTTGTGCCGCACGCCTGCCATCACGCCCAGGCGCGTGCCGTTGCCGTAGGTGTTGCCGCTATTGGCGAAGTTCGGCGAGCTGTTCAAGGCGATCCACTGTCCTTGCAGATGTGTGTAGTCGACCTCGACATAGACGTCGGTGCGCTTGCTGAACGCGTAGTCGAGCATGCCCGCCGTGGTCAGCCGCTTGCCCCCTTGTCCGGCATGGCGGAGCCAGTCGTATTGCAGCGTGCCGATAAAGCTCAGCGCGTCGGTAATCGAATAGCGGGTGCCGATATAGCCGACGTTGTTGCGATAGTCGGCCACGTCGAGCCGGTTGTTCGTATAGCCGAGGTAGTACTGCGCCCGCGACGCCTTGTAGGTGCCACCGACGCCCCATACGGTCTGCTTGCTGGCCTGCGCGGCGGGCACCGCGCCGAAGAAGGCCGAGGTCACGTTCTGGGTCTGCTGGTAGACCGCGCCCACTTCCCACGGTCCCCGGCTGTAGACCACGGAGCCCGCAGCCGCCGAGCTGGCCTTCATGCTGCCCGGCACTTCGCCGAACGTGTAGGCGGCCGCCAGTTGCAGGCCACCGAAGCTCTTGATGTACTTGAGGGTGTTGTCGTAGCGCAGGCCGGTATAGTTGCCGCCCTGGTATCCGACGATCGAATTGTTGGCGAAGGCCATCGCTTCATACGATGACAGCACTTCATGGGCCAGTGTGTATTGCCGGCCCAGCGCGAGCTTGCCGTAGTCGCCATCGAAGCCCACCACGGCGGTGCGGCCGAACAACCGGCCGCCTTGCTGGCTGGTACCCACTTCCGGGTTGAAGCCGGATTCGAGGATGAACCAGGCCTTGAGATTGTTGCCCAGGTCCTCGGTGCCGCGTATGCCCCAGCGGCTACCCGTCAGTACGCCGTCGGTCATCTGCACCTTGCCGTGGCCGGCTGCATCTTCGTTCGTGCTGTAGCGGATCGTGGTGTCGAGCAGGCCGTACAGCGTGACACCGCCGGTCGTCTGGGCGAGCGCCCCCGCACTGCCCGCGCCGAACGCGAGCAGCGTCATCAGTTGCTTCTTCATGTGGATTCCCTGTGGGTGTGTTTCCGGACTGGTGACGAAAGGCGACGGTTATTCCGCCGGAACCTCCCGCGGGGCCATCAGGAACATCCAGGTCAGCGCGATGAAGTACGCGCAGGGAATCATCGTGAACAGCACGGCGTAGTTGTTGTGCGTGGTCGTCAGTACGTAGCCGACGAGCTGCGTCATGAACATGCCGCCGATCGCGCCGATCATGCCGCCAAAGCCGAACACGGAGCTGATCACGTGCTTGGGCGTGTAGTCCATCACCATGCTCCAGATATTGGCGGTCCAGGCCTGGTGCGCGCCGATTGCCACGGAAATGGCGGCAACCGCCATCCACAGGCTGCTGGCACCCGCCGCGAAGACGATCGAGGCGATACACGCGGCGAAGATCAGCATCGACAGCAGGCGCGCCTTCACGGCTTGCATGCCACGGCTGATCAACCAGGACGACAGTGCGCCGCCGCCGACGCTGCCGACATCGGCCGACAGGTAGATCACGATCAGCGGGATGCCCATCTGCGTCACGCTGATGCCAAGCTGGTACTGCTGGTTCAGGAA
>DAIOET010000462.1:0-3780 GCA_036746135.1 Cupriavidus sp.
GCGGCGCGCTCGGCCATCAACTCGTCGCGGATCCGTTCCCAGACGAACGGGCCTTGCGGCGCGGGCAGCGGGGTATCGCGCGCAACGCCGGTGGTCAACCCGAACAGCAGCACCTGCAACAACTGGTCGATAAAGGCATCGGGGTCGACGACCGGCACGTTCACCTGGCTGAAAGCACTGCGCCAGAGCATCAGGAACACCAGCGGCGCGCAAAGCAGGGTCGTGGTCGGGTTGGGCGGCGCCTGGCGGAATTCGCCTCGCGCCACACCACGGGCCAGCACACGGGCGAAGAGTTCATCGCCGGGCCCCATGACTTCGTCCTGGTAGAACTGTGCGATATCGGGGAAATTGCCTGATTCGGCAATGATCAGCTTGGTCAGCCCGGCCACGGGCGTGGCGCCAATCAGGCCCCACCAGCCCAGCAGCAGCTCACGCAGCAGTTCGGGCGTGGAGCCTTCGAAGGTGTCGACGACTTCGGTGCCCTTCGCCAGCGCCGGCACCATGTTCTCGCGGACCACGGTCTTGAACAGCTCTTCCTTGTTGGCGAAGTACAGATAGACAGTACCCTTGGACACGCCCGCCGCCGCGGCGACGTCTTCCAGCCGCGTGGCCGCATAGCCGCGCTCGACGAACAGTGTCAGCGCGGCCGCCACCAGTTCCTGCGGGCGCGCGGCCTTGCGGCGGCTCCAGCGGCGGGTGTCGGGATCTTTCTTGGGCAGGGCAGGAGTCACGGGACAGGCGATCGCATGGACGGTGCGTCGCATATTAATAACTTGTCGGTCAGTAATGTAGAGGACCGGTCTTGCCCGGTCAAGCGGCGTGCGACGAGCTGCAAAAGTGCATCATAACGCTCATGTTGCCCTTTGTTGCAGGTCGAAGGAACAGCGTCAGGCACAATGGCGGCTCGGCAGCGTATATGCCGCCCCCGTGTATTGTCGGCATCTGCCGCTGAACCTTCACCATGTCCTGTCAGTCTGAATCCATCTGCCGTGCCGGCTGCGGCGCCTGCTGTATCGCACCGTCCATCACGTCGGCCTTGCCCGGCATGCCGGATGGCAAGGCGGCCGGGCAGCGGTGCGCGCAACTGCTGCCGGATATGCGCTGCGCAGTGTTCGGGCAGCCGGAGCGGCCAGGATTCTGCGGTGGTCTGCGGCCGTCGGCCGAGATGTGCGGGGATTCGCGGGAATCGGCCATGCTTTGGCTGACCCGGCTGGAGCAGGCCACGGCGCCGGATGCGCGCGCGGCCTGACGGTACTGTTTGATGGAGAGCATGCATGATCGCGATGACGCGCCGGCGCTGGCTGGCAGCTACCGGCATGGCCGTGCTGGCCGCCACGGGCTGGCTGGCGGGCTGTAGCGTATTCCGCAGCGAATACACGTTTTCGCAAAGCCAGTTGCAGGACGCACTGGCGCGGAAATTCCCGTTCAACAAGCGCTATATGGAAGTGTTCGACATCCAGCTGGCCAATCCGCAGCTGGCTCTCGACTCGACACGGAACCGCGTGCTCGTGAGTTTTGACGCCACGATCGACAATCGCCTGTTTTTCCGCCAGCCGCTGACGGGGCGCTTCGCGCTGGACAGCGCCCTGCGCTACGACCAACCGACCCATTCGCTCGTCCTGCAGGACCCCGAAGTCAAGCAGTTCGACGTGCAGGGTTTGCCGGGGCAGTTTGCGCGCCAGTTGAATGCGCTGGGCGGAATTCTGTCCGAACAATTGCTGCAGGACTATCCGCTTTACACGTTCAAGCCGGAACAGTTGCGTCTGGCTGGCACCAGTGTGGAGCCGGGTACAATCACCGTCCTGCCCGACGGTATCAACGTCAAGATTAATCGGCCGTAAATCCAGATCAACAATAATGCCAAGCCACTCGGCATGGCAGGCGGATCAGCCGCCTTTGCGCCCACCTTTTTGAGTCCACATGGATATTGCACTTGCTCTCAAAGCCGTCATTCTCGGCATCGTCGAAGGACTGACGGAGTTTCTCCCCATTTCCAGCACCGGCCATCTGATCCTTGCCGGGCAGCTTCTGGATTTCAATGACGAGAAGGGCAAGATCTTCGAGATCGTGATCCAGTTTGGCGCGATCCTCGCGGTCTGCTGGGAGTTTCGTCGGCGTATCGGCGCGGCACTGAGCGGCCTGGCGTCGGACCCGAAACAGCAACGCTTTGCCATCAACGTGATCGTTGCCACATTGCCGGCCATCGTGCTGGCCCTTGTGTTCGGCAAATGGATCAAGGCCCATCTGTTCAGCCCGATCTCGGTGGCGATGGCCTTTATCGTCGGCGGCGTTGTGATTTTGTGGGCCGAATGGCGCGAGGCTCGTCGGGGTACGGTTTCGCATCCGCAGGGCAATGCGCTGCTGGAAGCCGCCAAGGCTGGCGCGCCGCGTATCGAGTCGATCGACGATCTGACCTGGCGCGATGCCGTAAAGGTGGGACTCGCCCAGTGTTTTGCGCTGGTACCGGGCACCTCGCGCTCGGGCGCCACGATTATCGGCGGCATGCTGTTCGGCCTGTCGCGTCAGGTGGCCACGGAGTTTTCGTTCTTCCTGGCGATTCCGGTGATCTTCGGCGCCACGGTCTATGAACTCTACAAGGCGCGAGCGCTGCTGTCGGCCGATGATCTGGGTATTTTCGCCGTCGGCTTCGTATTTGCGTTCCTGTCGGCCTTCCTGTGCGTTCGCTGGCTGCTGCGCTTCGTGGCCACGCACGATTTCAAACCGTTTGCGTGGTACCGGATTGCCTTCGGGATTATCGTGCTGCTGACGGCGTGGACGGGTATCGTGTCCTGGCACGCCTGATAGTTTTTTGCTCCCCTCTCACACCGGAGGCGGGGAGCAAAAAACGCAAAAAACAATCCTACTTCTTCTTCCGAAACACAACGTCCCACACACCGTGACCTAGCCGCAAGCCGCGCTTCTCGAATTTGGTCACGGGGCGGTATTCGGGCCGCTCGGCAAAGCCTCCCGGCGCCTGCGATGTATTTTCCAGTGCCGCTTCACCGGACAGCACCTCCACCATCTGGTGCGCATACTCTTCCCAATCTGTCGCGCAGTGGAAATAGCCACCAGGCTTCAGGCGGCCGGCCAGCACCTTTACCAGCGGTGCTTGCACCAGGCGGCGCTTGTTATGGCGCTTCTTGTGCCACGGATCGGGGAAAAAGATATGCACGCCATCGAGCGAGTTCTCGGTCAGCATGTTTGCAATGACCTCGACCGCATCGTGATTCATGATCCGCACGTTCTGCAGATCATTTTCGCCAATCAGTTTCAGCAACGCGCCGACACCTGGCTCATGCACCTCGCAACCCAGGAAGTTGTCCTCGGGGCGCAGCTTGGCGATGTGCGCGCTGGTCTCACCCATGCCAAAGCCGATTTCCAGGATCGACGGCGCCTGGCGTCCGAACGTCGCAGCCCAGTCCAACGGTTCGGTCTGGTAGGGCACGATGAAGCGGGGGCCGAGGTCATCAATGGCGCGCTGCTGCCCTGTGGACGTTCGTCCGGCACGTCGCACGAACGAGCGGATTCGGCGCGGATGCGCAACTTCGTCGCCGGGTTGGGCGTTTGCCTGGTCAGCGTCTGCAGGGTGTGCGCTGGCGCCGTCGGCGTCGTCGCCCGGCAGCGTGTCAGTGTTCGTGTCTTGGGGAAGCATGGCAACAAAAAACCGCCGGGCGGACTACCGATCATCCGTCGACCGGGTGCCAGGGCGGCTTGTCAGATATGGGGTGGAGCGGGCGATGGGAATCGAACCCACGTCTTTAGCTTGGGAAGCTAAGGTAA
>DAIOET010000463.1:0-3771 GCA_036746135.1 Cupriavidus sp.
GCCGCCGCGACTGCCATTGCCTTGACTCGCATCTCGATCTCTCCTGGTGTTGCGCATGGGCGCCTGCCCGACTGCGCGGGTTTGGAACTACCTGGAACTGCCGCCGCCCCATGTCTTGATTGTTTGCAGGCGTGGGGCGGTACTGCGGTCACGGCGCGGGTTGGCTCACCCCGCGTGCTGTGACGGTCGAACGATCGATTCCAATGCAAGGGCCGTGCCCAGCAAGCGTCCATCGCGCATCGGGCCGTGTGACAGCATCAGGCCGACGGGAAGTTCATCGGGCGCGTGGCAGGGCAGCGAGACCGAGCAGCCGTCAAGAAAGTTGAAGGCGGACGTATTGCGCAGAAGCAGGCCGTTGGTGCGGAAGAAGAGGGCGTCGTCGGACACCAGCGGCGCGATCGGCGGGGCGACGAACGGCACGGTCGGGCAGACCACGGCATCGAACGGCGCCAGGCGGGCCTGCATGCGCGAGATCCAGTCCAGCCGGGCCCGATGCAGTGCGATGTAGTCGGCCGCGCTCATCGTGGCGCCGCGCTCGATGCGCGTCAGGACGCGCGGGTCATACAGGTCCCGATGCGTGGCCAGCAACGGGCGGTGATGCGAATAGGCTTCGGGCGCCGAGAAGCCGCCGGCGGCGTTGAGGCCGGCCAGTTCGTCAAGCTCGGGCATGTCCACGTGTTCCACGCGCACGCCGGCAGCCGAGAGCCGGCCGATCGCGCGGTCGAAGGCGCGCGACACCACTTCGTCCATGTCGTCGAGAACCAGCTGGCGCGGGATGGCGAGCTTGATGGCGGTGGCCGCGGTGATCACGGGAAGCGCGGGCGTATCGGCGATCACGCTATCCACCGCGATGCAGTCGGCCAGCGTGCGCGCCATCGCGCAAGCCGTGTCGAGCGTGTACGACAGCGGAAACGCACCGTCCAGCGGCACACGGCGCGCCGTGGGCTTGAATCCGGTGATGCCGCATAGCGCCGCCGGAATCCGGATCGATCCGCCCGTATCGCTGCCAAGCGCGGCGACGGCCGTGCCCAGTGCCACCGAAACCGCCGCGCCCGACGACGATCCGCCCGGAATACGGGCCGTGGTGCTATCGCACGGATTGACCGGTGTACCGAAATGGGGATTGATGCCGACTCCCGAGAACGCGAATTCGGTCATGTTGGTGCGACCCACCAGGGCCGCACCGGCCGCGCGCAGCCGTGCCACCACTGCCGCGTCCGCCGTGGCCGCTGGGGCGTCCTGGCGGGCTGCGGAGGCGGCCCGAGTGACTTCGCCCGCCACGTCGTACAGATCCTTGATCGATATCGGCAGGCCGGCCAGCGGGTGGAGCGCGCGGCCGGCCTGTGCGGCGGCATCGGCGGCGCGGGCCACCTGGCGGGCGGCTTCGAACGTGGTGTGCAGGTAGACGGCGCTGCCTTCGGGGCTTGCCGCGCGGGCTTCCGCCTGTTCGATCAGGTCGGCGCGGGAGGTTTTGCCGGCGCGCAGGCTGGCGTGGAGCGATTCAAGTGAGTCGAGATGAGGCAGCATGCGGCGCGTGACAGTGAAAGGCGTTGCGGAACCAGACCGCATTCACGCATTGCCTCTGTGAATTAAGGTATTCATGCTGAGAATTCGCCGATAAACTGTCAAGCCGAAATTGCCCGAACCGGCTTCGGGCTTTCACCTATCGCCACGTTGGCCGCAATCCTGGCGAACCATCCGCCGCTTTCCATTTGGAGACCATTCATGGCCCGCAAGCCCGCCCCGGAACGTCACGCCGATGCCGCCGCTGATGCCGCAGACGGCGCCGCCACGCGGGCCGCGCCGTTGACACGTGCCGCGGGCGTCAACATCGTTTCCTCGGCCCATCTGGTGTCGGTGCGCAGCCCCGAGCTGTCCGAATTCGAATTTGGCCTGAACACGGCGTACAACGCCTACAGCCGCTGGGTCGTGCGGTGCATGGGCGCCGCCGGGGTGCGTGACCTGACCTTTCTGGACGTGCTGGTGCTCCATCACGTGAATCACCGCGGCCGGGCCAAGCGGCTGGCTGACATCTGCTTCGTGCTCAACGTCGAGGACACCCATCTGGTGACCTATTCGCTGAAGAAGCTCGTCGGGCTGGGTCTGGTGGCCGGTGAGCGCGTGGGCAAGGAAGCGACCTATGCCACCACCCAGGGTGGCACCGAGGCATGCGCCCGGTACCGCGAAATCCGCGAGCAGTGCCTGACCAGCAATTTCACCGAAGGCAGCGATGAAAACGTCGAAATCGGCGAGCTGGCGCGCCTGCTGCGTGTGCTGACCGGTCTCTACGAACAGGCGGCACGGTCGGCGACCTCTCTCTGACGCCACATCGGGCGGATTCAAGCGGAATTCGGGCGCCGGAAGCGGCACCGGACGCCCGCGATGTCCGATTTTCCCGGTGCTGTCCGCCCAAGCCGTATTGCGCAATGCAAAAAGCGGCCGCCAACAAGGTACAATAGCGGTTTCCCGACAGTCGGCATTCCATTCAGCAGTGCCGGCAGCCGCTTAGCCCCACCTCCTACGCCTCCTGACCGTACCGATCATGGCGCATTTCTCGTGCTTCCCTGGCGCTTTGGCGCTTTCTGCTTTCCGTCAGCAACGCCTGCTTGCCGCGCTTCAACAAGTCGACGCCGATATTGAGTCGGTGCATGGCCAGTTCGTGCATTTTGTCGATTCGGACACACCGTTGTCCGCCGAGGACCAGACGCGCATCGGCGCCATGCTGACCTACGGCGCGCCGTTTACGGCCCAGTCCGACGGCGACCGTTTCGTGGTGATTCCGCGCTTCGGCACGATCTCGCCGTGGGCCAGCAAGGCCACCGATATCGCCCATAACTGCGGTCTGACCCACGTGCACCGCATCGAACGCGGCGTCGAGATCACCGTGATCTGCAAGAAGGGCCTGCTGCGCGGCCGCAAGACGCTGGACGCCGGAACGCGCGCCGCCGTGGCCGCGCACCTGTTCGACCGCATGACCGAGACCGTGATCGCCACGCGCGATGAGGCGGCCGGCCTGTTCCAGGAGCTGCCGGCCAAGCCGCTGCAGTTCATCGATATTTCCACTGGCCGCGCCGCGCTGGTGGATGCCAATACGGCGATGGGCCTGGCGCTCTCGGACGACGAGATCGACTATCTGCTGGAGAACTACGGCAAGCTCGGCCGCAATCCGACCGACGTCGAACTGATGATGTTCGCGCAGGCCAACAGCGAACACTGCCGCCACAAGATCTTCAACGCCACGTGGACGATCGATGGCGTCACGCAGGACAAATCGCTGTTTGCGATGATCCGCAATACGCACCAGTTGAACCCGCAAGGCTCGATCGTGGCCTATTCGGACAACTCGGCCGTGATGGAAGGCGATGTGGCCGAGCGCTGGTTCCCGCGTGGCGCGGAGCAGCAATATGGCCGCCACGAGGCGCTGACCCATACGCTGATGAAGGTGGAAACGCACAACCACCCGACCGCCATCTCGCCGTTCCCGGGTGCCTCGACTGGCGCCGGCGGGGAAATCCGCGATGAAGGCGCCACGGGGCGTGGTGCCAAGCCGAAGGCCGGCCTGACCGGCTTCACGGTGTCGAACCTGATGCTGCCCGAAGCTGTCGAGTCGTGGGAAAACGCCCGCGACGCCGCACAGCCGGTGGCGCATCGCAACCCGGACGACAAGCACGGCGTGACCGGCAAGCCGGACCGTATCGCATCGCCGCTGCAGATCATGATCGACGGCCCGCTGGGCGGCGCCGCGTTCAACAACGAATTCGGCCGTGCCAA
>DAIOET010000464.1:0-3754 GCA_036746135.1 Cupriavidus sp.
CGGTCAGCCCGAACATCGCCATCCTGGCGCTGCGGGCCGGCGGCGCGCTGGCGCTCGCGCTGACAGCACCGGTGGCGATGCTGGTCCCGTTGCTTGATATTTCGGGTGGCGAGGAAAGCCAATGCGGCAAGATGCTTGCGGCACTCAAGAAGCGGCCAACCGCTCCGCCGCCGGGCAAGACCTACCAGGGGCCGGCCGCACCCAAGGGTCAACAGCAGGCGGGGCCAGCGATCCCTGAGCCGCCGACGAAGTCCGACGCGGCTCGCGGCGAACCCGCGCCGCCCCCCACCACGCCGCGCATTCCCGCGCCGACGGTCCAGCAGAATCCGTTGCGACCGGACAACGAGAAGCAGCTCTACCAGGGCGGCTGAACGCCAGCTTCCCTCCCCCATTGGTGTCATAGCAACGGGCCTGTGCCGATTGTGTTGCGGATTTGGCACGCCCCTTCTTCACCGATGTTGTGCACATCCCACTGGCAGTCGCATAATCGACCAGTCGTTGATTAAGCAAGCAATTAATGAACAACGACACGCAACGCCATCGGTGGCCGGCCAGTCTGGCCGTCGATGCTTTGTAAGGTGCGGCTTCGGCCGCACTGATTTTCTTTTTCGCGCGTCTTATCGTCCGGATCCGAGACCCTTGCCGGCGGCGCGAACCACCTCCCTGCCCCGCCCCTGCCATGACGTTGCCTCACGCCGCCGTCCCTCCGATCAGTTGGCTGATCGCGCTGACGGTGTGCAACCACGTGGCGTTCAACGCCAGCCGCGTCGTCGTTTCCCTTTTTGCCATTTCGCTCAAGGCGTCCACCGTGACACTGGGCATCCTGATGTCGCTCTATGCGCTGCTGCCGATGTTCCTGGCAATTCGCGCCGGAAAGCGCATCGACGAAATCGGCCCACGGCTGCCGATGACGGCCGGTTCGCTGATGGTGGTGGGCGGCACGCTGCTACCGGCGGTGTGGCACGACATTGCGTCGCTGTATGCGGCTTGCGCGCTGATCGGGGTCGGCTTCATGCTGGTTCAGGTGGCGATGCAGCTGCTGATCGGCCAGGTGTCGACCAACGAGACCCGGCTGCGCAACTACACGTGGCACGCGCTGGGGCTGTCGATCTCGGGGACGCTCGGGCCCGTGGCAATGGGCTACACGATCGAGCATGCGGGTTTTCGCGCTGCGTTCTGCATTCTGGTGGGCGTGGCACTGCTGGGCCAGGCCGGCCTGCAGTACGTGCGCCCGCGCCTGCCCGCCACGGGCGGCAATGCGGGGCGTATCGCCATCGAGGACGGCTCGCGCCATTCCACGCTCGACCTGCTCCAGCATCCAGAACTGCGGGCCGTCTTTGTCGCCAGCGCGGTGCTTTCCGCCGCCTGGGACCTGCACGCTTTCCTGATCCCGATTCAGGGCACGCGCATCGGCCTGTCACCATCGATGATCGGCTGGGTGCTTGGGGCGTTTTCCATCGCCACGCTGGCCATCCGTGTGGCCATGCCGATGGTGTCGCGCCATTTCTCGGAATGGAGAATCATCCGCCTGGCCTTGCTGGTCGGCGCGATGGCATACATCGTCTACCCCTTCGTCTCGCACTTCTGGCTCATGTGCGGCCTCGCCTTCGTTCTGGGTCTGGCGCTGGGCAGCGCCCAGCCCAATGTGATGAATATCCTGCACACCGCGTCGCCGTCCGGCCGCGCTGGCGAGGCACTGGGCCTGCGGTCCGCCGTGCTCAACACAAGCCAGGTGGTGTGGCCGCTCACGTTCGGGGTCGTGGGTACCGCGCTGGGCATGCTGCCGATCTTCCTGTCGATGGCCGGCGCGATGGGCATGGCCAATTACTACTCTCGCCGGCAGACACGCAAGGTGGCGGCACCGGAACTTACCGAGTAGAAATAGGAAAACAGCCATTGCTGTTTGCCATCGCGCAAATGCGGTGTGCGGCGCATTCGCTATACTCGAAGCATCCTCGTCCGCGTGCGCCGCAAGCGGACCGACTCTTCGATACGCGATATGACCCAACTCGCTGACTTGCGCCGCAACTACATGCTGAGCGCACTTTCCGAAACCGATGTGGCCAACGACCCGCTGCGCCAGTTCCAGAACTGGTTCGACGAGGCCATGCAGGCAAAACTGCCCGAACCCAATGCGATGACGCTGGCCACGGTCGGCGCCGACGGCCAGCCGTCCGCCCGCATCGTGCTGCTCAAGGGCATGGATGCAAGCGGCTTCACATTCTTTACCAACTACGAAAGCCGCAAGGGGCTGGACCTCGAGGCGAATCCGCGCGCGGCGTTGCTGTTCCACTGGGTGCAGCTGGAACGCCAGGTACGTGTGGAAGGCATCGTCGAGAAAGTGGCCGATGCCGAAAGCGATGCCTATTACGCGTCGCGCCCGCTCGGCTCGCGCCTGGGCGCCTGGGCCTCGGAACAAAGCCGTGAAGTCGCCGGCCGCGATGTGCTGGAAGCCCGCGAAGCCGACTTCCGCAACAAGTTTGGCGACAACCCGCCGCGCCCGCCGCACTGGGGCGGCTATCGTCTGTTGCCGACCTGGATCGAATTCTGGCAAGGCCGCCCGTCACGCCTGCATGACCGCATCGCGTTCCGGCGGCAGGACGATCACAGCTGGCAGATCGTGCGACTGTCGCCTTGATACATGTGGGCTGAATGACGGTGCGCGCGGGCTGACGCCGCATCGTCAATATCTGCATACGCAAGCGGGTTCCATCGTCGCGGGGACCTGCACTGCACAATTTTATTTTTTGGCGTAAAGTTCTTGCGTCGCCGCACCGGCCATGCATCGGTGCGCCCCCAAGGCCAGTGCTGCGTTCCAACACGCAGTATTCGCAGCCGACCGTGGGGCATTTCATTCGAGAGGGAATACCAACCAATCGGGAGAAAGCCGCATGTTCTTCAAGCAAGCGATCGACAAACAGCTCGACAGCTGGATTTCCGATGTGCGCGAGCACGCCAACCTTCCAGTCAGGCTTCGGCTCTGGAACGGCAACGAATACCAGCTGGGCAACTTCGACAAGCCCGCCGTCACGCTGACGGTGCGCGAAGCCTCCGCACTACCGATGCTGCTGGCGCCGAGCCTCGACAATCTCGGCGAGGCATATGTTCAGGAGAAGATCGACCTGGACGGCCGCCTGGCAGACGTCATCAAAGTGGCCTATGGGCTATCGTCCGCGGCGGCACGCAGTGCGGGCGGCGCACTGGCCAAGGTGGCGCAGCACTTCACGCATAGCCGGGCCGAAGACAAGGCGTCGATCCAGTACCACTACGATGTCTCCAACGAGTTCTACCAGCTCTGGCTCGACCCGCGCATGGTGTATTCGTGTGCGTACTTCGAGGAAGGCAACGAAGATCTGGCCACCGCGCAGCTCAAGAAGATCGACCACATCCTGACCAAGGTCCGGGTGCAGCCGGGGCATACGCTGCTCGATATCGGCTGCGGGTGGGGTGCGCTCGTGATCCGCGCCGCGCAGAAATATGGCGCGCGGTGCGTCGGCATCACGCTGAGCCAGAATCAATTCGACCTGGCCACCGAGCGCGTGAAGGCCGCCGGGCTACAGGACCGTATCGAGATTCGCCTGCAGGACTACCGTGACGTCCAGGGACAATTCGACCGCATTACCAGCGTCGGCATGTTCGAGCACGTCGGCAAGGACAACCTGATTGACTACTTCGGCCGCATCAGCGAACTGCTCAAGGACGATGGCGTGGCGATGAACCACGGCATCACGGCCACCGACCCCGACAGCGGCGC
>DAIOET010000465.1:0-3750 GCA_036746135.1 Cupriavidus sp.
CATCTCGGGAAATTTTGAATTCAGAGAGAAAAGATGACGCAGCAGACGACGCCGGGCGACCTGAGCCAGACCTTTATCCGCTTTGCACTGGATGCGGGCGTGCTGTCCTTCGGCGAGTTCGTGACCAAGGCCGGCCGCAAGTCGCCGTACTTCTTCAACGCCGGCCTGTTCAACCAGGGCGCGATGCTGGGTCAGGTGGCGCAATTCTACGCGAAGACCCTGATCAACTCGGGTCTGCAGTTCGATGTGCTGTTCGGACCGGCCTACAAGGGCATCACGCTGGCGTCGGCCACGGCCGTGGCGCTGGCCGGCATGGGCCGCGACGTCGGCTTCGCCTACAACCGCAAGGAAGCCAAGGACCACGGCGAAGGCGGCACGCTGGTCGGCGCGAAGCTGCAGGGCAAGGTGGTGATCGTCGACGATGTGATCTCGGCCGGCACGTCGGTACGTGAGTCGATGCAGATGATCCGCGCCGCTGGCGCCGAGCCGGCTGCCGTGCTGATCGCGCTGGACCGCATGGAAAAGAGCGGCACCGCCGACAACGTCGGCACCCATTCGGCCGTGCAGGACGTGCAGCGCGAGTATGGGGTGCCGGTAATCGCCATTGCCTCGCTGAAGGACCTGCTGGCGTATCTGGATGCCTCGCAGGACCCGGCGCTCGGGAACTCTCGCGACGCAGTCGCTGCCTATCGTCAGAAGTACGGCGTCTGACAGTTGCACACGGCCCCGCACGGGGCCTTTTTTATTGGTGGCGGGATTCTCTCGGCGGCAAAACAGCGGAGTATTGGCGTGGCGGAAAAGCGGCGGCAGGACAAGGAAGCGATCAAGCGCGAGATTGGCGAGCAGGGCGCGCCGCCGCAGGATTCAGCGGCCGATGCCGCGACACCGGCCAAGGCCAGGGGATCGGCGGGCAGCCGCAAGGCACCGCCGCTTGAGCACTGCGCGCCCGATGCACCGCCCCACCAGGGTGCGGCGCACGAGGCCTATACCATCCGCGCGCTGGTACTTCAGGGGGGCGGAGCGCTGGGTTCGTACCAGGCGGGCGTCTACCAGGGGCTGGCTGAAGGCGGCATTCATCCGAACTGGATTGCCGGGATATCGATTGGCGCGCTAAACGCGGCGGTCATCGCGGGCAATCCGCCGGAAACTCGCGTCGCGCAGCTGCGCGCGTTCTGGGAGTACATCTGTGCCCAGCCCTGGCTGCCGGGCCTGCCGCTGGACCTGCTGACCGAGGCCGCGCCAACATGGCCGGAGCCGATGCGCATCTGGTTCGACAGTTTCAACGCCACGCGCGCGCTGCTGGAAGGCCAGCGCGGGTTTTTCTCTCCGCGCGCCATCACCGATCTTTGGGCGCGTTTCGACGATCCGGGCAGCGCCAGCTACTACGACACCGCGCCGCTGAAGGCCACGCTGGAGCGCTTTGTCGATTTCGATCGCATCAACCGGCCCAAGGAAATGCGCGTGTCGGTGGGCGCGGTCAACGTGCGCACCGGCAACTTTGCGTACTTCGACAACACGCGCATGACGCTGCGCGCCGAGCATTTCATGGCGTCGGGCGCGTTGCCACCCGGATTTCCGGCCGTCGAGATCGATGGCGAGTATTACTGGGATGGCGGCCTGGTCTCGAACACCCCGTTGCAGGAAGTGCTGACGGCCCAGCCGCGGCGCGACGCGCTGATCTTTCAGGTGGACCTGTGGAGTGCGCGCGGCAAGCTGCCGCATAACCTGCTGGACGTGGCCGAGCGCCAGAAGGACATCCAGTATTCCAGCCGCACGCGGGCCATTACCGACTACATGCGCGAGCAGCAGAACTACCGCCGCATGCTGAGCGAACTCATGGCACTGGTGCCGCCGTCGAAGCGCGACGATCCGTGGTACAAGCGCGCGGCCGATCACGCCTGCGACGCGCGCCGCAACGTGATCCAGCTGATCTACCGCGACAAGACCTTCGAAGGCAGCGCCAAGGATTACCAGTTCGGCGTGCTGACGATGCACGAACACTGGTCAAGCGGACTCGACGATATTCGCGACACGCTCAAGCATCCGCACTGGCTGGCAATGCCGGGTCCCGAACGGCCGTTTGTCACGCACGACGTGCATCGCGGCAACGGCGACGCCTGACCCGGCCCCCCATCATTCGACGACGACCTTGGCCAGCTCCGGCTTTGGCGGCGGGTAGTCGGGCTTGATCCTGTCGAACGTCGCCTTGAGGATTTCCGCCACCATCAGGTTGCGGTGGCTCTTCGAGTCGGCCGGCACGATGAACCACGGGCATTCGGGTGTTGCCGTGGCGGCGATGGCGTCCTCGTAGGCGTCCTGGTACTGCTTCCAGAATTTCCGCTCGGCCAGATCCTGCATGTCGAACTTCCAGTGCTTCTGTGGATCGGCGATCCGTTCCTCTAGCCGCTGTTTCTGCTCGGCCTTCGAAATGTGCAGAAAGCACTTGATGATCGTCGTGCCCGTTTCCACCAGCATTTGCTCGAACTCGCGGATCTGCCGGTAGCGCCGCTTGCATTCCTCGTCGTCGATCCAGCCGTGCACGCGCGTGATCAGCACGTCTTCGTAGTGGCTACGGTTGAAGATCGCGATCTCGCCCTTGCGTGGCACCTGGGCATGCACGCGCCACAGGTAGTCGCGCGCCAGTTCCTCGGGCGTGGGCGCCTTGAAGCTGGCCACGCGCACGCCCAGCGGATCGAAGCTGCGGAAGACCGATCGCACGGTGCCGTCCTTGCCGCTGGTGTCCATGCCCTGCAGCACGATCAGCAGCTTGTGCTTGTGCTCGGCGTAGAAGATGTCCTGCACGGCGTCGAGCTGGGTGCTTAGCTCGGCAAGGTGGGTGTTGTCGGAAGTCTTGTTGCCGGTGGACAGCGGCTTGCTGCCGGCGTCGAACGCGGCAAGCTTGAATTGCTTGCCCGAAGTGATGCGGAAATCGTCCAGCGCCATGCGAGTCCCCCCTGTGGCCGTGGCATCCAGTCGACATGGTCGGTCATGCGCCTGCCGCCGTCAATGCGCATGCGTCAGACGACGGCACACGGCGTATCGGTCGTCATTCAAAATGGATAAGAAAAATCCCATAAATACGAATCCAATCCTCTAGTAATTTTCGTATTTTGATTGTTCTCAAAAATTTTAGTTTTGGGACAAATATCGGATGGTCGAATGCTAGCCTCGCTGTTCCAGTGATCCGGTGTATCACACCGGCTCCTCAACGAGCGAGTGCATGCGATATCTGGTTTGCGACGACGACTGGCGGATGGACGATGCCCTGTGGAACCAGGTCAAGTCATTCCTGCCCGCAAGCTCGGCGTCGCGGGGCAAAGCGGTCAACCATCGCCCACGCATCGACGATCGCATCATCATGGACGCGATTCTGCTTGTGCTGCGCTCGCGCTGTCATTGGAAGGCGCTCGACCATCATGGGCGCCTGAGTTCGGGCAGTACCGTACACCGGCGCTTCCAGGAATGGGCGCATGCCGGAGTCTTCCGGGAAATGCGCGTCGCCGGCGTACTGAACCTCGACGCGCTTCGGAACCTGGACTGGACACGCACCGAGTGCCGGCGTTCCGCTGAAGCAAAATCCACGGTGGATTAGAAATAACTAAAGACAGTTTTAAGAAAACGTACCCGGCATTATTTCTTTTCGGAAATATCAGACGAATTTCCAAAAAAAGGAGTGGTAATGACGACTGAAGTACAGGTGAAACCTCTTGCGTCCATTCCGGAGATCGGGCGAAAGCGCCGGAATTCGGT
>DAIOET010000466.1:0-1513 GCA_036746135.1 Cupriavidus sp.
AGATGGCGCCGGTGGCGCCCGTGATGGCGACGATCAGCCGTTGCGGCACGCCGCCTGGATTCACGGGCATGATGGTTCCAGAAAGGCTCAGGCCTTCAGCAGCGATTGCAGCTCGCCGTTCTGGTACATCTCCATCATGATGTCCGAGCCGCCGACGAACTCGCCATTCACGTAGAGCTGCGGAATCGTCGGCCAGTTCGCATACTCCTTGATGCCCTGGCGGATGCCGTCGTCTTCGAGCACGTTGACCGTGGTCGGCGCGTCCACGCCGCAGGCCTTCAGGATCTGGATCGCACGGCCCGAGAAACCGCACATCGGGAACTGCGCGGTGCCCTTCATGAACAGCACCACAGGGCTGCCCTTTACGATCTGGTCGATCTTCTGTTGTACGTCACTCATGATGAAAACGTTCCGGTTGCATGGGGGATCAGCGGATTTTACCGGAATCGCGCTCCGGCATCAGGTAGGGTTATCGCCCCGGAAACTCGCCCGGCAGCCGACCGCCGCTACAGCGCTCGTTGTCGCCGAGATCGCGTGCGGTAAAGACCTCGGCAAAGCCGGCCGTGGTCAGCAGATGGCGCGTGGCGTAGCCCTGGTCATAGCCATGCTCCATCAGCAACCAGCCGCCCGGCAGCAGACGTTCCGTGGCGCCGGCCACGATGGCGCGCAGGTCCGCCAGGCCGTCCTCGTGGTCGGTCAGCGCATCGATCGGTTCGAAACGCAGGTCGCCCTCGGCAAGATGTGGATCACCAGCGGCAATATAGGGCGGATTGCTCACGATCAAATGAAAGTGCTGCCCAGGTGGCAGGGCCTGATACCAGTCCGATACCAGAAAACGGATGTTGTCGGCCTGCAGGGCGCGGGCGTTGTCCTGCGCCACCATCAGCGCGCCACGCGAGATATCGGTGGCCCAGACCTCCGCATCGGGCCGCTCGCGGGCGATGGTCACGGCGAGGATGCCCGAGCCGGTGCCCATGTCGAGCACCCGTGGCGCATGGATGCCGGCGAGCCGGGCCAGCGATGCCTCGGCGGCCACTTCGGTGTCCGGGCGCGGGATCAGCACATCGGGCGTGACCCGGAACGTGCGGCCAAAAAACTCGCGTTCGCCCAGCAGGTAGGCCATCGGTTCGCCGGTCAGCCGGCGCGCGAGCAGTGTGGAAAACGCATCGCGCTGGGCTTCGTTGAGTGGATCGGCGTCGCGCGTAATCAACTGCGTGCGCGTGAACCCGGTGACGTGTGACAGCAGCATGCGAGCCTCCAGCGCGGGCAGCCCGGTCATGGCGGCAAGCGTCAGCGCCTCGCGTAGCGTGGGCGTGGAGGGGAGGGGCGGCAGGTCGCCCGTGGGGGTCGATGACATCGGCGTGACGTGGAATCCAGCGGCCAGCTCGCAAAAAACCCCGTCGGGCGTGGGCCTGACGGGGTTCTTGCGCGGCTCTGCTTTTCAGGCGCCTAGTGTAAGCCGATTCCGGCCTGCATTAGCGCGTGCGCCTGGGTGGAGCGATTATTTGTTGAC
>DAIOET010000466.1:1613-3749 GCA_036746135.1 Cupriavidus sp.
TCCTTGGCGTTGGCCATTGCGTTGCCGGCATCCACGCGGGCCTTGTCGGCGGCGGCGGAGACGTCCGAGGCAACACCGCTTGCGGCGGCCTTGGCGGCGTCGGCGGCGTTCGAAGCCGCGGCGGCGGCGTCGCTGGCGGCAGCCTTGGCCGATTCGGCGGCGTTCTGCATGGCGCTGTCAGCGCTGGTTTGCGGTGCCTCTTCCTTCTTGCCGCAGGCGGCGACGGAAATGGCGGCGGTGAGCATCAGTACGGCGAGCAGCTTGTTCATGATTTCGTCCTTGTGTGTCTGTTAGAGGAGTGACATCCATCCAGACTTCGATTCCCCCTGCGTGCCGGTTACTTCAAAAGTGACGCATTGGGGTGGTCCGGTCGAAATCGATTATAGACAGCGCATATTTACAAGCCAGTGCTGTTTCAAGCATTTACCTCGGTTACAAACTTCCACCGGTGGGCGTTTGTCAGGCGTCCTCGCCAAGCGCGGCAAGCTGGTCGGCCTGATGTTCGGCGGCAAGCGTGGAAACCAGCTCGTCGAGATCGCCGTCCATGATCATGTCGATCTTGTAGAGCGTCAGGTTGATGCGGTGATCCGTCACGCGCCCCTGCGGAAAGTTGTACGTGCGGATGCGGTCGCTGCGGTCGCCCGATCCGATCAGGTTGCGGCGGGTGCTGGCCTCCTTGGCCTGAGCCGCGCGCAATTGCCCGTCCTTGATCCGCGCGGCCAGCACCTTCATGGCCTTTTCCTTGTTCCGGTGCTGGCTACGATCGTCCTGGCATTCGACCACGATGCCCGTGGGCAGGTGGGTCAGGCGCACGGCCGAGTCGGTCTTGTTCACGTGCTGGCCACCGGCGCCCGACGCGCGGAACGTATCGACGCGCAGGTCCGACGGGTTGATTTCGACTTCGCCCACCTCGTCGGCTTCGGGCATCACGGCCACGGTGCAGGCCGAAGTGTGGATGCGGCCCTGTGCCTCGGTGGCGGGTACGCGCTGCACGCGATGGCCGCCCGATTCAAACTTCAGTCTGGAGAACGCGGCAGCCCCGGCAATGCGCACGATGACTTCCTTGTAGCCGCCCAGGTCGGAGCCGGACTCGCTCATGATTTCCACCTGCCAGCGCTGGCGCTCCGCGTAGCGCGTGTACATGCGCAGCAGGTCCGCCGCGAACAGTGCGCTTTCCTCGCCGCCGGTGCCCGCGCGGATTTCCAGCAGCAGGTTGCGGTCGTCGTTGGGGTCCTTGGGCAGCAGCAGCGTCTGCAGCGACTTTTCCAGCGTTTCCAGGCGCTCGCGTGCCGTGCCGATTTCGTCGGCGGCGAACTCCTTCATCTCGGGATCGTCGAGCAGTGCCTGCGCCGTGGTCAGGTCTTCCTGCGCCTGGCGGTACTGGCCGTACTGTTCGGCCACCGGCGACAGCTCGGCATGTTCGCGCGACAGCTTGCGATACTGGTCCATATCCGCCGTTGCCTTTTCGCTGGCAAGCAGGGCGTTGACTTCGTCGAGCCGCTCGGCCAATTGGTCGAGCTTGTGGAGCATGCTGGGTTTCATCGGTAGCGGAATCGGAATGCTGGGGACGCGGTGGATATTCCACGGCGCGGATCGGCGGACGGATGCCCGACGGCGCTGGCGGACGCCAACGCGGCATGGACGGCGCGGCTAGCGCTCGGAGTGACTGCTGTGGCGGAACAGGCCCGGCACCAGGCGCAGCAGCGCCTCGCGGTCTTCGCCCTGGGTGTGGTTCAGTGCGTGCGTGGGGCCATGCAGAAACTTGCGCGTGAGCGCGCCGGACAATGCATCGAGCACGGCGGCGGGATCATCGCCACGCGCCAGCATCTTGCGTGCGCGTTCGAGTTCGGCCTGGCGAATTGCTTCGCCGCTGGCCTGGAGGTCGCGGATCACAGGCACCACGCTGCGCGTTTCCAGCCAGTGCATGAAGTTCTGCACGCGCGATTCGATGATCGCTTCGGCCTGGGCCACGGCGGCCTGGCGCAGCGCATTGCCTTCCCGCACCACGGCGCCCAGGTCGTCGACGGTGTAAAGGAACACGTCGTTCAGGCGCGCCACCTCGGGTTCCACATCGCGTGGCACGGCCAGGTCGACCATCATGATCGGGCGGTGCTTGCGGCGCTTGACCGCGCGCTC
>DAIOET010000467.1:0-3738 GCA_036746135.1 Cupriavidus sp.
GCCAGCACGCCGTTGCCGGACATCAGCGAGATCTCGCGCTCGGCCGAGCGGCCGCCCAGCAGCACGCCAACCTTGCCCAGCGACTTCGGATCGATATTGGGATGGGTCACGAAGCTCATTGCTGACCTCCTGCCTGGTGCGACACCAGTTGTCCCGGTACGGCGCCGATCGTGCCGGCGCCCATCGTCACGACCACATCGCCGGGCCGCACGGCATTCAGGATCGACTGGGGCATGTCTTCGATCTGTTCCACAAAAACGGGTTCTACCTTGTTGGCCACGCGCAGCGCGCGGGTCAACGCACGGCCGTCGGCGGCCACGATCGGGGCCTCGCCGGCGGCATAGACTTCGGCCAGCAACAGCGCGTCCACGGTGCCGAGCACCTTCACAAAGTCCTCGAAGCAGTCGCGCGTGCGCGTGAACCGGTGCGGCTGGAACGCCAGCACCAGGCGGCGATCCGGGAACGCGCCGCGCGCGGCGGCCAGCGTGGCGGCCATTTCGACCGGATGGTGGCCGTAGTCGTCCACCAGCGTGAACGTGCCGGCGCCATCGGGCGTGGCCACTTCGCCGTAGCGCTGGAAGCGGCGGCCTACACCGTGGAATTCGCGCAGCGCCTTGACGATGGCGGCGTCCGGCACTTCCAGTTCCGTGGCGATGGCGATGGCGGCCAGCGCGTTCTGCACGTTATGCACGCCGGGCAGGTTCAGCACCACGTCCAGCGGCGGCTCGGCATGGCCGTTGAGCTGGCGCAGCACGGTGAAATGCATCTGGCCGTCCACGGCGCGGGCATTGATCGCGCGGATCTGGGCGTCCTCGGCAAAGCCGTAGCGCACCACCGGCTTGGACACGAACGGCATGATCTCGCGCACGTTCGGGTCGTCGACGCAGACCACGGCGATGCCGTAGAACGGCAGGCGCTGGGTAAATTCCACGAACGCCTGCTTGAGACGGGCAAAGTCATGCCCGTAGGTGTCCATGTGGTCCGCGTCGATGTTGGTGATGACTTCCATCACCGGGAAAAGGTTCAGGAACGACGCATCGGACTCGTCGGCCTCGGCCACGATGAAGTCGCCGGTGCCCAGGCGGGCGTTGGCGCCGGCCGAATTCAAACGGCCGCCGATCACGAAGGTCGGATCGAGCCCACCCTCGGCCAGTACCGAGGCCACCAGACTCGTGGTGGTGGTCTTGCCGTGGGTTCCGGCAATGGCGACGCCCTGCTTCAGGCGCATCAGCTCGGCCAGCATCACGGCGCGCGGCACCACCGGAATGCGCTTGGCGCGCGCGGCCAGTACCTCGGGGTTGTCGTTGGTCACCGCGGTGGACACCACCACGGCGTTGGCGCCTTCCACGTTGGCGGCATCATGGCCGTGGCACACGCGCGCGCCGAGCGAGGCCAGGCGCCGCGTGGCAGCGTTGCTGCCCATGTCGGAGCCCGAGACCTTGTAGCCCAGGTTCAGCAGGACCTCGGCGATGCCGCTCATGCCGGCCCCGCCGATACCTACGAAATGGATGTTTTTGACGATATGCTTCATTGAATCTGCTTCATTTATCCCCGGCCATCTGGCGGCAGATCTCGGCGACGCGCCGGGTTGCCTCAGGTTTGGCCAGGTTGCGCGCAGCGCGCGCCATGTCCTTCAATTGGCCACGGTCCAGGCTGGCGATCATTTGTGCCAGGCCTTCCGCGGTCAGTTCGCTCTGTTTCACCAGCAACGCGGCGTCCTGCTTCGACAGGAATTTCGCGTTGGTGGTCTGGTGGTCGTCCACCGCGTGCGGAAACGGCACGAACAGAGCAGCCACTCCCGCGGCCGCCACTTCCGAAACCGTCATCGCGCCAGCGCGGCAGATGACCAGGTCGGCGTCGGCATAAGCCGCCGCCATGTCGTCGATGAATGGCACGGTCTCGCCGGCCACGCCCGCCGCCGCGTAATTCGCGCGCAGCTGGTCGATCTGCTTGGCGCCGGCCTGGTGCTTCACCGTCGGCCGGGTGGCCTCGGGCAGCAATGCCAACGCCTTCGGCACGACGTCGTTCAGCGCGGCCGCACCCAGGCTGCCGCCCACCACCAGAATCCGCAGGGGTCCGGTGCGGTCGTCGTAGCGCGACGTCGGCTCGGGGATCGTCGCCAGTTCGGCGCGCACCGGATTGCCGGTCCATTCGCTGTTCGGCAGCGCATCGGGGAACGCGCACAGAACACGGTCGGCCACCTTGGCCAGGACCTTGTTGGCCAGCCCGGCGATCGAATTCTGCTCGTGCAGCACCAACGGGCGGCCCAGCAGCGACGCCATCATCCCGGCCGGGAACGTGATGTAGCCGCCCATGCCGAGCACCACATCCGGCTTCACGCGGCGCAGCGCGCCGATGCTCTGCCAGAACGCGCGCAGCAGGTTCAGCGGCAGCAGCAGCTTGGTGACCAGCCCCTTCCCGCGCAGACCGCCAAACTGGATGTACTCCATCGGGATGTCGTGCTTGGGCACCAGCGTGGCTTCCATGCCGGACCGGTTGCCCAGCCAGACCACGCGCCAGCCCTCGTCGCGCAACGCGCGCGCGACCGCCAGCCCCGGGAACACGTGTCCCCCGGTGCCGCCAGCCATGACGAGCAGCGTGCGGTCGGTCATGCGATACCCCTTGCGATACGATGCGTGGTCATACCTTCCCCCCGCGCATCAGCACCCGATTCTCATAGTCAACGCGCAGGACAATCGCCAGCGCCACGCAGTTCATCAGGATGCCCGACCCGCCGTAGCTCACCAGCGGCAGCGTCAGCCCCTTGGTGGGCAGCAGGCCCAGGTTCACACCCATGTTGATGAAGGTCTGCCAGCCGATCCAGACACCGATGCCCTGGGCCACCAGTCCGGCGAACGTGCGATCCAGCTGCAGCGCCGTGCGGCCGATGTTGAAGCAGCGGCGCACGAGCCAGTAGAACAGCGCGATCATCACGAGCACGCCGATAAAGCCGAATTCCTCGCCGATCACCGCCAGGATGAAGTCGGTATGCGCCTCGGGCAGGTAGTGCAGCTTCTCGATGCTGCCGCCGAGGCCCACGCCGCTCCATTCGCCACGCCCGAAAGCGATCAGCGAGTGCGTGAGCTGGTAAGCCTTACCCAGCGCGTTGCTCTCTTCCCACGGATTCAGGTACGCAAAGATCCGCTCGCGGCGCCACGGAGAAGCCGTGATCAGCAGCGCGAACGCGCCGACGGCCACGCCCACCAGCCCGGCGAACAGCTTGCCGTTGATGCCGCCCAGGAACAGGATGCCCATTGCCACGGCCGCGATCACCAGGAAGGCGCCCATGTCCGGTTCGAGCAGCAGCAGCATGCCGACTACCACCACGGCCACACCCATCGGCAGGAAGCCCTTGGACACCGTCTGCATCCATTCCTGCTTGCGTACCGTGTAGTTGGCCGCATACAGCACCACGGCCAGCTTCATCAGTTCCGACGGCTGGAAGTTCATGACGCCCAGCGGAATCCAGCGCCGCGCACCGTTCACGCCCTTGCCGACGAACGGCACCAGCACCAGCACCAGCAGGACCAGCGCGATGATGAACAGCTTGGGCGCGTACTTGTCCCAGACCTTGACCGGGATCTGGAATGCCACCAGTCCCATCGAAAGGCCGATGAACAATGCAAACGCGTGGCGCATCAGGAAATGCACCTCGCGGTAGTTGGCGTAGCGCGGCGAGTCGGGCAGCGCGATCGATGCCGAATAGACCATCACCAGGCCGAACGTCAGCAGCACGAT
>DAIOET010000468.1:0-3722 GCA_036746135.1 Cupriavidus sp.
CCCGCGCTACGCGGGCGTGGTGACCGCCTCGAACGCCGAGGAAGCCGCGCACGGCTTGCAGCGCGCGGGGTATGCCACCGATCCGGCGTACGGCGAGAAGCTGGTACGGATCATGAAGAAGGTGTCGACCTGAGGACTGGCGGTTGATTTGCTCCCTTCTTCCGCGTGAGGGAGAAGGGCCGGGGAGAGGGCTGGCGGCTCAGGACGCGACCATCGCAACCTGAAATTCAGCACGCGCTTCCCCAACCCCTTTCCCACCGTGTGGGAGAGGGCGGAAAACAATCGGTGAACCTGTGTAGCGCGATGATCGTTCAGTCGCGCTATTGGCTTTTGTGGAGGGAATTTCCGCGAGAGTACGCGCTCACAACACGGGCATTTTCCAAGTGCTTTCAGCGCTAAAGTCGCCCCCCTTGCCTGCCGTTATTCAGCACATCCACCGCCGTCGGCCGTGTGCCGCTGGCTAGCCATTCGATCCGGAGTCAGACAAACATGTCTCTGTTTAATATCGGTCTGTCGGGCCTGAACGTTGCCCAGAACGGCCTTACCACGGTCGGCCACAACTTCAGCAACGCGGCCACCGCGGGCTATACGCGCCAAAACACGATCATTGCGTCCGCCGGCGGCCAGGCCACCGGAGCAGGCTTCTACGGCCAGGGCTCGAACACGATCACCGTGCAGCGCGTGTACGACGGCTTTCTGACCGGCCAGCTGCGTGGCGCTACGTCGTCCAGCTATGACCTGTCGACGTACTCGGACCAGATCCGCCAGATCGACAACCTGCTGGCCGACCAGAAGGGCGGCCTGGCACCGCTGATGCAGAAGTTCTTCGCCGCCGTGCAGGCTGTGTCGGACACCCCGTCGGACCCGGCCACGCGCCAGGGTCTGATCTCGTCCGCCCAGGCACTGGCTGGCCAGATCAAGTCGTCGAGCGACTACTTCAAGCAACTGCAGGACGGCATCAATACGCAGCTGCAGTCGTCGGTCACGCAGGTGAACGACTACACGAAGCAGATCGCCAACCTGAACCAGGAAATCTCGCGTATGACCGCCGCAGCCGGTGGCCATGCGCCGAATGACCTGCTGGACCAGCGCGACCAGGCCGTGGCCAAGCTCACCGAACTGGTGGGCGCCAAGGTGGTGGTGCAGGACGGCGGCACGTACAACGTGTTCGTCGGCAATGGCCAGCCGCTGGTGATGGGCGGTGACGCCTACGATATCAAGGCCGTGGCATCCGCGGCGGACCCCAGCCGCACCGTCATCGCCTACACGATTCCGGGTACGGGCAATTCGATCGAAGCCGAATCCGGCGCGGTCACGGGCGGTTCGATCGGCGGCCTGCTGCGCTTCCGCAGCGAGTCGCTGGACACCGCGCAAAACGCCATCGGCCGCATTTCGCTGGCCATCGGCCAGACGTTCAACGCCCAGCACAAGCTGGGTATCGACCTGAACGGCGCCGTCGGCACGAACATGTTCGCAATGGGTTCGCCGGTGGTCTACGCGAACAGCAACAATACGTCGACCGCCGTGGCCACCGCGACGGTCACCAACGCCGGCAACCTGACGACGAGCGATTACACGCTGAGTTTCGTGGGCGGCCAGTACTCGCTGACGCGCAAGACCGACAACGTGGTGGTGCAGAGCTTCCCGGGGCCGGCATTGCCGACCTTCACCGCCGACGGTATGCAGATCACGCTGAGCGCGGCGATGAATCCGAACGATTCGTTCGAGATCCAGCCCACGCGCAACGTGGCGTCGAGCTTCAATTCCCTCATCACGGACCCGGCCAAGATCGCGGCGGCATCGCCGGCGCGCGTGGATGCCAGCACCCAGAACACCGGCACGGTGAAGGGTTCGCTGACCAATGTGGCGCCTGGCTTCACGCCGATGACCAATCCGGTCAAGGTCACATTCAATGCCGCGCCCGCACCGGGCGCCTACGTGATCCTGGATTCCGTCACCAACGCTCCGCTGGTGCCCGCGCCGACCGTGACCGCCACGGCCACGGGTACGGACATCACGATCAACAACATGACGTTCAGCCTGAACGGCACGCCGAAGAATGGCGATACGTTCACGCTGTCGAACAACACCGGCGCGGTGTCCGACAACGGCAACATGCTGAAGCTGGCCAAGCTGCAGACCGCCAAGACCATCAACGGCACGTCGAGCTTCAACGATGCGTACGCACAGCTGGTGAACGACGTGGGCAGCAAGGCCAAGTCGGTCGACATCGCCTCGGCATCGCAGGACAGCATCACGGACCAGATCTACACGGCCCAGCAATCGGTGTCGGGCGTGAACATGGACGAGGAAACCGTGAACCTGCTGAAGTTCCAGCAGCTGTACCAGGCCAACGCCAAGGTGATCCAGGCGGCCAGCACGATCTTCGACACGCTGGTCAGCATCGCCTGATCGCGGACCACCCTGACATAACTACCGGACAAGAAGGAATCACGCCATGCGCGTCGCAACCTCCACTCTGTATCACCAGGGCCTGTCGTCGATGAACAGCCAGCAGTCCAACCTGCTGCATGTGCAACAGCAGCTGGCCACGGGCCGCCGCGTGCTGACGCCGTCGGACGACCCCGTCGCCGCTACGCGCGCACTGGGCGTATCGCAGTCCACGGCTGTGAACGGCCAATACACGGCTTCGCGCAAGCAGGCCAACACGTCGCTGGGCCTGTCCGAGAACTCGCTCTCGTCGGTGACCACGACGCTGCAGAACATCAAGACGCTGCTGGTGAACGCCGGTAACGGCACGCTGAGCGACAACGACCGCGCATCGCTGGCCACGGCACTGCAAGGCCAGTACGACCAGCTCGTGGGCATGGCCAACGCCGATGACGGCAACGGCAACTACCTGTTTGCCGGCCTGAAGAGCGGCTCGGCGCCGTTCGTGACCGATGCCGCGGGCAACCTCACGTACCAGGGCGACACCGGACACCAGCTGCTGCAGGTGGACGTGGCGCGCCAGATGGAAGCGGGCAACAACGGCGCGGAGATTTTCCAGTCGGTCACGGCCAACGCTGGTTACGTGATCAAGGGCTCCAGCACTAACGCCGGCACGGGCACCTTCAGCTCGATCTCGGTGACGGACCCGTCCAACGCGCTGTACGGCCACTCGCTGAGCGTGACGTTCTCGACCAATGGCGCCGGCGTCAAGCAATACGTGGTCAACGATCTGACCACCGGCACCCCGGTTGGCGCGGCCACGAACTACGTGGACGGCGGCGCCATCAACGTGGCGGGCGTATCGTTCTCGATCAAGGGCACGCCGGCCGATAACGATACGTTCTCGGTGCAACCGGCCCAGCAGGCCGGCGCCGATATGTTCGCCAACCTGAAGGGCGTGATCGACGCGCTGCGCCAGCCGATCAACTCGGGCGTCGCCCCGGACGTTGCCGCCGCGAACCTGCAGAACGTGATCGCCACGGGCCTGCGCCAGAACAACAACTCGCTGGATAACGTGCTGACGGTACGTTCGTCGGTGGGCTCGCGCATGAACGAACTCGACGCGCTGGACACCATCGGCGAGAACCGCGACCTGAGCAATTCCAAGACGCTGTCCGACCTGACGGAACTCGACTACGCCTCGGCGATTACCGAGTACTACCAGCGCCAGACCGCGCTGCAGGGCGCCCAGCAATCGTTCATGCAGATCCAGCAGATGAACCTGTTCCGCTTCCTGTGATGAGGTGAGGTTGGGGCGGTGTGTGTTTGTG
>DAIOET010000469.1:0-3710 GCA_036746135.1 Cupriavidus sp.
GGGCGGCGGCGGTCAGGATGGTCTTGGCGTTCATGATGCTCTCCTTGCTAAGGCCAGGCGATCTCGGTTCGGTGGTCGATCGCGGGGCGATGGGTCTGTGCTGCAATTTCAGCGGCCTTCTTTTTGGTCCTGTCTTGCATCTTGCTATCTACTGCTAGATAGAGGACCAGGGCTAAAAAAAAGACCGCCTCCGGGTACTGAAACTGCTGTGTTATCTGGACCGTTTCCGCCTGGCCGTTTCGCTCTGCTTTGCCGATCCGGCCGGTGCGTCGCTGTCCATGACCCGAATACTATCTACCTGTAGATAGATAATCAAGAACAGAATTGCGATCTTGGTCAAAAACTTTTCTATCAGGCCGATAGAAGACTTCAATTTCGCTGATATGTGATTGATTTTTATAGCTTCTTGTAAGCCGAAACAGCGCCCCGACGCCAGATCGGCCTTCCCATCCGCCTCGCAAGTGCTACGGTTATCACACACCCGCCCTGATGCCGACGCTTCATGCCCATCCCGACCGGACGCATTGCTCCTCTCAAATTCCGGCGCTGGTTTGTCGGCGCTCTGGGCCTGGCAAGCCTGGCTGTGGTGGCCGGCGTCGGCCGGCTGCTGCTATATAGAGCGATCGAGCGCGAGGCGTTCGTACCGGGCCAGGGTCGCACGCTCAAGCCAGACGATCTTGGCGTCACCTCCCGGCAATTCATGTTCGAAAGCGGCACTCGCACCCTGCACGCATCCTGGGTGGCGGCCGCCAATCCGGCGGGGCCGGCACTGGCCGTCTTTCACGGCGACGAGGAATGTCTGGCCGACTGGGCACCCGTCCAGGTGCTGCTGCACGCGGCCGGCATCAGTTCGTTCGTGTTCGACTACAGCGGCTATGGCACCAGCTCCGGCACTCCCACCGTGAGCCATCTGCGTGAAGATGCGCTGGCCGCTTTTGCGCAGTTCCGCGCGGCCGCCCCGCAGGCGGCCCGTCACTTCGTGATGGGGTATTCACTGGGCAGCGGCGTGCTGCTCGATGTGCTGGCCGACCTGCGGCCACTGCCGGATGGCCTGGTGATTGGTGCGGGATTCTGTTCGGCGCGCTCCGCCGCCGTGGCTACCGGCCTGGTGCCGGGGTGGTTGGCGTGGGCGCTGCCAAATCCGTGGGACAACATTGCGCGACTGCGCGCGCTGAAGCTGCCGGTCATGCTCGTGCACAGCCGGCGCGACGAGACCATCCCCTTCCGGCACGCCGAGCATCTGGCCCGCGCCACGCAGGGTCCAAGCCGGCTGGTGGTGTTCGAAAACCTGCCGCATAACGCGGCCATCGAAACACCCTTCATGAAAACGTTCTGGGCGCCGGTGATTGCCTGGCTGCAGGGCGGCCGGTTATAGCCGCCCACGCCCGATTACAGCTTGAATTCGCCCACCACCTTCTGCAGCGCCTGGGCCTGATCGGCCAGCGCGGACGATGCCGCCGCGGCCTGCTCCACCAGTGCGGCGTTTTGCTGCGTCACATCGTCCATCTGCGTCACGGCAACGTTCACCTGCTCGATGCCTTCGCTCTGGTGTTCCGATGCCACGGCAATTTCGCCCAGGATCTGCGTCACACGACGCACCGCCTGCACGATTTCCTCCATCGTCTGGCCAGCCTGCCCGACCAGCGCCGATCCGCTTTCCACCTGCCGCGCGGAATCACTGATCAGCACATTGATTTCCTTTGCCGCCGCCGCGCTGCGTTGCGCCAGCGTGCGCACCTCGCCCGCTACCACCGCGAAGCCGCGCCCCTGCTCGCCCGCGCGGGCGGCCTCCACGGCCGCGTTCAGCGCCAGGATATTGGTCTGGAAGGCGATGCCTTCGATCACGGCGATGATGTCGGTCACCTTGCGCGAGCTGGCGCTGATGGCGTCCATCGTCTGCACCACGTCGCTGACGATCGTGCCGCCACGTTCGGCAATGCCCGATGCCGAAGCCGCCAGGCCGTTCGCCGTGCGGGCGCGCTCGGTGTTCTGCTTCACCATCGAGGTCAGCTCGCCCATGCTCGACGCCGTTTCCTCCAGCGTGGCGGCCTGTTCTTCGGTCCGCTGCGACAGGTCCGTATTGCCCACCGCGATCTGCTGCGATGCCGACGAGATCGAATCGCTGGCCGCCTTGATGCGCGTCACCAGCTCGGTGAGCATGTCTTCCATTTCGCCCAGCCCGCCCAGCAGGCGGCCAAAGTCGCCACCGCGTTCGGTTTCGAAATCCTTGCTCAGGTCGCCCGCCGCCACGGTCTCGGCGATGAATTCCGCCTCCTTGAGCGGCTCTTCGATCGCGTGTGTGAGCCGGAACCAGCAGACCACGCTGAAAACCACCACGACGATTCCCAGCGTCCAGAGCCAGCTGCGCGTGCTGCTGTCGGCAACCTGGCCCTGCGCCAGCACCAGGATGGCTGCCACCAGCAGCAGATTTACGCCAAATGCCGCGCCCAACCGGGTGCGCATACTCAAGTTGTCCCAGGCCATGATCCGTTCCGCTCCTCGTTTCCGCCCCGCGTTCTCCGGGGCTATCGATGGGCTAACGGTCGATGGCCTGCAAACTTTAGCGCTGGATCATCAGCGACCCGGCCGTACGATATTCGGCCTCCCAGGCCTGCGCCAACTGACGGCAGCGGCCCACCGGCAGCGCATGGCGCTCCACGTCGACAACCACGATGTGATCGGCCCAGGCCGGCCGCGCCGGCGATTCGGCGCTCCGGCCGTCGGTCAGCAGCCAGAGCCAGCGCTGCTGCGCCGGCCGCCGCCGGGCCTGGGTGGCCAGCAGCTGGTCAGCGCGTGCGGCGCCCAGCGCCAGTGGCGTGCCGCCACCCCCAGCAATCGGCCGGATCCAGTCGTCATTCCATGAACGCGCCCGGCGCGGCGCGAGCCGTACCTCGGCGTGCCGCGCCGCAAAACAGATCAGCGCCACGTCCGCGCGCGCCTGATAGGCCCGCTCGACCAGGCGCGCCAGCACGCCCTTGGCCAGCGCCAGTTGCTCGCCACGGACCATCGATCCGGAACAATCGAGCACAAAGCAGTGCAGCACGCCGGCGCGCGCATCGGCATGCCGGAACCGCAGATGACTGGCATCGAGCGACGCACCGCGCCCGGCCGCCAACGTACGCGGCCAATGCACGCGGGTGCCGGGATTGCCGGCTTGCGCCGCCTGCCTGGGTGCCAGGGGTCGGGGTGCTTGCCACCGATGGCCACCGTGCCGGTCCTGCGCAGACGGCCGCCGGTGGCTCAGGCTTTTTTTGGCGGGAGCTTCCCGAAGGGCTTCAACGGCTTGACTTCGGCAATGCCAGCCGCTTGCGGAGGAGGCAACGCCCCCCAGGGATCGTTGGGTTGCGTCGGCTGCGATGCGGGTGAAGGTGCGTCGTCTGCCTGCGCTGGCGAGTCCGCGTGACGGCGATGATGCAGCACGAGTTCGGCCACGGCATCGACATGACCGGTATCGATCGCCGCCGCATCCTGCCACGCAGCGAGTGCCCGCGCGGCACGAAGCATGACCAGGTCCGCCCGCACGCCATCGACGGCGGCCTCAAGGCACAACGCGCTAACGCGGTCGTGCACGGCGTCGCCAAAAACCAGCGCGCCAAGCGCCGCGCGCGCACGCGCGACCTGGCTGGCGAGCGCAGCCTGCTGCTGCGCCACCGCTGCGCGGAGCGCTTCGGGATCGGCGTCGAATGCCAGACGCGCACGCACGATGGCCT
>DAIOET010000470.1:0-3699 GCA_036746135.1 Cupriavidus sp.
CGATCAGCGCCCAGGTTTCCTTCGGGTCCCAGCTCCAGTAGCCACCCCAGGCCTCCGCGGCCCACAACGCGCCCAGGATCGTGGCAATCGTGAAGAATGCAAAGCCGACCGCGATGGCCTTGTACATCACGTCATCGAGCAGCTCCAGCGACGGCAGGCGCTCCGCCAGAATGCCGCGCTGCTTGAGCAGATAGGCGACAGAAACCATCGCGGCCAGCGCGAAAGTGCCGTAGCCGATGAAATTGGCCGGCACGTGAATCTTCATCCACCAGCTTTGCAGGGCCGGCACCAGTGGCTGGATCTCCTGCGCGTTGCGGCTGACCGTGTACCACAGCAGAAATGCCACAGCGGCCGACACCACCAGCATCACGAACGGCCCCAGCGCGCGCGTGGCATAGCGGCGTTCGTAGTACAGGTAAAACAGTGACGTGATCAGCGAGAAGAGGACAAAGACCTCATAGAGGTTTGAAATGGGAATGTGGCCAATGTCGGCACCGATCAGGTACGACTCGTACCAGCGCACCATCAGCCCGGTAAAGCCCAACACCACCGCTGCCCAGCACATCTTGCTGCCGATGCTGGAGCCGGTGTCCGACTTCGCGGCAAACCCGACCCAGTAGAACAGCGTCGACAGAAAAACCAGCGCGCTCATCCAGAGGATGGCCGATTGGCTCGACAGAAAATACTTGAGGAAGAACGCCTGCTCGGCGCGCGCCAGATCGCCCTGGTACAACTGGATGGCAAACAGCGACAGCACGGTAATGCCTGCCATCAGCGGCCGCACCGGCTTCCAATGCCAGCCCAGCAGTGCGAATGTCGGCACGGCGGCAATCAGCACAGCCTTGTCGTACACGTTCATCCAGTGGCCATACTGCAGCAGCGCAAACCCCGCGCCCACTACCAGCAACAGGGCGAACAGCCAGTCGACCCAGGTCAGCCGGCGCAGAAACGAAGGTTCGAGAAGATCGGCATCCAGCCCGGCCCCGTCATTGGGCACGTCGTTGGCTGCGGCCTTTTGTCGCGGCGTCAGGCCGGGATTGGCGTGATGAAGATTGGAGGACATGGCATTCCTGCTCTGCGGTGTGAAGCACCTGTTATGGCTGCTGTGTCAGCATGGCGCGGCCGGCCGGTTACGTTCCCCCGGCCGCCGGAAGCTCTCTTTCTACTATAGCGACGGCCCCTGCTTATCATCCGCCCCTGATGCGTCGGATCGCGGTGCGGTAGGCGCCATTGGCGCTGTCCCGTCGGCTGGCACGGCCGTCACTTCCGCACCGACCACCCGGCCAACATCGTCGCGCAATGTGACGAACTCTTTCTCAAAATCCATCGTGCGGCGCTGCGTGGACATCGCCATCAGCACATGACTGCCTGCCGAGTTTCCGGCATCGTCGGGCTGCCTGTCCTTGACCCAAATCCAGACGCGGCGCTCGCGGATATAGAACATCGCAAACACGCCCAGCACCAGCAGCAGGCAGCCAAGATACACGATGTTCTTGCCCGGCGCACGGGTCATCTGGAACACGCTCGCATTGACCTTTTGGAAGTCGTCGAGCTGCAGCAGCACCGGCGCGGCGTAGAAAAAACTGTCCGACAGTGCATTGATCGACTGCTGCAGGAACTGGCCGCTCTTTGCATCGTTGGGGACGACGGGCAGCTTGTCCTGCTCGCGCGCCAGTTGCCACAGTTCCCACATCGAACCGTTGAGAATCTTGAGCAATACGTCAGCGGCCTTCTGCTGCTCACCCTGCGGCACCGATTTCTCGAGGAAGGCGGCAATGGCAGTAAAGCCTCCCGGCGGCGAGTCAGGCGACGATCGCGTGGCACCCGCAAACAGGTCCATCGCGCGGAGTGCACTCTCGGCAAGTTGCTTGCGCAGGGTTTCCTTGTCCGCGCCCGGCATGGACACTTCCGCAAAGCGCCGTGCGGCCTCGCCTCGCAGCGCACTGTTCTGCAGCGCGGCGCGCAGGCGCATCCAGTCGGCCACGCTCAGCTGGTCGTCGGCTGGAATGCGCAGATAGCGGAACGGCTCGCTCGGGGATTCGCGCATGCCGGCCAGGAAAAGCGTCTGGCCATCGAGTTGCACCGGCAGCATGTAGTTGTTGAATTCACGCGCCTGACCATTGCGGTCGCGCAGCTTGTACTGGACCGACGGACCGACGTTACGCAGGTCCTTGTCCTTGTCCAGGCTCGCCGCCGCGCCCAGGTGCTGCTCGAGCGTGCTCAGTGAGGACTTGCGTGCCACCCCGCGCGCATCGGCCTTGCCCGACGCATCGGTCACTGTCTCGACGTTGATCTGCCGGAAATCGCTGAACTCGACCGTCAGGCTGTCCTGATCGGCAGCGGTACCGGTACCGCTCAGTTGCGCGTTGCCGCCGACCGTGCCCGAGATCGGGAACGTGCCGTGCGTGCTGCCGGCCATCGGATAGCCTACGAACTTCAGGCGCGAACCACCGTCCTCGAAGCTGGACTGGTAGATGGCCACGCCATCCACCACCAGCGGCTCGTTGACCTTGATCGTCGCTTCGGTCTGCTTGCCCGTGGCGCGGTCGGTCACGACGACATCGGACGCAAACAGCTTCGGCATACCGGTCGAGTAGTAGTCGACGGTGAACTTCTTGAGCGTGATCGAGAAGGGCAGGTCTTGCACCAGCGCGCCATCGGCGATGTTCAGGATGGCAGTGGATACGGTCGCCCCTTCCGGCACGAACGCGTTGCCGCGGAAGCCCGGATTGGATGCCGACAGACGGTGCTTGGCGGGAATCTCGCTGATGATGGCGTTGCCGGAGATCGGCGACTTGCCGCCGAACCACATCTGCGCGCGGATGAGCATGTCTCCGTCCAGCAGGCCGCCGATGCAGATCACGACGATGGCCGTATGCGCGAGGATATAGCCGAGCTTGTTGGCCGCACCGGCCTTGGCTGCCAGCAGCGTGGCGCCGTCATGCTCAACCGGCTTTACCCGGAACCCGCGATTGCGAAGCAGCGCGGCAAGCCTGGCCACGGACTCGGTGCGCCCGCGCGGCGCATCGTATTCGCCGCGATGATGAAACGCGCGCAAGCTACGTTCGCGTACGTGATCTTTCCACGAACGCATGTCGACAATCATCTTCGGTGCGTTGCGCGCGATACACAGCGAGGTGGAGATCACCAGGAACGCCAGGATCAGCAGGAACCACCACGAGCCATACACCTTCTGCAGCGAAAGCGCATGAAACAGGTCCGCCCAGAACGGCCCGAACTGGTTCACGTAGTTCGGGTACGGCTCGTTCTGCTTGAGCACGGTGCCGATGATGCTGGCAATGGCAATCACCGTCAGCAGCGTGATGGCAAAACGCATCGAGGACAGCAACTCGACGCTATCGCGCAACACTCGGTGTTGGGTCTTCAGGTGCAGGCCTGAAGTGGAAGGGGTCGACATGTGCGGTAAAGCCTGAAAGCCGGTGTGGCGCTATTTACGTATGGCGCCAGTGTCGCGCGTCGATGTGACGCGATGTGGTGGCGCTGAAAATGAAAAAGGGTGGACATGCTTTGGCAAGCAGGCCACCCTCTTCGATTGTTGCCCGTGCGGCCGGTTCATCCCCTGCGGGAATCCCCGTACACGCGGCCCAGATACGACTTAACGGACGCCGGCGACGTAGTCCGCGACCGCCTTGATCTCGGCATCCGACATCCTGGCGGTAATCGTGCTCATGACCGAAT
>DAIOET010000471.1:0-3684 GCA_036746135.1 Cupriavidus sp.
GGTCGGCTGATTCCGGATGCAAACGGTCAACTGTCCGGGCTGCGGCGCGGAGGTCAGCTTTCGCTCGTCCGCCGCGGTCATGGCGGTCTGCGAGTATTGCCACAGCACGTTGCTGCGCGAGGCCGACCAGGTACGCGATATCGGCAAGATGTCGGCCGTGCTGGAGGACTACACACCGCTCCAGATCAATACCAGCGGCGTGTGGCAGGGACAGGGCTTCACGCTCGTGGGCCGTATCCAGTTGCGCTACGACGCGGGCTTGTGGAACGAGTGGTATCTGCTTTTCGACGACGGCACGGATGGCTGGCTGGCCGATGCGTCGGGGCAATACATGCTCACGCGGCAGGTGCCACAAGAGGAGGCGAAGAAGGCCTCGGTCAGCAAGGCGCCCACGTTCGATCACCTGCGTCCCGGCGAGGCCCTGTTCTTCGGCAACCTGCGCTACATCGCCAGCGATGTGCGCGTCGCGCGCTGCACCGGCGGCGAAGGCGAGTTGCCCTTCAAGGTGGGCAGTGGCTGGACCGCGCAGGTGGCCGATTTCCGTGAGTCGAGCAAGTTTCTGACGCTGGACTATGCCGATGGCTATCCGCCGGCGGTCTACAAGGGCGAGGCCGTTTTGCTGCCGCAGCTCAAGGCCCAGTTCCTGCGCGAGTCCGATGCCATCGGCCGCACCGCCGACCGCTATCGCGGCAAGGCGGTGCCGCTGTCTTGCCCGAACTGCGGCAGCCCGATCAGCTGGCGCCCGGGCGTGGCGAACTTCGTGGTGTGTGCGAGCTGCCACAGCGAAGTCGATTGCACGACGTCGACGGCGATCGTGCTCGAAAAGCATGCCGAGATCGAAGCGCTCAAGACCAGCCTGACGCCCGGCGAGATCGGCAACATCGACGGCAAGCCATACGCGGTGCTGGGGCTGCTCCAGTGCATCGACGATGACGAAGACGAGGCGTCCACGTGGGTCGAGTACCTGCTGTTCAACGAGCAGGCCGGCTTTATGTGGCTGGTGGAGCAGGATGCCGGCTGGGATCGCGTGCATGTGCTCGACGTCTGGCCGGACACCGCGCAATCATCGGTCGCCGTGCTGATGGGCCAGAAGTACGAGAAAGGCTACGCGTATCGGAGCACGGTGCTGTATGCCGCCGGTACGTTCAACTGGCGCGTACAGGCGGGCGATGTGACGCACCTGACCGAGTTCGGCCCGCCGGCGCGGCGTTTGACACGCGAGGCAACCGCGACCGAGATCGTCTGGACGCGCTCGACCACGGTCAGCCGCACGCAGCTGGCGCAATGGTTCAAGGGCAACAAGGCCCTGGCGGAAGCGAGCAGGCTGCCCGAGCAGAAGCGCGATGCGCCGGCCGGCGGCGATCTGGCCTATTGCCGCCGTATCGCGTGGGGCACGGTCCTGGTGATGTGGCTGCTCAACGCGCCGATGGCGTTCTTCGGACGCGGCAATTTCACGGGGCTGGTGCTCGGCACGCTGCTGCTCTGGCTGCCGCTCTGGGTCGTGCGCTACATCTCCGATCCGGGATCGCGGCGGCGCGATAGCGATGGTGGCGATGCCGATTCAGGCGACGGTGATGGCGGTGGTGGCGATTAAGAAAGGCTGATACGTGCGATTTCTGTTCCTGGTCTACGGACTCATCATCCTGTTCAGCGTCACGTTCTACACGATGGCGTCGATGGGCTATTCGTCGGCGTCGGGAGGATCGGCGCGCGGCTGGAGCGGTTCGAGCGGCAGCGGCTGGTCGTCCGGCGGCGGTCACAAATAGATATAGACATCGATGAACGCGCCCCGGCTTGATTGCCCAACCGTTCTTGGCCGCCACCTGCTGCTGGACATGCGTGGCGTGCACGCCGCGTTGCTGACGGATGCGGCGGCAATCGAGCGCGTGCTGCGGGATGCCGCGCTGGCGGCGGGCGCCACCCCGGTCGATGCACGGCTGCATCATTTCGGGCCAGGACTCGGCGTCACCGGCGTGCTGCTGCTCAAGGAATCCCATATCAGCATCCACACCTGGCCCGAGTACGGTTATGCGGCCGTGGATATCTTCATGTGCGGCACCGCGCGGCCCGAACTCGGGGTCGATGTCATCGTCGGCGCCCTGTGCCCGGCCGACTGGCAGGTGCGAGACCATGCGCGCGGCCCGGGTTTTGCGCGTTCCGCCTGACGGGTCTACACTGCGTGCTTAACCCTGTAATTGCTACAGGGATCGAGGAACCAACGCGGAGATCCGACCATGCGCATCGGCGAACTGTCGCGCCATAGCGGTTGCGACGTGGAAACCATCCGGTATTACGAGCGCGAAGGGCTGCTTGACGCCCCGCAGCGTGAAGACAACGGCTACCGCCGCTATGGCGACGGCCATCTGGTGCAGCTCAATTTCGTGCGCCACTGCCGGTCGCTGGGCATGAGCCTGGCCGATGTGCGCCGGCTGCGCGATTTCCAGCGCAATCCGTCGCTGGCCTGCGACGACATCGACACATTGCTGGATCGCCAGATCGAGCAGATCCACGCACAGCGTGTGTCGCTGGAAGCGCTGGAGACGCAGTTGCGCGCGTTGCGGCATACCTGCGAAAACCCGAATCCGCATCCGGCCAGCGAATGCGGTATTTTGCAGAACCTGCAGCAGGCAGCCGAAGGCGCCGCATGCGAATGCCATCCACGGCATTGATTCATCTCATACTGCCTGGGCGTTCCCCCGCGTCAGCGGGGAATCGTCCTGGCCGCCGTCACGGCGGGCCTGTGCTAGCATGGCCGTTCGCGTCGCATTGACGCTTATTCGTTACACAGAAAATTCTCACGATGTCTCGCCACTTTCCGTCCGCCGCACTTGTTCTGGTCCGCGCCATGCGACCGGCGCGCGCGCGCACGGTGGCGCAGCCCATCACCGCCAGCCGCCGGATCAACGCCCCGCTTGATCCCGCCCGGTTCCCGGCCTGACCGACCCCATTCCTAAGTAGCAAGGGTCCGGTGCCGAACCGGGCCGGAGCCACCAGCTTTTCCGCTGTAGAGCTTGCCAGCGCCCGTGCGGTGCTGGTCCGAACGATTTCCCCACGGCTGCCGTCCGCGTCGTACCGACGCCACGTCCGCCGCCTTTGCGAGAGGCACACATGGCAAAGACCAAGAACCCGACCCTCTATCTCACAGAACTCGACGTGACCCGCCTGGAAGGCATCGCCAGCCGCGCCGGCACCGCCGAACTCGACGAGATGCTCGATGAATTGCTGGCACGCGCGGCCATCGTCGCGCCCGATGCGATCCCGAAGGATGTCGTCACGATGAACTCGCGTGTCGTATGCACGCTGGAGGGAGAAGCGTCTCCGCGCGAGTGGACACTGGCTTACCCCGATGACGCCGACCTGGCGGCGGGCCGGCTCTCGGTACTGTCGCCGATCGGTCAGGCGCTGCTCGGCGCGCGCGCCGGCAACACCGTCGACTATCGCCTGCCCAACGGCAACGCCCAGCGCGTGACCATTGTCAGCATTGCGTTCCAGCCCGAAGCGAGCGGGCAGTACACGCTCTAGGCGCGTGCAAGAACCCGGGCCACCCGCACTCTTTCGTACCGAAGGGTAGGTGGCCTGTTCCGTACTGCGGAATTCCCAGCCTGGCTGCCGTTCGGTGGCCGCCCCGAACCGTTCATCCACAGACCCAGCGTTTCACGGCGTGCAACGCACCATTCGTCGCAG
>DAIOET010000472.1:0-3681 GCA_036746135.1 Cupriavidus sp.
ATGCCGGAATCAAAATCCGGTGCCTTGACCAACTTGGCGACTCCCCTACACAACCTTTACCGTCTGTCGCCGAACCGAACTTTACTTCAGTACTTCGCCAAACGAAAACCTGTTACGCGAAAGCTGCGAGCGGGTGTTGCGACAAACTTCTTGCACACCTGCCATCCCAATCGGACGGCAACCTTTCCATCACGTTCTGCGCACTTGCTTCGTCGTCGAAACGGGCAAACACGCAGGCTCCGGAACCGGTCATCCTTGCATGGGGACTGTATTGTCTCAGCCATTCAAGGGCTCGGGCAACTTCGCCGAACTTCGCTGTTGCTATCGCTTGCAAGTCGTTGCGACCGAAAGCGAATTTGTTTGTGCAAGCAGCGAAGTCCGCAACTATAGAGATCGGTGAATTCCTTGTCAAGCGCTCGTCGGAAAAAATTGAAGCAGTCGGTACATGCTGGCGCGGGTGGATAACGACGAACCAGCTGTCCGGCAGTTCGACAGGAGTCAGCTCCTCGCCCACGCCTTCGGCAAACGCATTCTGGCCGAACACAAAGACGGGTACGTCGGCACCCAGTGTCAGGCCAATACGCATCAGTTCGGCGCGTGGCAGTGCCGTGTCCCACAAGTGGTTCAGCGCCAGCAGCGTGGTGGCCGCGTCCGATGATCCGCCGCCGATGCCGCCGCCCATCGGCAGCTTTTTGTCGATGGCGATGTCGGCCCCGAAACGCGTGCCGCTGGCCTGCTGCAACGCACGCGCCGCACGCACCACCAGGTCGGTGTCGGCCGGAACGCCGGGGATATCCGTGACGCGTGCGATGACGCCATCGTCACGGCGATGAAAGTGCAGCGTGTCCGACCAGTCGATCAACTGGAACACGGTTTGCAACGTGTGGTACCCGTCCGGGCGGCGGCCCGTCACATGCAGGAACAGGTTGAGCTTGGCCGGCGCGGGGCAGTTGCGCAGTTCGGCGGGCGGCAGCGTGTGGCTGGAGGTTGTTGCTTGCATCATTCTTCGGATTTCGGATCGATCACGAGCCGCACGGACAGCGGCGCTTCATTGCCATCGCGCGCCATGTCGATGCGGCGCGGCTGTGCCGACGTTGTGGCGGTGCCTTCGGGGGTTTCCTGCCACGCCACATAGCGCACGGTCCAGCCGTTCTGCTTCAGCGTGTCGGGGCGGCCGTTTGTGTCGCGCGTGACGCTCGCGGGCTTGCCGGGGGTGGGGCGGGCGTGCAGCCAGTCGCGCATGCCCGAGACGGGCAGCGAAAAGCCAAGTGCCTGCTCCATCAGGGTGTCCACCTCGGGGGCATTGCGTGGCTTTTCATTGGGCAGATCGAGCGTGGCGCCCGAAGGCGTGCTGGTCACCACCGCCAGTGTCTGGCCAAGGGGCGATATCAGGTCGAGCCGCACGTTGCGGCCCTGCTCTTCCCATCGGAAGCTGCCTTGCACGCCTTCACTGCGGCCGTAGCGCGTGTAGTTGGCGGCAAAGCGTCCCGTGTATTGCTCGCTGCGCGCGGTCTCGCCAGCGTCGAAACTGCGTGAGGGTGTGATGGTGCTGCACGCGGCAAGCCAGAGCGGGGCGGCCACGCAGAGCAGGGCCAGGCGTCGGGATCGGAGCATGTGCAAGAGTCAGAGTCGCGGAAGTTTGGCGGCGGTGGCGTGAAGACGGCGCAGTAAGACGCGGATCGTCAGAATGAAGCGCCCGGGCACAAGGCCCGGGCGGCAACACGCATGATACGCAAGGCGGATTATTTGGACAGCAGCAGGTTCTGGTTGTAGCGGCGCAGCGTGTCGAGCAGCGTGGCGTTTTCCGGCTCCACCTTGGCGGCCTCGTACCACGTCTTGCGCGCTTCCTCGTGCTGGCCCAGTTGCCAGAGCACCTCGCCCAGGTGGGCGCCGATCTCGGCTTCGGGCGCCTTCGAGTACGCGGTCTTCAGCAGATCAGCGGCGGGCTGGAGTTCGCCCTGGCGGTATTTCACCCAGCCCAGGCTGTCCATGATGTAAGGATCGTCCGGGCCAAGCTCCGAGGCACGCTCCAGCAGCTTGCGCGCTTCGGGCAGCCGCTCGTTGCGGTCGGCCAGCGAATAGCCCAGCGCGTTGTAGCCCTGCTTTTGTTCCGGCTGCAGCGCGATGACCTTGCGCAGGCCACGCTCCATGCTGTCGTAGCGCTTCTCGCGCTCGTCGAGCATGGCCAGCTCGTAGAGCCAGTCGGCGTTGTCCGGCTCGACCTTCACCCGTTCGTCCAACACCTTGCGCGCGCGATCGTAGGCCTTGCCTTCGAGCAGGGCGCCCACTTCGGCCTGGCGAATCGCGGTCATGCGCTGGTTGCGCTGGATCGGGTCGGAGATGTCCTCGGCATCGGCCAGCAGTTCGCCGAACACGGCCTGAGCGTCGTCGAGCTTGCCCATGCGTACCAGCAGCTGGCCGCGCTTGGCCTGCGCCGCGGTGGCCAGGCGGCCGTCCTCGATCCGGTCGAGCCAGTTGATGGCCGTCGCGTAATCCTTCTTCTCCTCGGCGATCTGGGCCAGGTACTGGAACGCGACGTCGGGATTGGCGGCCGGCGATTTCTCGGCCATCTGCAGGTATTCCTTCAGATAGCGCTCGGCATCGTCATAGCTGCGTGCCTGCAGGCTGGTCAGTCCAAGCGCCAGCGGTACGCGCGGATCGTTCGGGGCCACCTTGCGCAGCACCTCGAACTCGGTGCGCGCGGCCTGCATATCGTTCTTCTGCAGATACAGGCGGGCCAGCGTGATGTGTCCGTTGACCGACTGGGGCGACTTGGCCAGGAAACGCTTGAGCACCTCGATCGACTTGTCCGTGGCCGATTCGGCCTGGAGTTCGGCCGCCATCAGTGCGGCGGGTTCGAGGTCGGGCTTGATGCGCAGTGCCTGGTCCAGTTCCGTCAGCGCGCCGGCGTTGTCACCGGCAGCCTCGCGGGCACGCGCCAGGGCCAGATGCGTTTCCGCCAGCTTCGTGTCGCCCGCCGTGACGCGCTGGAGCACGCCAACCGCGCCGGCCGGATCGCTGGTGCGCGACATCTGCTGCTGCAGCAGCAGAATGGCATCGCCGCGATGTCCGGTGGGTGCCGCCGCCAGTTGCTGCACCAGCAGTGGCTCGGCGTCTTCCCAGCGGCCGTTCAGCACCAGCAGCGTCGACAGAACCTGGCGAGCAGCCGGCGACTTCGGTGCCAGCTCCGACCAGAGCCGGGCACTATCGAGCGCCTGTTGCGCGACGCGTGCGTTAAAGGCGATTTCCGTGGCCCGTTGCGCCAGACGCGGATCGCGCGTTTCCCGGGCCAGGTCCATGTAGGTGCGATAGGCCGGTCCCACCAGCCCGCGCTGCAGCGAGATCTCGGCAGCCAGCACGCGGTAGACGATGTCCGGCGTCAGCGCGACGTTCGGCAATGGTGTGCGCGCGGCACGGGCCGCCGACGACGGCGCCGGCACTTCGATGACTTCGTCATCGTTCTGGGCAACCGTTGCGGGCGCGGCGTGAGCCAGCGATGCCAATGCCAGGCACGCGGCCACGCCCAGGGCGCGTGCATGGCGACGGAAACGGAATGCAGTCATGGGGATGGCTTCCGGGCGCATGGCCTGAGAGGACAAGATTTGGTCCTGCATGAATCAAAGCTCCGGCGCACGGGGGCGTAGGAATGGATGGAGGCATTGTAGCCTGCCGCTACAATGC